>JASHPZ010000057.1 GCA_030037815.1 Thermoplasmata archaeon | reverse complement strand
GCCCGCGGGATGGCCGCCGTCGTCGGGCGCGTCCGGTGGGAGCCGCCGTTCCTCCGCTTCTTCGTCCTGTCGCACAACGCGGTGCGCGGAGGGGCGGGCGGGTCGGTCTTGAACGCCGAGTTTGCGGTCCGGCGGGGATGCCTCGAGGCCGAGCCGTGAGTCGCGACGCCCCGCCGGTCGTGCTCAAGTTCGGTGGCGCGTCGCTCGGCGACCCGACAGCCGTCGGCCGCGAGGTCGACGCCGCGGCCAGCGGCCGAACCCCGGTCGTGGTCGTCGCGTCGGCCCGCGAGGGGGTCACGGACCTCTTGGCCGACGCGGTCGCGCATCCCCGGGCCCGCGCGCGACACCGGGACGTGCACGCGCTCCTCACGGCGATGCACCCGGAGCTCCCGCGCGCCTCCCACCGTCACCTCGAGCGACTGGCCGAGCTGTTCGACGCGCTCGAACGCGGCCCGACCGGCGACGCCGCCCTCGCCGACCGGATCTTGAGCGTCGGCGAACGGCTCGCGGTCGGTTGGCTCGCCGCGCGGCTCACGGAGTCCGGGCGCCCGGCGACGCCGGTCGAGGCCGACCACCTGGGCCTGATCACCGACAACACCTACGGCGCGTCCTGCATCCTGTTCGACCGCTCGCGGCCGCTCGTGCGCGCCGGACTCCGTCGCGTGATGGCGCGCGGGCAGGTACCGGTCGTGACGGGGTACTTCGGGCGGAGCCTCGAGGGCCGCGTCGCGACGCTGGGCCGCGGTGGCTCGGACTACGCCGCGGCCGCGCTCGGCGCGCTCCTGGACGCGCGACGCGTGGAGCTCATCAAGCGGCACGTCGCCGTGCTGTCGGCCGACCCGACGGAGGTCCCGAACGCGCGACCGATCCCCGAGCTCTCCTACGAGGAGGCGGAGGAGCTCGCTCAGTTCGGCGCGCGCGTCCTCCACCCGTTGACCATCGAACCCGCCCGCGCGTACGGCGTCGTGCTGCGGGTGCGCTCGCTGGAGGACCCGTCCGCGGTGACGACGATCACCGGCGCCGACCCGGGGCGACGCAACCGCGCGCTGACCGTGCTGCGCCCCTTGCGACTGCTCCGATTGCGCGTGCCCGGGGGCCGGCAGCGCCCCGGCATCGTGGCGGAGGTCGCCCAGCGGCTCTCGCGGGAAGGGGTCAACCTCGTCCAACTGTACACGTCGTCGGCGCTCCTCTGCCTCGTCCTCGAGCCCGGACAGGTGCTCGCAGGGATCCGTGCGCTCGCCCCGGTCACGCGCGAAGCCGCCGTGATGGTCGACGGCCCGTTCCGCGTCGCGCTCGTCACGGCGATCGGCGACGGCGTCCTCGCCGACCTCGACCGGCTCCCCCGCGTCGCGGTCGAGAGCGCTGAGGGGTTCAGCGCGACCCCGCGGGCGCTCTCCCTGGCGGTCCCCGAAGGACGCGCGTCGGCCGTCGTACGCGCGCTCCACCGCGCGCTCGTCGAAGAGGCGGAGCGGTGAGCGGCCCGTTCGAGGCCGCGACCCAGGCCGCCGAACGCGGCGCCACGGTCGCGTACTTCGAACGACGACGGCCGGACGGAGCCTCGGACGTCACCTGGTTCGAGGCGCCGGACGCGGTCGTCCGCGTCGCCGCCCGGAACGGAGTCCCGGACCTCGCGGGACGCGTAGACCGATTCCTCCGCCGGGCCCCGCACGGCGCGGCGGTGGGGTACCTCGGGTTCGACACGGTCGGCCAGTTCGAACCCGCGCTGGGCCCGCCGCCCGCCGGAGCGCCGTTCCCCTCGGGAGAGTTCCTCCTCGCGTCCCGGGTGCATCGGCAGCGGACCGCCCCGTTTCGCCGGGCCCCACCGCGCCCGACCGCTCCACTCGGTCGTCCGGCCCACGATACGCTCGACCGTGCGGCGTTCGAGCGGGCGAGTCGTCGACTGATCCGCTCTATCGAGGACGGGGAGGCGTTCCAGGTCGTGCTCGCCCACCGGCGGGAGTGGAAACGGCCCGCCGACCTGTGGGCGCGAGCCCGACGGCTGCGCCGCTCCGAACGTTTCGCGTACTTCTACGCGGTGCAGGTCGACGAGCGCTGCGTGGTGGGCGCCGCCCCCGAGTCGGTGGTCGAGGTCGCGTCGGGCCGCGCGTCCGTCAACCCGATCGCCGGGACGTTGCCGCACCGGGCGCGCCGACGCCGCACCCCGCTCGAACGGGACGCGAAGGAGCTCGCCGAGCATCGGATGCTGGTCGACCTCGCGCGCAACGACCTGGGCCGGATCGCCCGGCTCGGCTCGGTCCGTCTCGAGTTCCGGGAGCGCCGCGAGCGGTACGCGGCGGTCGACCACCTCGTCAGCCGAGTGACCGCACGCCTTCGTCCGGGGGTCGGTCCGTTCGACGCGCTCGGCGCAGCCTTCCCCGCCGGCACGGTGTCGGGCGCGCCGAAGATCCGGGCGATCGAGCTGTTGCGTGAGGCCGAAGGAACGTGGCGCGGACCGTACGGCGGCACCGTGGCGTGCGTAGACCGGCACCGGGCCGACTTCGCCCTCGCCATTCGTACGGCGTTCGCGGCCGGAGATCGCCTGTTCACGGCGGCCGGCGCCGGGATCGTCCATCGGTCCTCCCCACGGCGCGAGTTCGACGAGACGCTCGCAAAGCTGGCGCACGTCGAGGGCACGTTGCTGGGGTCCGCGGCATGAAGGTCCTCCTGGTGGACCACGAAGATTCGTTCGTCCACAACATCGAACAGGAGGTCGCTTCGGCGGGGGCGGAGGTCGCGTGCCTGCGGTCGACCGCACCGGAACGCGTGGCCGTGCGGTTCGACCCCGACGCCATCGTGCTCTCGCCGGGCCCCGGGCACCCGTCCGACGCGCGACGGACGGTCCTCTCGCGGGCGCTGTTGGAGCGCTGGGACGCGGAGCGACCGTTCTTCGGCATCTGTCTCGGCCACCAACTGATCGCGGACCACTATGGGGCCACGGTCGGGCACGCCGCGGCCCCGGTCCACGGGGAGGTCCGCCCCGTCGTGCACGACGGCCTCGGCGTCTTTCGCGGGGTCCCTTCGCCAACCGAGGTCGCCCGGTACCACTCGTTGATCGTCCGACGGACCCACCTTCCGCCCGAGCTGGTCGTCTCGGCCCACGACGCCGCGGGCGCGGTGATGGGCCTCCGCCACCGGCTTCGTGCCGTCGAGTCCGTGCAATTCCATCCGGAGAGCTATCTGACACGCGACGGACCTCGGATGCTGCGGAACTTCCTGCGCGGGGCGCGCCGGTGACCGCGGCCGAGTTGGCTGACCTCCTCCGCGGAGCGCCCCCCACCCCCGCGCTCGCGCGTCGCGTCTTCGACCGCCTGACGGACCGGACGACGGATCCGGCGGCGCGGTCCGCGCTGCTCGTCGCCATGACGGCGCGGCCGATCCGGGGCGACGATCTCGCCGCCTGGGCGCGGGAGCTCCGGCGGCGGGCGGTCCCGTTCCCGGTGCCTCGACGGGACGGGGCCGTCGACCTCTGCGGGACGGGCGGCGCACGCTACCCGACGTTCAACGTCTCGACCCTCGGAGCGATCGTCGCCGCGTCGGCCGGCGCCTCGGTGGTGAAGCACGGAAATCGCAGCGCGCGGGGCCCGTGCGGCTCGAGCGACCTGTTGGAGGCATTGGGCCTGCCGGTCACCCGGAGCCGGGAGTACGCGCGTGCGACGTACGCCCGGCACCGAATCGCATTCCTGCACGCGCCGCTGTTCCACCCTGCGACGCGTCAGGTCGCCGAGGCCCGTCGTCGGTTGGGCGTTCCGACCGTGTTCAACCGCCTCGGGCCCCTGAGCAACCCGGCGCGCGTGGAGTTCCAGGTCGTCGGCGTTCCAGATCCGGACGGCACGAGGCCGACGGCCGAGGCGCTGATCGCGCTCGGCGTCCGCCGGGGTCTGGTCACGAGCTCCGAGGAAGGGGCGGACGAGCTCTCGCCGCGGCGCCGGTCGCACGGGCGGAAGTGGGCCGGGCGCGCCCACCGCGCCTTCGTGCTCGACCCGACGCCCCTCCTGCGCCGTGCGGAGCGGGCCGGTGCGTGGGGCGCGCTTCCCCCTCCCGCCGCCGCTCGGGC
>JASHPZ010000056.1 GCA_030037815.1 Thermoplasmata archaeon | reverse complement strand
GCGCGGGCCCGGGGATGCGCGACCGCGTCGGCCAGGAGGTCCGTGACCCCCTCGCGGGCCGACGCGACGACCACGACCGGGGTCCGGCCGCTGGCCGCGGCGTCGACCTCGCGGCCGACGGCCGTCGGGTCGCCGAGCGACGCGCCACCGAACTTGAGCACGATCGGCGGGGCGTCGCGACTCACGGCTCGGCCTCGAGGCATCCCCGCCGGACCGCGAACTCGGCGTTCAAGACCGACCCGCCCGCCCCTCCGCGCACCGCGTTGTGCGACAGGACGAAGAAGCGGAGGAACGGCGGCTCCCACCGGACGCGCCCGACGACGGCGGCCATCCCGCGGGCGCGCGCCGGCGCGCCCGCCCAACGGTCGCGCATCGGTTGGGGGCGATCGGCCTCCGCCCGCAGTTCGATGGGGGGGTGGGGCGCGGTCGGCAGGTCGAGACCCCGCAACGGGTCGAACCGGCGCCACGCCGAGAGGAGGGCGGTCCGGTCGGGCCGCGCGGCCGCCTCGACCGTCACGGCCTCGAGGTGGCCCTCCCGGGTGCCGACCCGCGCGCAGTGCGGAAGGATCGGGAACCGGGCCGGCACCACCCGATCGCCCCGCAGCCGGCCGAAGAGGTGGGCGGTCTCGAGCGCGAGCTTCTCCTCCTCCTCGGGGATGTACGGCACGACGTTGTCCGCGATGGCAAGGGAGGGGACCCCCGGATAGCCGGCGCCCGACAGTGCCTGGTACGTCGTCACGTCGAGCCGGACCGGGCGGAGCGGCGCCCGGAGCGGCGCGAGGGCGAGGGCCAGGCCGGTCGCCGAGCAGTTCGGATTGTTCACGAGCAGGCCGCGGCCGCCGGCGGGCCGCGTCCGTCGGCTCAGCGTGCTGCCGTTCACCTCCGGGACGAGCAGCGGCACCCCGGGGGCGCGACGGTGGTCGGCAGCGTTTGAGAAGACGGAAATCCCGCGCCGGGTGAGTTCGGTCTCGACGGCGCCGGCCGTGCCGGACGGCAACGCCGAGAAGGCGACGCGGACCCCGCGTCGCGCGAGCGTCGCCGGACCCGACCGTTCCAACCGTCGTTCGGCCAACTCCGGCGGGGGTTCGGCGAGGTGCCAGCGGTCCGAGAGCCGCTCGCCGGCCGAACGCTCGGTCGAGGTGAGGGCCACCGCTTCGAACATCGGGTGGTCGTCGAGCAGCCGGACGAAGTGCTGCCCGACGTAGCCGCTCGCGCCGAGGACGGCGACCGGGATCCGCACGGCGGTCACGGGAGGAACCCTCCGCGCAGCGCGAGGTCGGCGAGCGCGATGGCGGCGACCGATTCGAGCACGACGACCGCCCGCGGCACGATGCACGGGTCGTGTCGGCCGGTGACGACCAGCGTCTCCGCGGTGCGGGTGACGAGGTTCACGGTCCGTTGCGGGCGCGCGATGGACGACGTCGGCTTGACCGCGACCCGGAACACGAGCGGCATACCGGTGGCGAGCCCGCCGAGGATCCCGCCCGCGTGGTTGGTGGTGGTCCGGACGCGGTCCCCGTCCCAGACGAATGGGTCGTTATGCTGGCTCCCGCGCATCCGGGCCGCCTCGAACCCCGCGCCGAACTCGATCGCCTTCACGGCCGGCACGGCGAACGCGAGGTGAGCGACCGCGCTCTCGAGCGAGTCGAAGAACGGCTCGCCGACTCCGACCGGGACCCCGGTCGCCCGGACCTCGACCACGCCCCCGAGGCTGTCGCCGTCCCGCCGGGCGGCCGCGATCGCCCCCTCCATCCGGACCGCGGCGGCGGCATCGGGCGCGCCGACCTCGTTCGCAGCGGAATCGCTCCGGATCTGGTCGAGGGGCGCGTCGTCCGGCGCGTCCGACCGCTGGTCGCCGACCGACCGCGTGAACGCGACGACGTCCACGCCGAGCGGTTCGAGGATTTGCTGCGCGATCGCGCCGGCGATGACGAGTCCAACCGTCATCCGCCCCGAGAAGATCCCGCCCCCCGAGAGGTCCGCTTCGGGGCCGTAGCGGACGCGGGCTGGATAATCCGCGTGCCCCGGGCGCGGGGTGTCGCGCATTCGATCGTAGGGCTCGCGGCGGACGTCCTCGTTCCGCACGAACGCGCGGACGGTCGACCCCGTCGCGCGCCCGTCCGCGAGGCCCGTCTCGACCACCAGGCGGTCCTCCTCGTGCCGGCGTGTGGCCAGCCGCCGGCCGACCGGGGAGCGTCGGTCGAGCGCTCGCTGTATGTCCGCGAGGTCGACCCGGGTGCCCGCGGGGACCCCGTCCACTTCGACTCCGACGAGGGGCCCGTGGCTCGAGCCGACCAACGTGATGCGGTACTGGGTGCCCCAGGACATCATCGGACGCGCACCCCCGCGCCGAGCGAGCGCAAAGCGACCCAGAAACCGGGGAACGACTTTGCCACGCAGTCGGCGCCCGCGATCCGCGACGGGCCGTCGGCGGCGAGGGCCGCGACCGCGGCGCTCATCACGAGCCGATGGTCGCGCGCGCCGGCCAGCCGGAGTCGGCGCGGTCGGCGGCTTCCCGAGATCGCGACCGCGCCCCGCGGTTCCGCGACCCGAGCGCCGAGCTCGCGGGCGAGGCGGATCGTGCCCGCCCGTCGGTCGGATTCCTTGAGGGCGACCTGGGGGGCGCCCCGCAGATGGGTCTCTCCTCGAGCGCAGGCGGCGAGCGCGCCCGCGAGCGGGAAGAGGTCGGGCGCGTCGGTCAGGTCGACGTCGAACGCCGACAAGGGCGCGCCGTCCACTCGGCACCGATGCCCCCCGCGCCGGACCCGGGCACCGGCGTCGCGAAGGACCTCGAGGAGCTTCAGGTCGGCCTGCGGCCACGTCGGGTCGAGCCCGTCCACCTCCACCGAGCCGCCGGTGACGGCGGCAGCGGCGAGCAGGTAGGCCGCGGACGACGCGTCCCCGGGTACAGTGAACGCTCGGGGCCGATACCGCTGCCCGCCCGGGATGCGGTACCGCAGCCCGTCCCGTTCCAGCCGGACGCCGAAGTGCCGGACGACCGCCTCGGTCGCCTCGAGGTAGGTGCGCGACACGACGGGGCCGACGAGCTCGAGCTCCGACGCCTCGGGTGCCGTCGGCAACGCGAACAGGAGCGCGGACGCGAACTGCGAGCTCTGGTCGGCGGCGACGTGGACGGGGCCCCCGCGGAGCGCGCCGTCGATCCGCAGTGGCAGGCCGAGTCCCGGACGCTCCGCCGCGACGTGGAGCCCGAGGTCGCGCAATGCGTCGAGGAGCGGGGCCATCGGCCGGCCGGGCAGCCGTCCCCGTCCGACGAGGCGGACCGGGAGTCCGTCCGCCGCCGAGACCGCGGTCAGGAAGCGCAAGGTCGTCCCCGACTCGCGGCAGTCGATCGTCACGCGACGCGTCGGGCGGGGTCCGACCCGAACAGTCCAGGCCGCTCGGTCGCGTTGGAGACGCCCTCCGAGGCGGGCGAGTCCGAACGCGGTCGCCCGGGTGTCGTCCGAGTCGAGGGGGTGCCGGATCACGCACCGCCGGTGGGCGAGGTGCGCGGCGACCAGGGCCCGGTGGGTGTAGCTCTTCGACGGCGGCGCCCGGGCGCGCCCGTGGACGGGGCCGGGCCGGACCGTGGCGGCGCTCATGAGCCTCCCGTGCGGAGCGCGGAGGCTTCGGTGAAACGACGGCGCCGCGGTACGATCCGGCCGTGGCCGGGCAGCTCGACCGTCAAGCGGGGCGCGTCGTGCGGGACGACCGCCACCAGCGTCGGCCCCAACCCCGAGACGCCGACGCCGACCGCGCCCCCAGCCGTGAGCTCGGCCCGAGGCGCTCGATACGGATACTCGAGAACGGACTCCACGAACTCGGAGTTGCGCCGCATCGCGTCCCACCACCGCCGTTCGCGGAGCAGTCCCGGGAGGTCCGCGACCTCGGAGGCCCGGGCGCGGAACGCGGCGGACATCTCCGGCGCGGGCCGGTGCGGGACCTCCGGGACGTAGAGGTCCACGGCCAATCCGGCCGGCACGGGTCCGAGGTCGAGGACTTGGTCCCGACGATTGTCGGTGATCACGATGCCGGCCACGAGGCCGGCGTACGCATCGTCGTACGCTCCGGTCGCGCTCACCCCGGCCGCGCGGCCCGCTTCCGCCGAGGCCCGGGCGACCTCGTCCGCGGGCGGATTGTGGCCCGCCGCGCGCCGGGCCGCCAGGTAGATCGAGGACGCGACGGCGCTCGAACTCTTCAGCCCGACCGCCGGAGGGATGTGTGACGTCACCTGGAGCCGGACGTGCATCGCCCGCGCGGGGAACGCCGTCGAGAGCCCCCGGGCCAGCGCCTCCCGTACGAGCGGCGTCGCTTCGCTCCCCACCACTTCGACCTCCGCGGACGCGCCGTCGGCCGGTACGGCGTCAACCACCGCGGTCGCCTGGAGGTCGATCCCGATCGCACACCCCACTCCGGTCGGCAGCGCGTTCGCGACCGTGACGGCGGCCGTCGCCGTCGCTATGCCGCGCACGGT
Source organism: Thermoplasmata archaeon (assembly GCA_030037815.1). GTDB lineage: Archaea > Thermoplasmatota > Thermoplasmata > Lutacidiplasmatales > UBA184 > Lutacidiplasma. The sequence continues at coordinate 18,613 of JASHPZ010000056.1, read as the reverse complement.
CCCTCCCGAAGCACCGACTCGAGTTGCCCGTCGGTCGGCTCGCTCCCCCACCAGATCGCGTAGGCGGCGGCGGCCTGGTAGACCAGGAGTCGCCACCCGTCCTCGTACGTCCCCCCCTTCGCCTCGGCGGTCCGGCGAAGCACCGGGTCGTCGGGCCCGTAGACCCAATCGAGCACGTGCGACCGCGGTCCGAGGAGCCCGCTCAAGTTCGGCTCGAGGCGCGACCCGGTTCCGCGCCCGACCGATGTGGCGTGGACGACGAGGTCGTAGCCTCCGTCGCGCGCGCTCGAGGGGGCCCGGGCGTCCAACTCGCGCGCGAGTTCCCGAGCGGCGTCGGCCCGTCGCGCGAAGACGTCGACCGGGAGCTCGAGCGAGCGGGCGGCGACCAGCGTCGCCCGGGCCGCGCCGCCCGCCCCGACCAGCGCGACGGTCGGGACGGGGTCGCGTTCGCGGGTCAGCTCGTGCAGACGCTGCAGGATCGCCGCGAGGTCGGTATTCTCGGCTTCGACCTCCCCGTCGCGGAGGGTGAGGCAGTTCGCGGCGCCGCACGCGGTGGCGCTCGGGCCGGCCCGGGTCGCCGCACGGAACGCGGCGGACTTGTAGGGATGCGTCACGTTGAGGCCGCGGAGCCCCCCATCGGCGAGCGGGCCGAGCGAGTCCAGGAAGGTCTCCTCGTCCTCGAGCTCCAGGGCGATGTACAGCCCCACCCGCCCGTTCGCGCGCATCCACTCGTGGTGGATCCAGGGCGAGAGGGAGTGGTCGATCGGCCGGCCGACCACGGCGAACATCGGCGGCTCGCCCTCGGCCCGGAGGTACGGCACGAGCCGGTCCACCGGGATCTGGGCCGGCTCGACGCGCTCGCGGTCCCCTCGGGGGGTGGGCTCGGGCAGCGCGGCGAAGACGTACGGGAACCCGAGCCGCCGGCTCCACGCGCGGAGGAGCGGTCCGGACGGTCCCGTCGTGTGCACGGTGACGTCGCCCCCGCGGCGGTCCGCGACCTCCGGGGCGACCCGGTCGAGCAGCGGGCCGACCCCGCACGGAAAGACGAGCTTCCCGGGGCCGGGGGCTCGGGCGAGCTCTTCGAGCGGGCGCTCCCACTCTTCGGCTCCCATCGGAGGGAGGTGGATCGAGAAGATCGGCTTCGGGCCCTTGAGAGGCGTCGGCGTCGCATCGCGGGTCCACTCGAGGTCGATCATTCGGAAGGGGAGCGCGCGAAGTCGCTCCAAGATCGGCTCCCGTTCCGCCGGCGTATCCGGGCCCTCGCCGCCCTCCGCGGCGGACCGGAGCGTCGCGAGCAGCGGCAGGGGCGAGGGGAACAGGTCCTCGAGCCGGCCCCGCTCGCCGGCGTCGAGCCGATCGACCCGTACTTCCGCAACGTCGGCCCCGCCGGCCCCCGCCGCGGCCGCCTCGTCGCGGAGGGCCCGAACGGTCCGGCCCGGCAACGAGACGACCACTTCGGGGACGGGACCGGTCATCGTTCCTCGATCGTCTCGGTGACCGTGCGGCCCAGGTGTCGGGCCGGGGCGAGCCGGACACCGTGCCCCCGGCGTCCCACGAGCGGGCCGGTCGTGGCGACCGGTCCGCGGTCCGTCGAGAGTCGAACGGTCTCGGCTTCCTGGAGAAAGACGGTCCGCCGGTGGGGCGGGTCGTCCGCTGCGACCTGCACCATCGGCCGCCGTTCGATCTTGACCCGCCCGACCCGCACGGGTCGGCGGTCGCCTCCGACGGTCGTCGCAAGCACCGCGTCGCCCGCGTTCAACTCCGACAGATACCGGGTCGAACCGTCGGCCATGAGGACGTAGGAGTGCGCCGACCCGGCGTTGACCCGGAACGGACGCGGTCGGCTGAAGTTCGAACCGGTCGCCTCGCTGGCGACGTGGAAGAGGAACGCCGCGGCGCTGCCGACCAAAAGCCCCTCGTCGGGCCGAAGGAGCGAGGTCGTGTCGACCAACACGCGGTCGCCCACACCGGCCGGTTGCTGCGCGACGATCCGGAGCTCGGCCCACTCGAGCGGCGGAAGGGCCACCCGGTCCAGTACGTGCTCCGCGGCCTCGATCGCGTCCCGGGAGTCGACGCTCAGGAGCACTCGATCGGCACCGTGCTCGAGCGCGCCGAGACTCGCCGGGACCTCGGTCGCCGACCGGGCCACGGTCCAGAGCCGGGCGCGCCCGTGCGTGGCCGCGACCAGGTTCTCGAGCGGGATGACCCGGTCTCCCTCCCAGGCCACGACGAGGGTCGCGCCCGGGACGATCCCCCGAAGGAGCGTCTGGAGCTCCGCCGCATCGCGGACCCGATGGATTGGGCTCCCGTCCGCGTCCAATCCGGGGCCACGGATGCGCTCCGCGTCCGACCGGTAGACCGAGCCCCCCTCGAATCCGGGAGGAAGGTCGACCGCCTCCGGTAGACAGACCCCGAAACCGCGGCGCCGGGCCCACTCGGCCAGCCCGGGCACGTCGGAGGCGTTCGGGGGCGCGATGCGCAGCACGAGCCGGTCCGCCGACACGAACCGATCCTCAGGAGGCTCCGTGGAGGAGGGCGGCGACGCGACGGGCGAGCGGGGCGACCGGTCGTCGTTGGAAGAGGTTCCGGCCGATGCAGATCCCGGCGCTCCCGGCCGAGCGGCTCTCCCGGACCAGCGTGAGGAACTGTTCCTCGTCGTCCACACGGACGCCGCCGCCGATGAGCACGGGGACCGGGGTCGTCCGGCACAGTCGACGGAACTCTTCGAGCGACCCGGGGTAGCTCGTCTTGACGATGTCCGCGCCCGTGTCGGCGGCCGCGCGGGCGGCGTGGCGCAGCTCGTCGGGGGTGCCGCCGTTCGCCTTCTTGACGTAGGCCATGCAGAGGAGCGGAAGCCCGAGGGCCCGGCACTGGTCGGCCGCGACCCCCAGGTCGCGGAGCATTTCGGGCTCCTCGGGAACTCCGAAGTTCACCTGCGTCGACAGAAGGTCCGCACCGAGCGCGACCGCCTCCTCCGCGGTGCCGACCAGGACCTTCCGATGGGAGGTCGTCCCGAGACCGGTCGAGGCCGAGACGTGGACCCCGAGCTGGGTGCTCGGCCGAAGCACCGGGACAAGCTCCCGCACCGCGCCCTTCGTCACGATCAGGAGGTCGACCCCGCCGTCCTGGAGCTCCGTCGCGAGCGGCGCGAGCTCCTCGAGTCCGTCGATCGGACCCATCGACACCGCGTGGTCGAGCGGCACCGAGAACAGGCCGCGCTCGGCGCGGGGGAACAGCCGCTTCAGTCGGACCGTTTTTCCGTACATCGTTTGCCTTCCGTGAGTTCGATCGGAGGGAAACGCCGGGGGGGCGCGCCCGTCAGCGTGCGGGACACATCGGGGCGGCGCCCTCCCGGCGCCTCCCGTTCACCAGAGCCAGACCGTGGCGGTCGCGACACACCCGCTCCGAACCACCGGAGCCCGGTCCTCGTCCGCCATCGGGAGCACGAGCCTCCGGCTCCTATTTATCCGTCGCCGGAGCGCCCGCCGTCGCCGCCAGGACGCCGTCGACCAGCATCGCGTGGATGGAGAAACCGCGCATCATCTGGTCCCACATCTGCTTGCGTACCTCGGGGGTGGTCGCGAATCCCGCGACGATCTGCCCGATCCACTCGGAGTGCTCGACGTCCGCGACGACGTGGAGCGTGTAGTACTCGAGATGAGCCTCGTCCACGCCGTAGTGCGTGCGGAATGCGGGCAGGAGGCGGGCGCACAGTTCGACGTTCGGCGGCTCGGAGGAGCCCGCCGCCGAGACGTAGAAGCTGTTCGCCCGGTTCGTGTAGAGGAAATCGTCGATCGCCACCATCGTATTCGGGAGGAGCGGAGCGGACTGCACCTCGTCGCGGGGCACCCCGAGACCCTCGCAGAACCGCAGCCACAGTTCGGGGTGTCCCGGCGCCTTTCCCTTCGGGTCCCCTGCCTCTTCGAGCAGCTGGTCGAGGATCATGCGCCGGTACCGATCGTTCCGCGGCTCCCAGGAGCAGTTCGCGAACCGCTCGGCCATCGCGATCGGCACGCTCGCGAGCCAGGGATAGAACTGCTTCACCCACGCCCGCACGACCGATTTCGGGGCTCGTCCCTGTTCGACGTCCCGGAAAAACGGGTGCGTCTTGAACGGGTGGTTGGCCATCTTGTAGCGCGTGAGCTCGTCGCGGAAACGCTCGCCCTCGTAGGCCACCCAGGGTGCCTCGGACACGGCGCGGGAACCGGACCGCGCTATATGGGACGGGAGGTTTCGGGGTGAACCCCGCGAGTTATCGCGCCCGTGGGGCGTCGACGGCCGTGGCCACTGCGGAGCGTGCGCCCGCGCTCCCCCCCGACTACGGGCCGCTCGCCGGCCTGCGCGTCCTCGAGTCGGCCCGGTACGTCGCCGGACCGTGGGCCGCGACGTACCTGGGGGAGTTCGGCGCGCGGGTCGTGCACGTCGAGGGTCCTCCGTTCGGGCCGCCGTATGCGGACGCGACCCGTACGCTCCGCCCGATCCTCCGCAACGCCGCCACGGGCGCCGAAGTCTCCGAGTCGTGGGTCCAGTACTCGCGGAACAAGCTCTCGGTGGGCCTCGACGTGAAGCGGGCCGAAGGGCGAGCCGTGTTCCTCGACCTCGTCCGCGCGTCGGACATCTGGATCGAGTCGTCGCGGCCCGGGACGTACGACCGGCTCGGACTTTCCGACCGCACGGTCTGGGAGGCGAACCCGCGGCTGACGGTCGTCCACGTTTCGGGTTACGGGCGGACCGGCGACCCCGCGCGCGTGCAGGCCCCCTCGTTCGACCTGACCGCCCAGGCATTCAGCGGTTACCTCTCGCTCCAGGGCAACCCGGAGCCCGCGCCTCCGATGCGCTCGGGCACCGCGCTCAACGACACGGTGACGGGCCTCGCGGCGGCCGCGGCGGCGCTGATGGGGTACTACTCGGCGCAACGGACGGGCCGCGGTCAAGCGGTCGACGTGGCGCAGTACGAAGTGTTCTTCACGCTGCTCGAAAATCTCGCGCTCGACTTCTTCATGCGCGGGGTCGTGCGCGGCCGGCACGGCAGCGCGCACGCTCGGCTCCACCCATACGACGTCCACCGGGCGGCTGACGGATGGGTCGTGGTCGCCGCGCCGACGCCCGACGCCTGGGTGCGGCTGCGGGACCTGATCGGGTTCGACGACCCGCGGTACGACGACCGCGACTACCGGCTCGCCCACCGCACGGCGGTGGACGAGGCGATCGCCGCGTTCTGTGCCGCCCGCACCCGCGACGAACTCGAGGCGCTCGGCCGCGCCCGGGACGTCGCGGTCAACCGCGTTCTCGACATCGCCGACATCGCGGCGGACCCTCACTATCGGGCCCGCGGGATGCTCCTCGACTGGGACGACCCGGTCGCCGGGCCGGTCCACGGGGCGGGGGTCGCCCCGAAGTTCTCCGAGACCCCCGGGGGCGTATGGCGCGGTGCGCCCTGGCTCGGCCAGGACAACGCCGCGGTGCTCGGGCAGATCCTCGGATACTCCGACGAACGGAGGGAGGAGTTGCGGCGAGAGGGCGTCATCGGGTCGTTTCCTCCGCGCGGCTCGGAGTCGCATTCCGCGTCCTGGTCGCCCTCCGGAGCGTAGATGGACCTCCCGTACCCGCTTCCGAACGACCCGCTGTCGGGCCCGATCGAACGGTTGGCTCGAGAACGCGACTGGGCCCACGTCTACGGCCGGCTCGACCGGGCGCCCGAGTTCCCGTGGGATGAGTTCCGCGCGCTGGGGGAGGCCCACTTGCTCGGGCTCTCGGTCCCCCGACGTCAGGGCGGTCCGGGTCTTCCCTTGCCGCGCACCGCGGCGGCGCTGTTCCATCTCGCGTATCGCGGGGGCTCGGTGTTCGCCAAACTGGCCCTGCAGCCCGAATTCTGTTCGGTCCTGGGCGACCACGGCTCACCGGAACAGCGACGGTCGTGGTTTGCCCCGCAGCTGCGCGGCCACCGCTTGGTCGGTAACCAGATCACCGAGCCGTCCGCGGGCTCGGACGTCGGCGCCGTCGGGGCCCGCGCGCGGCGGACCCGGGACGGCTTCGAGCTCACCGGCGAAAAGTCGGAAGCCGCATTCGCCATGGACGCGGGTGCGGCTCTCGTGTATGCTCGGTTGAAGGGCGACGCCGGTCCGGGGCTCTCCGTCTTCCTGGTCCCCCAGGACGCCCCCGGCGTTCGACGCACCCTCGCACCCCCCGACCTGGGGGAACGTTGGCAACGTCGCGGTCGGGTGGTGTACGAGCGCGCGCCCCTTTCGCGCGAATCCCTGATCGGACAAGCAGGACGGGCGCTCGACTACGTGTGGCCGGAACTGATTCGGGAGCGGGTGCTGCTCGGCGCGATCTACCTCGGGGTCGCTCGGGCCTCGTTGGACTCGACGGTCGCGTACGCCGGCCACCGGCACGCGTTCGGACGACCCTTGTCGTCGAACCAGGCCGTCTCGTTCGCCCTTGCCGAGGACTGCGCCCGGATCCACGCGGCATGGCTGCTCATCCAGGACACTCTCTCCGGACTTGCCGAGGGTGAGCCCGCCGGCGGGCGCTCGGCCCTGGCCAAGTGGATGGCCGGCGAGGCCGCGCTCACGGCGCTCGACCACGCGGTGCAGTTCCACGGCGGGCAGGGGTACTCGGCCGCCCTCCCGCACGAACAGCGGTGGCGGGACGTTCGGAGCGCCCGCATCGCCCACGGCACGTCCGAGATCCTGCGCCGGGTCGCCGCGCGTTCCCTCTGGCCGCGCGACACGAGCCGAGCGAACGGGCGCGCCCGCGCCGCTAAGTAGCGCGGCTCGATATTCGGGTCGTGACCGAGTCGCATCCCGAGTGGCGGAAGCTCACCCGCGCGGAGGAGCGGGTGATCGTGGACAAAGGCACCGAGATGCCGTTCTCGGGGGAGTACGAACACTTCCGCGGCGCCGGGACGTACACGTGCAAGCGGTGCGGAGCGGCCCTCTACCGGTCGACCTCGAAGTTCGACTCGGGCTGCGGCTGGCCCAGCTTCGACGACGAACTGCCCGGTGCCGTCGCCCGGTTGCCCGATGCCGACGGCGATCGGACGGAGATCCAATGCCGCCGCTGCGGCGCGCACTTGGGGCATGTGTTTGCGGGGGAACGGTTCACGCCGAAGAACGTCCGGCACTGTGTCAACTCCATCTCGCTCGTGTTCGTTCCGGAGCCGCCAGCGGGCCCCTCCTCCCACTAGTTGTTGCACCCTCTCCCGGCCACGGGCGGCCGCGTACGGGGCAAGGCCCGGAAGACCGACTGCCCGAGAGGGCGGTCCCCCGCGGGGCTAGTAGGCATATGTAGCGACGCACGCTCGTTCCGGCGTGCGGACGCGCCGGACCGGAGTCTGGGGAGTCTGCCTGGCCGTCGCCGTCGCGGCGCTCGCGTCGCTCCCGGCGCTGGGTGTGGGCCCTGCGTTCGGGGGAGTCGGCTCCGACCGGCGCGCGACCGACTCCGGAGGGAGTCCGGGCATCCCCCCCGTGCCCCGCGCAGCCGTTCGCGCGCCGAGCTTGCCGAGGATCTCGACGGGGGTCGGTAGTCCGGACGCCCGCGTTGCTTCGGCCCGGCTTGGCGCGGTGGGCCAAGTCGAGGCGAGCGAGGCGCGCGGGACCCTCGCGCCGTCGCTCGCGTACCTCCCGGCTCCCCCCCGCCCCGGGACGGACGGTCTTCCTGGGAACCAGACCTGGGAGTACACCTCCGCGCCGGCGCCGATGGGGGTGGCCGACCTCGGAGTGGGGAGCGCCGGGACCTACGCGTACGGGACCGCCGCGGCCGAGGGGACGGCGGAGCTGACGTCGCTCGCGGCGTTCTCCCCCGGGGACGGTCAAGGGGCCGAAGCACCCGACTGGGTCGCGCTTCAGCTGAACAGTGTCCTCGTCAACGTCAGCTTCGGGGCGTTCGGGGTGGGCACTTTCTGGCTCCAGGAGGTCGTCCGGATGAACGGCACGAGCTTCGAGCTCGTGGACAACGTCTGGAATTTCTCCTCCCCGTTCGCGGGGATGTACCCCGGCTCCGTTCGCGCGGGCAACGGGACGGTCACGGACGGGATCTACGTCGATGCCGGTCCGGTTGAGCCACTGGCATTCCCGCTGAACGTGACCCTGACGGAGCAGGCGACCGCCGCGGGATTGACGCCGGAGGCGCTGTTCGGGTATTCGATCGTCGACCCGCTCGGCCGTTCGAACGGAACGTTCGACACGGTCGCGCTGGCGGGGTCGACCGAGGCCGGCGCGCCGCTCGAACTCGAAGTGGACGGGGCCGGCGCGAATCCGTACGGACTGCGGGACGACCTCGAATTCGTCCTTACCGGGGACGGAGGCGGTTCGAACGCCCTCGTGGACTCGGTCAACGGCAGCCTCTCGCTGGACCGGTGGAATGCGACCGGCGACACCTTCGACCCGGTGCCGTCCGCTTACGACTACGGGACCGACGCGGCCGAGACGAGCGAGGGGGTCGCGGGATACTACGACGGTCCCCTCGACCACCTCTCGGCCGGCGGCTCCCTCCTCTACGGCCTGTGGAACACGTCCAGCGGCGCCACCGGCATCTCGGCATCGTCCGGCTGGATCGACGTGAACGTCACGCTCCCGGTCGCCGACGGATTCCTCTTCGTGACCAACGGAACGGCATCGGGGTTCGGGTCGGCGGGTTGGGTCCCCACGAACGGGACGGGAGCGGCGCGCTTCCGTCTTCCACCGGCGCTGGGAGGACTTCCGTACCAACTCGGCGCGTGGGCGAACGGTCGCGCGTCCAACCTTTCGATCTCGATCGACGCGAACGTTTCGGGGTCGCTCTCGGTCGGGATGGCCGGGGCCGCCGGCGCGACCTCGACTCCGATCTACATCGCGTCCACCGCACAAGCCGCGGCGGCCGCCGCTGCCCTTCCGTCGGCGGGCTACGCGGCCGGTCCGAACGTGCTCTGGGTCAACGCCACCGCCCTGTCGATCGCCACCCCGTTCCGTCAGTTGAACGACCTGAGCGCGCCGGTCTTCGAACTCTTCGCGATCGACGACCCCTCCGGCATGGTGGTTCATGCGGAGGGGGTGTCGGCGACGAACGCCTCCTACGCGTACCAGTCCGGCAGCACCACGGGCGTGTCGTTGCCCGGTTGGTCCGGGGGCGTCTACCTGGACCGCGTGGCCGCGGGCTCCTCAGTCGAGAACGAGACCGAGTTCGGGTCCGACCTCAACAATCCGTGGACGGTCGTCCGCCCCCGCCCGTCCGCGGTCGGAGTGTACGACAGCCGCGAGACGCGGATCGCCAACGTGACCGGATCCGGTTACGGGTCGGCGGTTCTCCTCGTGAACGTGTCCGACTCCGTGGTGACGGGAATTCGTGCGTTCGGCAACGACACGGTCGACTCCGCGGTCCTCCCCATCTCCGTCGGCGTCCAAGACTCGGGCTCCGAGTCCACCGTGGTCGAGAATCTGACGGCGCAGGATCTGGGGGCGATCGGCGTCGCCACGTCGAACTCGACCGACCTTCGGGTCGCGAACATCTCGGTCCGCGGGTCGTCCCCGGACGAGATCGAGTGTCCGGGCGGTAGCCCGCCCTACAATTCGAAGGTCTTCGCCGGCGGCCCCGGGCCCTCCGCCATCGGAGTCTGCGCGTTCCAGACGTCGGGCACGTCGGCCGATCGCGGCAACGCCTCCGGTACGGGGGCGTGGGGCGTCGTGGCGGCATTCTCGACCGGGGTCAACGCAACCGGCTGGGCCGCGTACGACAGCGCGTCCTTGGGTGGCGTGTGGAGTTCGACCGACGTCGCGCTCTCCTCGGGGACGGTCGTCGACGCATTCGACGGCGGCTGGAACCTCACCGGCGACTCCGGCGTGACCGTGCGGAACTGGACCGCGGTCGGCGGAAACACCTCGGCGGAGGTCGCCACCGACATCGACTGGGCGTTCTTCGACCAGGACGTGACGCTCGTCGACCTGGCGGCGTTCGACGACGCGGCCGCGGTGCAGTTCCTGGAGCTGTCGGACGACATCGCGGCGTCCGACGTGCGCGCGGTGTACGGGTCGCTCGCCTTCTCCGCGTTCTTGTTCGACACCAACGTCTCGATCGCGGACGTCTTCGCGTCGTCCGGTTCCTACGGGATCGCCGCCGCCTGGACGACCAACGCCACCATCTCCGACGTGACGGCCGAGAACGACTCCCTCGGCTACCTGCTCGACGGCGGCTCCGAGGTGGCGGTCGACGGGACGGTCGCGGAGGGCGCGAGCATGGGGGTCGACCTGAACGACTTCGCGAACGCGACCGTGGACGGCGCGAACGCGACCAACGCCTCGGTCGCGGTCGACTGCGCGAGCGCCACGAACGTGTCGATTTCGGACGTCTCGGCGTGGAACGTCTCGACCGCGGTCGACGCGATCGGGCTGGACTACAGCGCGATCGCGAACGTCAACGCCTCCTCGCCCGGGGGCGCGACGCTCTACTACGTCAACCCGGTCCTCGGGCTCCCGTTCACGGTCGGCGCCGTCCAGCTGTCGTACAACCTCAACCTCACGGTCGCGAACGTCACCTCCCGGGAGGCCGGATTCGCCGTCTGGGACCTCGAGTCCGAGAACCTGACCGTCGACGGGGTCCGGTCGTGGGACGAGTCGGCCGCCGTCCAGGCGAACTACACGCTCTACGCGGTCGTCGCGAACGTCTTCGCCTACGGCGACCAGGTCGGGGTCGACCTGATCCAACCGTACGAGGTCACGCTCGAGTCGTCCACGATCGAAGACTCCGTGTGGTGGGGCGTCTGGGTCCTCGGGGGCCTCGACACGACCGCCTTCGGCAACAACTTCGTCGCGAACGACGGCGCCGGCGTGAACGGAACGTACGACCCGGCCGCGGTGCAGGCCGTCGTGGCGGCCGGCGGGACCGGAAATTTCTCCTGGCACGGGATCGGCAATTACTGGTCCGACTGGGCGTCCGACCAGCCGTACGGCGTCGGCACGTACGTCAACGACACCCATCCGGTTGCGGCGTTCATCACGAACTGGCTCCGGTTCGATGAGACCGGGTTGACCGGCGGGCTCGTCTGGGGCGTCCAGGTGGCGGGCCACGCCTACCCGTCGGTCCAGCCCCTCATCGACCTCCCGGCGAGCGTGCTCGGGGCCGGGATGCTCGATTACCGCGCCCTCGTCCCGACAGGCTGGGGGGCGAGCCCCGCCTCAGGCGCCGTCGACTTCACCGGGGCGAACACGACCGTAACGTTCGTCTACTCGGAGCCGTACTTCGGGGTCCGGTTCGTGGCCGACGGTCTGCCGAACGGCACGGCGTGGAGCGTCGCGCTGGGCGCGTTCGACGAGACCAACACGACCTCGGACGGAACCGGCGCGGTCCGCTTCACCGTCGCAAACGGGTCGTATCACTACGCGATCGCCGCCGTTCCGGGGTACCTCCAGACGACCGTGCCCTACGCGGGGCAGGTCGCGGTCGCGGGGGTGCCCACCACGGTGACGCTTGCCTTCGAGCGGCTCGTGTACGGGGTCACGTTCGCCGAGACCGGGTTGCCGTCCGGTAGCGCCTGGACCCTCACCTTCGCGGGCGCCTCCCAGGTCGTTACCGCGCCGTCCACTGGCTACACCGTCCCGAACGGAAGCTACGCCTACCGGATCGCGGGACCGGCCGGCTGGGTACCCACGACGGGAGGCTACACCGGTACGGCCGTCGTCGCGGGGGCCAATGTCACCGTCCTGACCGAGTGGCGTCCGGCCCGGTACACGGTCACGTTTGTCGAGACCGGTCTCGCGAGCGGGGTCGCCTGGCAGGTGGAGTTCAACGGGTCCCCCGAGTCGTCCACGACCTCGTCGATCTCCTTCTCGGTCGGGAACGGTTCGTTCGCCTACTCGATCTCGCTCGGCGCGACCCTGGGATTCGTGGCCAGTCCGAGCGGCGGACGGGTCTCGGTGAACGGATCGTCGGTCACGGTGACGATCGCGTTCTCCCCGTCGGGCGGGGGTGGCGGCGCGTCCTTCCCGTGGGTCTGGGTGGTCGTCGGCGTCGCGGTCGTTGCCCTGATCGGCGGTCTGTGGGCCGTCCGTGCGTCTCGGCGGCGTCCCCCGCGCCCGAGCGAGGACGCGGTGCCGGATTCCGATGGGTCGACCGCCGAGGCAAGGGGATAAGTCCCGGCCCCGGTGGTACCGGAGCCAACCCGTGGCCGCCCGCTCCCTCCGGTGGACCCCCGTCGCCGTCGTGCTGCTCGCCGTGCTGATGCTCCCGGGCGCCGTCTCGGTCGCGGACCACGGGGCCGGCTCCGGGCTCGCTTCCTCGGGCCTCGCCGGTAGTCTCCTCCGCCCTGCGGCCACCGGTCCGGGGACGTTGGCCTCCGCCCCACCGAACTCGGAGGAGTCGAACTCGACGTGCCCCGAGACCGGCCCGGCCGAGGTCGGCGCCGTGGCCGAAGCCCAGCATCTGGTCTCCACGGGCGCGGTCGGGTCGTCCGACGCCTACCTGCCTGCCGTGCCGGCCCGGACCGCCGCCGCTCCGTTCGGCATCGCCGCGACGTACGTGTCTCCGCCCGCGCCGATGGGGCTCGCCGACCTCGGGGAAGGGGCCGCCGGCAGCTACGCCTACAACGCGACGACCGTTGAGGGCGTCGCCCAGATCACCGCGCTCGCGTCCGACTCGCCCGGATACTCCGTCTGGGCGGAGACGCCGGACTGGGTCAGTCTCCAGCTGAACGCGGTCGGCGTGAATCTCCCCTACCCCGGCTCGCACAACGGATCGTTCTGGGCCCAGGACGTCGCCCGGTTCAACGGGACGGAGCTCCAGTTCGTCGACAACATCTGGAACTTCTCGAACGCGTCGGGCGGCGGCCTGATGCCGGGGACTCTCTCGAGCTTCGGCGGGACGTACCTCCCGTGTGACTTCTACTACGACGCGGGGCCGGCGTTCTCGATCGACTTCCCGCTCTCGATCCAGCTGTACGACACGATCGGCGTCTCGCACGGGCAGCCGTACCTCTCCTTCGACTACAACCTCACCGACCCGAGCGGCACCGCGTCCGGCTCCTTCGACACGGTCCGATTCAACGGGACCGCCGAACTCGGACGCACGCCGGTGTTCGAAGTCAACGGGTCCACCCCCAACCCGTTCGGGCTGCGGGACGACGCCGAGCTCGTCCTCGGCGGGGACGGGAGCGGGACGAACGCGATGGTCGACGACCTGAACGCGACCCTGGCCCTCTACCACTCCTTCTCGGGCGGAACGTACACCCCCGTGACGTCGGCGTACGACTTCGGACCTGACACCGCGGAGACCTCCGAGGGTGTCGCGGCCTACTACGTCGGGACGACCGAATTCCTCGACCAGGGACCGTCGTTCCTCTACGGGCTATGGAACACGACCGCGACGGGCGGCGTCCCCTCCGCCGCGCCGGGCTGGATCCGTCTGAACCTGACGGAGAACGACCCGGACGGCTTCCTGTTCGCGACCAACGGGAGTTCGGCGGGGTACTCGAGCGCCTCGGTGGTGCCGACGAACGCCTCCGGGGTCGCCGTGTCGGACCTGCCGCCGCCGCCCTCGGGCGGGTCGTACGACTTCGCCGCGTGGGCGAACGGACGCTCGCCGAGCGCGACCGTCGCCGTGGAGTCCAACGCCACCGCCAACGCGACGGTGACGCTCGCGGCCGACCCGGGGGCGTTCGACGCGCCGATCGTGCTGCGGTCGGAGGCGGACGTCGCCGCCCTCGCCACGGACAACCTCTCGGGGGTGCATGTCGCCGCCAACGGCGCGACCCTCTGGGTGAACGACACCGACGACGCGCTGGCCGCCCCGTTCCGTCAGTTGAACGACTACGGAGGGTCGCTGTTCGAGCTGTTCGAGGACGAGGTCGGGCGGGGGCTCACCGTCCACCTCAACAACTTCACGCAGGCGGCCACAACGTTCACCTACACGCGCGACGTGGAGAGCGGCATCTCCCTCCCGGGCTGGAGCCAGGGGTACTTCCTCTACTTCCCCGGCAACGGGTCGACGGCCTCCAACATCTCCACGATTGGCCCCCGTCTGCTCGCGCCCCCGATCGTCATCCGGTCGCCCGGTGCGCTCGAGATGTACGGCGCGAACGACGCGGTGCTGACGAACTTCACGGTCAACGGGACGGGGACCGCGCTCGTCCTGGTCGACAACCAGAACGCGACGATCCGAAACCTCACCTCCGAGGGGATCGCCCAGGGAGCCTACGTCCTCGCGTCCAACGACACGACGGTCGAAAACGTCACGGTGCTGAGCGACCTCCCCCCCGGCGCCGATGACGACGTGGTGACCCCCTCGGCGCGGGCCGCCGGAACGGCCGGTACGACGGGGTCGGTCGAGTCCACGGGATGGTGGCTCGCCCCGACGTGCAAGGAGGTCGTCTTCGGGATCCTCCCGTCGGTCCTGCGCGACGACGACGGCGCGGACGGCGTCTGCGCCCTCTACGGCACGAACCTCTCGGTCACGGGAGGGACGGTCCTCGGGGACGGGGGCTGGGGGCTGATGGTGCGCGGGATGTCGAACGTCGCGACGTCCTCCTGGTACGTCGCGAACCTCGGGACCGCGGGCCAGTTCGACACGTCGACCAACATCTCGGTGGACGACGTCGAGGTCGCGAACGCGATCGCCGGCGGGTGGAACTTCACCTACGACCGCGGCGTGGCGGCGTGGGACCTCCTCGCCGTCGGGAACTCGACCACCGCGTTCGACGGGGCGAACGGGACGACCGGCATCCGCATCTGGAAAGTCCAGGGCGTCGACGACGGCATCGGGGCCTACGGGGTCTACAACTCGACCGACATCGCGATCTGGAACGTCACGGCGACGACCGGCGGCTACGGCGCGGTCTACTTCGGGTTCGACCACAACCTGACGGCCCGGAATTTCTCGGCGACGGGCGGCTCCGGTGGGCTCTCGACCCTCTGGACGTACAACGCGACCGTCACGAACATCACTGCGACCGGCGGTTCGCAGGCGTACCTCGCGCTCGGCGGGTCCAACCAGACGATCTCCGACCTGACCGCCCGCGGCGACTCGGTCGCGGCCGAGCTGACCGACCTGTCCAACTCCACGGTCGAGGACGTGAACGTCTCGACCCTGTCGGTCGGGGTCGGCTGGACGAACGGGAACGACGTGCGCGTCCGGGACGTCCGGTCGGGCAACGAGTCGACCGGCGTCTATCTCCAGGGGGTCGCGACCGCCTCCGTGTCGGACGTCAACGCTTCGGCGCCCGGCCTCGGGTCGCCCTACTTCGTGAACACCGTCTACGGCGTGCCGTACCCCGCGGCGGCCGTCGCGACGTGGACGACCTCCAACGTCTCGGTCTCGGACGTCGCCGCGTCGAACTACGGCTTCGCGGTGTGGGACCTCAACTCGGCGAACCTCTCGCTCGCGGACGTCCGGGCCTGGAACGGCAACGTCGCGGTCCAGTCGAACTACTCGAGCGACGTGACCGTGTCGCAGCTGTTCGCCTACGGAGAGGGCGACGGGGTCGAGCTCGTCGAGCCGTTCGACGCGACGCTCGAGGCGTCCACGATCGAGGACTCGGAGTCGTTCGGCGTCGAGGTGCTCGGCGGCATCAACACGACGGCGTTCGGCAACAACTTCGTCGGCAACGACGGGGCGAGCGTGACCGGCCAGTACACTCCGGCCCACCCGCAGGTCGCCATCGAGTTCGAAGGGACCGGCAATTTCTCGTGGGACGGCATCGGCAACTACTGGTCCGACCGGAACTCGACCGTGCCGTACGCGATCTCGAGCGCGGTGTCGGACGCCGACCCCGCGCCTTCGTTCTTCTCGCAGTGGCTCGCCTTCAACGAGTCGGGATTGACGCCCGGGCTCGGGTGGAGCATCGCTCTCGGCGGCATCACCTACTCCACGACCGACCCCGTGTTCTACCTGCCGGGCTGGAGCGCGCCGTCCGCGCCGGCGCCGTTCCTCACCCTCCCGCCGGTCGGCTGGCACGCCACGCCCCGGTCCGGCACCGTCTCGGGCACGCCCGCGAACGCGACCGTCTCGATCCAGTTCGGAGAACCGTACTACCCGGTGTCGATCGTCGCGACGGGGCTCCCGGCGGGCACGACCTGGTCGGCCGAATTCGGCGGCGTCGTCGCGACGAACACGACCGCGGTGTCGGGCGGCACGCTGCGGTACTCGATGCCCAACGGCACCTACTCCTACCGCATCTTCGACGTGTCGGGCTACCACGCGTCGGGGACCCCGTATTCGGGCCAGGAGCTGATCTTCGGGGGCGGCGCGAACCTCTCGCTCAGCTTCTCGCGGGTCGTCTACACCGTGACGTTCGTCCAGGACGGGCTCCCCGCCGGCACCCACTGGACGGTCACGTTCGACGGGACGCTCGCCCAAGCGTACGGAGGGGCGCTCCGCTTCACGGCGCCGAACGGGTCGTACGCCTACGCG
Organism: Thermoplasmata archaeon; assembly: GCA_030037815.1. Lineage (GTDB taxonomy): Archaea > Thermoplasmatota > Thermoplasmata > Lutacidiplasmatales > UBA184 > Lutacidiplasma. The sequence continues at coordinate 2,239 of JASHPZ010000056.1, read as the reverse complement.
ATCGGCGGGATCCCGGGCTGGTTCCAGTCCAGCCGGAACTACGTCGGCGCCTTCGACGTGAGCGGCGCCAACGCGACCGTCACGACCGTGTGGAGTCCGGTCGAGTACGCGCTCACGTTCTCGGAGGGCGGCCTTGCGTCCGGCACCGAGTGGGGCGTCTACCTGAACGGGGCGCTCGAAACGACCACCGCCCCCACCCTCACGTTCACGGTCACGAACGGCACGTACGCCTACCTGATCGACCTCCCCGTGACGGCGGGATACTCCGCCACCGCGCCCACGGGGACGGTCACGGTCAACGGCACGGCGGCGGCCCAACCGCTCCAGTTCTACCTCACAAACCATCCGCCGATCACCTCCTACCTCGGGTTCTGGGTGTTCACCGGCGGCGCGGCGGCGTTCGCCCTCGTCGTCGCGGTCCGTTCCTTCCGGGCGCGGTCGCATCCGAGCCGGGGGGCGCGGGGCCCGGCCGCGCCCCCACCTGCCGCGCGCGCTTCGACGACCCCGTCGGACCGCCCCCACTACGTCGAGGACGTGCCGAAGGTCGAGCCCGGGGCGACGGACGACCGGACGTGGGGTGCGCCGCAGCCGGTCGACCCGACCGCGTACGACCCGCCGGCGGCGCCGAAGTGAGCGGCGGTCAGCTCGAGAGGTAGTGGGCGGCGCCCTGCAACAGGAACCGCACGTCCGACGCGAGCGAGATGAACCGGAAGCCGAGGTCGACCGCGGCGTGCTTCTCCTCGGGAGTCACGACGAGCGTCCCGGCGACCTTGCCGTGCGCGCGCGCCGCCTCGACGACGGTCCGCATCGCCGCCCGCACCCGCGGGTGGGTCCGGTCGTCGAGGAGGCCGAGGCTCAGCGTGAGGTCCTGCGGTCCGACGAACAGGAGGTCGACCCCGTCGACCGACGCGATCGCGTCCACGTTGCGCAGCGCTTCCTCGGTCTCGATCTGAACGCCGACCACGGTCGCCCCGTTCGCGGTCCGCAAGTAGGGGCCGAGCTCCTTCCCATACCGCGACGCGGCCGCGGCCGCGATTCCTCGTACGCCGATCGGAGGGTACTTGGCATACGACACCGCGCGGCGGGCCTGGTCGGACGTGTTCACCAGCGGCACGAGGATGCCCCGGGCCCCCGCGTCCAGGGCCTGCTTGACCAGGTACTGGTCGATGTCCCCGACCCGCACGTACGGCGCGGCCCCGCTCGCGTTGAGGAGGGCGGTCATCGCCGCGAGCGTTTCGGGGTTCACCTGCGCGTGCTCGGTGTCGATCATGAACCAGTCGAAACCGGCCGCGCGCAGGGCGTCGAGGTTGACGAGGGAGGAGGCGGAAACCCAGGTCCCGAACGACGGCGCGGAGAGCGTCCGGAGCCGTTCGCGAGGCGTGTCGGACATCGACATGCGGTCACCGTCGGGTCGTGTTAAGCATTCAGTCACTACCGCCCGAGCGCCGCCCTCCTGCTTCAGGGGATCCGCAACCGGCCGGCCGCCGCGCGTTAGATAGTCGGCCGGGCTCGGGGACCCGATGCCCGCGAAGCGAACCGAGACCGGATTCAGCCGCGAGGAGCGTGCGGCGATGCGCGAACGCGTGAAGGAGATGAAGGCGAGCGCGAGTCGCGCCGAGGGCGAGAAGCAGGTGCTGGAAAAGATCGCCGAGATGCCGGCGTCCGACCGGGCCCTCGCGACCCGCGTCCACGCGATCGTCCGCGCCACGGCGCCCGAACTGACGGCGCGGACCTGGTACGGGATGCCGGCCTATGCGAAGGAGGAGAAAATCGTCTGCTGGTTCCAGAACGCCTCGAAGTTCAAGGTTCGGTACGCCACCCTCGGGTTCAGCGACGAGGCGGAGCTGGACGACGGCCGGATGTGGCCGGTCACGTACGCACTCACCGAGATCACCCGGGCTGAAGAGGCGAAGATCGCGTCGTTGGTGAAGGCTGCCCTGCGACGGCGGTAGGTCTCTCGCGACTCCGTTCTGGGCCGACGGGACCGGGACGATCGGCGGGGCCCTGCCCGCCTACGGGTCGCTCGGCTCGGCCGGGGACGCGGGCGCGGTCTCGCTCTGCGGGGATTCGGGGGGCTGCCGTCCCGATCGACGGAGGATGAACAACCCCCCGGCCGCGGCGATCACGCCGGCCACGACGGCGGCGAGGACAAAGTATCCCTCGGCGCCGGGGAGACCCAGGAAGCCGCTCGACGAGGCGGGCGCGTTGCTGGCAAACGCCGCGGTCACCCCTCCCGAAG
>JASHPZ010000055.1 GCA_030037815.1 Thermoplasmata archaeon | reverse complement strand
GGGGGCGGAGGCGGCCGCCGGCGGCTTCCGCCGCATCAGGAAGACCGCGAGCGCCGCGACCACCACCACGACGACGACCGCGATCAGGATCCAGTCGAGCGTGGGGATCCCGCTCGACCCCGACCCGCTCGTGCCGCCGGGCGCGGACGAGACCGTGACCGCCGCCGAGCCGTGCGCCGTCTTCCCGTCGACGTCCGTCACGAGGACGGTGACGTTGTACGACCCCGAGTCGTGGCTCGTGCAAGGGAGCGCCGAGACGTTCGCGCTCGGGCAGTCGGCCGGGAGGTCCGAGTAGGCGTAGGTGAACGGCGCGGTCCCGCCGGCGACGACGACCGTCAGCGTGAACGCGGTGCCGCTCGACACGGAGGAGGGGCTCGCCGTGAACGAGGCGACCGACGGGAGCGCGTTGACGACGACCGTGGTCGTGCTCGAGGTGTGGCCTCCACCGGAGTCGTTCACGAACAGCGTCACGACGAACGACCCGGTCGCCCCGGGCGTGCAGCTGACCGACGACTGGTTCGCGGGGACGCACCCCGTGGGGAGCCCCGTGTACGTGTAGCTGAACGGCGAGGTGCCGCCCAACACCATCCCGCCGATCAGGGTGAGCGTTCCCTTGGTGAGCGCACCGGGAGTCGCATTGAACGCGGTGAGGACCAGCGCCGGGTTCACCAGGATGGTCGCGTTCGCCGTTCGGACGGTTCCCGCGTGGTCGGTCACCGTGACCTCCGCGGTGAAGTTACCGGCCGCGGTCGGCGTGCAGAGGCCGGAGGGGGCCGTGAGGGTCGTGCAGCCGGGGAGGCCCGAGTAGACGTAGCTGTAGGGCGCCTCACCGCCGACGGTGACGACCGTCAGGTTGACCGCCGTGCCGAGCGTCACGACGCCGGGCGCGATCGAAAACGCCCCGATCGCGAGCGCGCCGACGACCTGGACGGTGACGACGGACGACAGCATGCTCTCTCCGAAGCTGTCGGTGACGTTCGCGCTGACGTGGAAGATCCCTTGCGCGTTCGGCGTGCAGGAGAACGACGGCGTGGTCGGCGTTCCGCAACCGCTCGGGACCGTCCAACTGTAGCGGTACGGCGCCGCACCGCCCGACACCGCCACCGAGATCGAAAGGTTCGTCCCGGCGGTGATCGTCGTCGACGGCGAGACCGTGACCGCCCCGACGGCCAGCGGGGAGTTCGGAGTCTCGATGGCCTCGACCAGCGCGGGCCCCGACACGTTGAGCGTGGTCGAGATCGCGTTCGCGTCCGCGAGAGTGGCGCCCTGGACGACCCAGCGGAGGAACGTCGTGTTGGACGGCATCGCGAGGCTGATGGCGTACGACCCCGCGTACTCGCCGACGCTCGTGCCGGGCTTCACCGACGCCGAGTTGATGGTCGCGAGGCCGAAGCCGACGAACGTCACGTTCTCCTTGAGCGGGGTGAAGGTCGCCGCGATCGCGCCGTGTCCTACCGTCGTCCCGATCTGGATGATCGCGGCGTCGCCCTGCGCCTGGAGCAGTCCCACGTCGCCGCTGAAGACGGCCGACGCCCAACCGGAGAACGAGTACGCCGGGTTCGTGAGCGCGTAGACGACGTACACCCCGGCGCCGACCGTGTTCTGGGTCGAGCCCGACGGCAGCTCGACGTAGTTGAACAGGAAGCTTCCGCCGGCCGAGGGGGTCGCGTTGAGGAAGACCTTGGTGGTCGAGGTCGCCGTGGTGAAGTGGGCCGTGATCGTGCCGGTCGTGTTGAGCCAGAGGACCGTCACGGCGCTCGTGCCCTCTTCGGCCCACATCGCCGACGCGCTCGAGACCGTCCAGTCGGAGAAGACGTCGCCCGCGGACGGCGCGGCGACGAGGGTGTAGTTGCCCGGCGAGATGTTGTACGTCGTCCCGGACGGCTCGGCGGGCGAGCCCTGGCTCGCGATTGCGACGTTCCCGTCCGTGGTCGGGGTGGTGTCGATCGTCAGCTCGAGCGCGAAGACCGCGCCGACGATCGAGTAGCTCGGGGCCTGCTCCAATAGGACGTAGTCGGTCGAATCCGCGACGTTGGTGACCACCGCGGTGCCGCCGTACGCCCACTCGACGAAGTGCCAGCCCGAGGCCGGAGTCGCGGTCATCACGTAGCCCCCGAGGTCGATGTTCGTGTACTCGTGCTCCGAGACCGCGCCGTTTCCGTTGAACGAGACGGTGCCGTCCCCGATGTAGTCCTCGATCACGAACGTGGTCGTCAGCGACGTCGAGACGTACTCGGCCGTCACAGTGGTCGGCAGGCCGCCGGCCTGCACGAAGAGGGTCGTGAACGGCAGGTTGGGCGACGCGACGCTCGCCCCGCTCCCCGAGACTTCCCAGTGGCTGAAGTTGTAGCCGGGACCGGGGATCGCCAACATGCCGTACGAGCCGGCGTAGAGGCTGTCGCTCGAGCCGCTGGCCTCGTGGCTGCCGCTTGTCAGGGTGAGCGTGTAGCCGGGGGCGATCTCGACGGACCCTGTGGACGGCGACCCGTCGAACGTCACCAAGGTCGGGACTCCGACGACCGCGAACGTGGCCGAGACCGTCCCGGTCCCGCTGACGTCGATCGAGGTCCAGGGCGTGGACGCGTTCCCGACCGAGATGCCGCCCGTGGCGGTCCAGTCGACAAAATACTCGCCGGACTCGGGGATCGCGTTGACGGAGTACTCCCCCGCACCGACGCCCGAGACCGTTGTCGACGAGTTGACGTACTCGTGACTGAGGAAGAACGCCGATCCGCCGCCGCTCGTCACGCCGACGGAGACCGAGTACGACGCCGCGCCGCACGTCGGGATCGAGACATTCGACGGGGGGTAGAAGCCGAGGCCGGCGGTGTTGTACTGGGTCCCGTACTGGTACTCGTTGTCCTGCCCGAAGTCGTCCGAGGTCGATGCGTAGTCGACCGCGCCGTAGTTGAACGCTTGCTCCGAACACGAATACGAGTACCAGGGGTAGTCACACCAGGCGCCGGGCGTCGAGCCGATGCACGCCGTCGTGACGGCGGTACCGGTCGAGTTGTCGACGAACCCCTGCGCTCCGATGTCCTGGTGGAATCCGACCTGCGCGGCGACCATCGAGGTCGAGCCGTTCGAGAAAGTCGGGGCGTGAATCTCCCACGGCTGCTGCGTGTCGTTGAGCCAGCTCCCAGGGTCGTAGCTCGGGCACGGTGTCGACGGGTTGCTCGGCGGTACGCCCGGCGAACAGCCTCCGTACGAGTTCGTCTCGGGCACGGTCGGATTCCCGCTGTGCCCGATCTCGAACGCGAACGAGGCCGGGAACTCACCGCCCGGCGTCCATGAGAGGGCGTTCTCTACGTCGTTGGTCGTGTACGCCGGGTCGAGGGGGTAGAGCGGGGTCCCCGTGACGTAGTTGTCCTGCTCGCTGTACTCGTTCGCGTAGGCACCGGTGCGGTTGTAGAGGTTGACGAGCGACTCCGTGCCCTTGGTGACGTCCTGGATGGTGAGGTTCTCGCCCCAGGGGTCGTTCGTCCAGCCGCTCATCTTCACGATGATGTTGTCGCCCTGGGACATGTTGAAGAAGTCCGGTCCGAACGTGCCGTTCGTGAACAGCGGCGAGATGAAGCACGGGTCTTCGGCGCCGGTGGCGGCCTCGATCTGCCAGGCGACCGCCTCGCCGACCCACTGCCCGTAGACCGTGTCCGCGGGGTTGGTCGGGCCGGGCGCGTACCAGCTTGAGTCCGGATAGAACTGGAGCTCGAGCATGCAGTTGTCCATCCACCCGTACGGGTCGGTCAGGGTCAGCCCGAACCAGATCGCGACGTAGAGATCGGACTGGTTGAGGACGGGGGAGCGGTCGATCGGCAGCGTGATGTTCCAGGTGATGTTCCCGCCGCTGCCGGAGAGCGGGGAGTAGAAGTCGATGCCCGGCTCATCGTGTCCGTAGCAGTACTCGTTCTGGTAGACGCTCTGGCCGCCGTCGGGCCAGATGCCGTTGCAGAACTTCGAGTAGGAGTTGGTGGAGTTGTTTCCGCCGCCCCCCCAGCCCGGGATCGAGCCGCCCGAGGAGGTCGGGAGGAGGACGCCCGGGGGCAGCGCAGAGCCGCCCCACGAGTTCGGTCGGTTCCCCGAGGCGGTGACGTTCGGGAGGTGGAAATCGGACGGAAACGCGACCGAGTTGGTCTGGGGCTGGGGCGCGTTCGGCGCGAGCAACTTTGCCTCGGACAGGGAGGCTGCGGCCGCCGACGTCGCGGCGGAACTCGCAACCGTGGTCGATGGTGCGGAGGGGGTTGCGTGCGCGCCGATCACCGGAGCCGACCCGGTCGCGGGCGCGCCGGGTGTGGCGAAGGCGACGGCCAGCATTCCGCCCAACGCCGCCGACAGCACGACCACGAGGGCGACCGCGACCGCGGTCGACCGGCGGGCGGCCCAGGATCCGTTCGTCCACGGCGGGGCACTTCGGGCGTACGCTGCGCTCGTCATCGGAGTGGAAACCGGGGGGCCGAATTGGTCCAGTCTTAAATACCGCACCCTAGGGGCGCTCGCCGGCCGGTCGGGGGCGTTAGTCGCGGGGGAGCCGGCTCGCGAGCGCCTGGAGGATATCGAGCCGCTCGAGTCCCTTCGCAAGGCCTCGCGCCCCCTCGGGGTACTCGTGCGCGGCGAAGTACTCCTCGACCGCGGTACGCCGGCCCAGTCCAAGGTACGGGATCGCGTGCTCGAACGTCTGGGAAAGGAACCCGGAGCCCCGGAACAGTTGGTCGATGCGCGGCAGTTCCCGCTGGAACCACTCCCAGGTCAGGTCCCTGGCCTCGGGATTCATCGCCGCTTGCAAGATCACCGAGGCGGCGTGTCCGCGGTTGACGGTCCCATCGAGCACCCAGGCGAGGGTCTCTCTCAGTGAGGCCGGATCGGCGCTCCACGCGAGCGCCCGCTCGAGCCGGAGGACGTCGACCTCGGTCGCGGCGTGCTCGAGCGCGGTCCGAATTTCGCGGTGGGCGCTTGCGCCGTCCGCCCGAGCCCGCGCGAGCGCGGCCGCGCCGCGGACCTCGGCGTCCAGCCGGTCCCACTCGACGAACATCTCGGAGAAGTCACGGGCGAACGCCCGGTCGATGCGCACGCGGGCCGAGACGATGCTCTCGCGCGCGAGCGAGTCCGAGGTCGGTTCGCCCGGGCGGCGGCGCGGGCCGATCCGTTCGTACTGTCCCGCGAAGTACGCCCGGGCGAGGTCCTGCACCGGGACGTGGTGGGGCAGGACGAGGGCGCCCGTCGCGAGCGAAGTGACGAGGGAGTCGACCACGAGGCGTTCGGTCGCGCCCGCGTGGGCGCGCGCGAACCGCTCGAACGTCGCCCACGGGACGGCCCCCGAGGGGAGGAACGCGGCCAGGTCCTCCAGCACGACCCACCGGTCGGCGGCCGACCGACCGGGCAGGACGCGGAACAGTCGATCGTAGAGCTCCGCGTCGTAGAGGACCCGGTAGAAACCCACCGCTTCGGGGTTCAGGTGCACGACCGCTCCGTCGGGGACCGGCACGTGCATCTCGGGCGCGTCGAACCGCACCGTCTGCGGCCGGCCGTTCACTTCGAGCATCAGGGGGATCGGCCACGTCGTCGGCTCCCCCGGACCCCCCATCCAGAATCGCTCCTGGCGGAGGTGGAGCCCCCCCGGCACGACCCCCGCGCGCACGAGCGGGAGTCCGGAGCGGTCGGTCCACGGCCCGAGCATTGTCGCGACCGGCTCCCCGGTCGACTCGCTCAGGGCGTTCCAGAGGTCGGTCGTGACCGAGTTCCGGTACCGGAACCGGTCGAGGTACTGGGTCACGCCCGCCCGGAACTGGTCCGGCCCGAGGTACGCCTCCATCATCCCGAGGAGGGCCGACCCCTTGCCGTAGCTGATCTCGTCGAAGATCTGGCTGATCTCCTCCGGCCGCACCGCTGCGGCGCGCACCGGGTGGGTCGAGCGCAGGGAGTCGCCGAGCAACGCCGCGGACGTCCCCGCGACGTGGAGGATCGACGCCGTCTTCGGGTCGAACGACGGTTCGACCTGGTGGGCGATCTTGGTGGCGAGGAACGACGCGAAGCTTTCGTTCAGCCAGACGTCCTCCCAGTCCGTCAGCGTCACGAGGTTCCCGAACCACTGGTGGGCGATCTCGTGCGAGATCGTGTCGAGGATCTCGTCCTTTCCTTGGGCGCTCGTCGTCTCGTCGACCAGGAGGCGCATGTCGCGGAAGCTCATCGCCCCCCAGTTCTCCATCGCGCCGAACGCGTGCTCGGAGACCGCGAGCAGGTCGAGCTTCGGGAGCGGGTACGGGATGCCGTAGTACGCCTCGTATGCCGCAAGGATCCGACGGGCGGCGTCCAGAGCGAATCGGCCGGCCGCCCCCCGGCCGGGCGGGGTGAGCACGCGGAGCGCGACCCGGGACGACCGGTCCTCGAGCGCGTCGAACGTGCCGACTCCCAGGAAGAACAGGTAGGTCGCCATCGCCGGGGTCGGCCCGAAGCTCCACGTCGTGCGGTCCCCGCGCTCGTCCCGCTGGGCGACGGGGGCGTTCGCGACGACCTCGAGTCCGGACTGCGTGCGGACCGTCAGGGAGAGTGGCGCCTTGCGATCCGGGCGGTCGATGCACGGGAACACCTTGCGCGCCCCCACCGGCTCGCACTGCGTGACGAGGGCGTACCCCTTCCCGTGCCGGCTGCGGTAGAATCCGAGGAGACCCCCCTGCTCGATCTGTCCCGAGAACTCGACGCGGAGGGGACCCGTGCCTCCGTCCGCCCCCGGGAGGGTCACGTCGAGCCGATGGCGCGACGGGTCGACTCGATGGGTCGCGGCGCCGCCGGCCCAGGTGGCCCGGGTGACGGTCAGCCCTTCGCAGTCGAGCGAAACCGTGCGGCCTTCGGGGTGGAGTTCGATCTCGACCGCCCCCGACCAGGAGAGTCCGGCGAAGTCGACGTCGAGCGCGAGGCGATAGGCGTCAACCCGGGGGGCGTTCTCCATCGATGCGCGGCGGGCCGTGCGGGACGCCCGCGACGGCCTCGAGGGCGGGAGCGCGTTCCGGGCTTGAACGTTGCCCGCCGGGGCGGCGCGCGGCACGCGCGCCTCGCCGGCCCGGCCAACCTTAAGTAGCCCACCGGGGTCCGCCGCTCGGCTGACGGCCAAAGCGGTGGGGAAACACCCGGTCCCATTCCGAACCCGGCAGTTAAGCCCACTGGCGTTCCGCGTGGTACTGAAGTGCGCGAGCCTACGGGAAGCGCGGAAAGCTGTCAGCCTCCGGGTGCTCTAATTTCGGGCGGATAGTCCGGCGCCCGAGGGGGGAAGCGACGCGATGCACCTCGGCGCGCACATCGGGATCGCGGAAGGGCTCGCTCAGGCGGTCGCGACCGGCCGCAGCATCGGTTGCGAGTCGATCCAGATTTTCTCGAAGAGCCCCCAGATGTGGGCCGGTCCCCCGACCTCGCCCGCGGCCGCCGGCGAGTTCCGGGACGCGGTCGCGCGCGAAGGGATCCGCGGGAGCGCGGTCCACCACGGGTACCTCGCGAACCTGGCGAGCCCGAAGAAGGAGACCCTCGCCCGTTCGCGCACGGCGTTCGTCGACGAGCTCGCCCGCGCCGAACTGCTCGGCGTCGACGCGCTCATCTTCCATCCCGGCGCGCACCTCAACTCGGGCCCCGAAGCGGGGATCCGGACCCTGGCCGAGAGCCTGACGGGGATCCTCGAGACCGCCCCCGACGGCCGGGTCCGGATCCTCCTCGAGAACGCGGCCGGGCAGGGGACGACCCTCGGGCGCTCGTTCGAGGAGCTCCAAGAGATCCTGTCGATGGTCGACCGGCCGGACCGACTCGGGGTGGCGCTCGATACCTGCCATCTGTTCGCGAGCGGCGTCGACTTCCGCACCGAGGAGGAGTACGGTGCGATGGTCGACCACCTCGACCGCGTGCTGGGTTGCCCGACCGTGCGGGCGTTCCATCTCAACGACGCGAAGGCCGAGCTCGGCTCGCACCTCGACCGGCACGAGAACATCGGGCGCGGACAGATCGGCGAGAACGGGTTCCGGTCGTTCGTCAACGACGCGCGCTGGGCGAACACGCCGGGATACCTCGAAACCCCGCTCGACCCCGACTCGTACGACCGCTACGCGACCGACCTTCGGACGCTCCGTTCCCTGCTCGCGCCGGCGCCGGAAGCGGCCGGATCGTCGCGTACCGGCGGCCGGGCGCGACGCGGCTCCTCAACCGTCAAATAGAGCGCCCTACCTCCGCGCGCCGCGCATGGGGGAGGAGCCGTCGTCCGGCGCGTTCGACGCGCTTTCGGCGACGGCGCTCGAGGTCCGGCGCGAGATCATCCGGATGACGTACGTCGCCGGGAGCGGGCACCCCGGCGGGAGCCTCTCCGCGACGGACCTGATCACCGCCCTCCTCTTCCGCGAGATGCGGCTCGACCCGGCGCATCCCGACGCGCCCGACCGCGACCGCCTCGTGCTGTCGAAGGGGCATGCCGCGCCGGCCCTCTACGCCGCGCTGGCACTGCGGGGGTACCTCCCCCGCGCGGAGCTGTTGACGCTGCGCAAGCTCGGGAGCCGGCTCCAGGGGCACGTCGACCGGAACAAGCTCCCGTTCATCGAGGCGTCGACCGGTTGCCTGGGGCAAGGGATCGGAATGGCGGTCGGAATGGCGCTCGACGCCCGGCTGGCCGGCCGGTCGAACCGCGTCTACGCGATCCTGGGCGACGGCGAGTGCCAGGCCGGACCGACCTGGGAGGCGCTGATGGCCGGGGGCCACTACCGGCTCGGGAACCTGGTCGCGATCTTGGACCGGAACGGGCTCGAGACGGACGGCTCGACCGAGTCGATCATGGGCATCGAGCCCGTCGCCGACAAGTTCCGCGCCTTCCGCTACCACACGATCGAGGTCGACGGGCACGATTTCCACCAGATCCTCGACGCCTTCGCCGCGGCGCGCGCCCACACGGCGGGGCCGACCGCGATCGTGGCCCGGACGGTGAAGGGGAAGGGCGTCTCGTTCATGGAGGGCCAGCACGCGTTCCACGGCAAGCCTCCGAACGAAGCCGAGGCGAGGCAGGCGCTCACGGAGCTCGGGGCGCCGGGGGAGGTCCCTCCGCGATGACCCCGCTCGGCAAGCCCGAGAGCCTGCGGGATGCGTACGGGAAGACGCTCCTCGAGCTCGGCGGCCGTGACCCGCGCCTGGTCGTCCTGGACGCCGACCTCTCGGGGTCGACTCGAACCGTACTGTTCGGCCAGAAGTACCCGGACCGTTTCTTCAACGTCGGGGTGATGGAACCGACGATGGTCTCGATGGCCGCGGGCCTCGCCCTCGGCGGCCGGACGGTGTTCGCGAGCACGTTCGCGGTGTTCGCCGCCGGGCAGGCGTACAACTTCGTCCGCCAGTCCGTCTGCTACAACCGCGCGAACGTGAAGATCGTCGCGACCCACGGGGGACTCTTGGTCGGTGGGGACGGCGGCACGCATCAGATGATCGAGGACATCGGCCTGATGCGCGGCCTCCCGGGGATGACGGTGATCGTCCCGTCGGACGCCCCCACCACCCGTGCGGCGGTGCTCGAGGTTGCCGAGCGCGACGGGCCGGCGTACGTCCGCCTGACGCGCGAGAACCTGCCGACGGTGACGGACGGGTCGTTCCGCATCGGCGTCGCGGGCGAACTGCGGGCGGGGACCGACCTCACGATCGTCGCGGTCGGGGCGCTCGTCCCGCGGGCGCTCGAGGTGGCGGAGGAGCTCGCGCAGGTCGGCGTGCAGACGCGGGTGCTCGACCTCGCGTCGGTGAAGCCGTTCGACGTGCCGGCGGTCGTCCGTGCCGCCCGCGAGACCGGGGCGATCCTCGTGCTCGAGGAGCACTCCGTGACGACGGGCGTCGGGGCGATGGTCGCCGCGGCGACCGCGGAGAACTATCCCGTCCCGGTCCGCCGGGTCGGCGTCCCCGACGTCTTCGGGGAGTCCGGCGAGCCGTGGGCACTCCTCGACCGGTACGGGATGTCGAAGGAACGGATCCGGGACGAGGCGTGGGAGCTCCTCAAGCTCCGGGGCAAGGTTCAGTAGGGCGGAGACCCTCGGGAGGTCGGTCGGATGCAGCTGTTCCTCGACACCGCAAGCGTCGCCGAGATCCGGACGATGTGGGAGATGGGGATCCTCGACGGGGTCACCACGAACCCGACCCTGGTCGCGAAGGAGGGCCGGAAGTTCGAGGACGTGCTGCGCGAGATCTGCGCCCTCGGCGTGCCCTCCGTCTCGGCCGAGGTCGTCGCGACCGACACGGAAGGGATGCTGAAGGAGGGTCGCCACCTCCGCACGATCCACCCGTCGATCTACGTCAAGGTCCCGATGACCCCGGCGGGGCTCCGCGCCACCAAGACGCTCGCCCACGAGGGGACGCGCGTCAACATGACGCTCGTGTTCAGCGCGAACCAGGCGCTGCTCGCCGCGAAGGTCGGCGCGGCGTACGTCAGCCCGTTCATCGGCCGGCTCGACGACCAGAGCCAGGTCGGGATGGACCTGATCCGCGACATCGTGCAGATCTACCGGAACTATTCGTTCACGACCAAGGTCCTCGTGGCGAGCGTCCGCCACCCGGTGCATGTCCTCGAGGCCGCCAAGATCGGCGCCGACATCGCGACGATGCCGTACGCGACGATGGAGAAGCTGGCGCGTCACCCCCTGACCGACTCAGGCCTCGCCCAGTTCCTGAAGGACTGGGAGAAGGTCCCGAAGGGCTGAGGCCGAGCCGCGGGCCGATGAGCGCGCCGAACCTTCTGGACCGGTACCTCCGGCTGACGCACGAGGCGCTCGACCGCGTCCGGCCCGGCGCGCCCGAGCGGTCGTTCCTTCGGGGCGCGACCGACGATTTCCTCGCGATGGCCCGCGCGTACCTCGCCGACGCGGAGCATTTCGCGGCGCAGGGGGACCGGGACCGCGCGCTCGCCGCCGTCAGCTACGCGCACGGCTGGCTGGACGCCGGAGTCCGCCTCGGGATCCTGGACGGAGGAGCCGATGACCAGCGGTTCACCCTCTTCCGCTGACCCCGCGGGCTCGGGCGGACTGCCCGAATCCACCCTCGCCGCGATCGAGGAGCACCTGCGGCAGCGTGAGGGCCGCCGCGAGGAGTTGGCGCAGAGGGCCCGCCGGCTCCGGCGCCGCGCCCAGTCGACCATGACGCACCTGCACGCCGCCGGCCCCGCGTCGACCGGCGTCGACGAGGTGCGTCGGGAGCTCGCCGAGCTGGCGGACCTCGTGCGTCGCGACGGACGCGGCGACGAAGGGCTCGTGACGGACGCGCTGCAGGAGGGCGTGGAGGCGTCGCTGCTCGACGCGATCCTGCGGAGTCGACCGCTGCCCGGCCCCGCCGACCTCGGCGTCGACCCGGAGCCGTACCTCCTCGGACTGGGCGACGTCATCGGGGAAGTGCGCCGCCTCGTGCTGGACCGCCTCGGACGGGACGACCTCGGGGGCGCCGCGGCCGGCCTGACGCTGATGGAGACGCTCACGCACTCGCTCCTCCGGTTCGACACGACGCGGGCGATCGTGCAGCTGAAGCCGAAGCAGGATACCGCGCGGGCGCTGCTCGAGCGGACGCGCGGCGAAGTCGTCATGGCCCGGTTCCTCGCCCGCGCCCGGTCGGACGGCGGGGGGGCAGTGCGCCCGTGACCGAGTCTCCCGCGGTCGGGGTGATCGGAGGCTCGGGCGTCACCGGGATCTTCGAAGGCGGCGCGCGCCGGACCCATCGCGTCGCGACGCCGTGGGGACCTCCGTCGGGTCCGATCGAGGAGGGAGAGGTCGGCGGCGTGCGGGTCCTGTTCCTGCCCCGCCACGGCCCCGGCCACACGATTCCCCCGCACCGGGTCAACTACCGGGCGAACGTCGACGCGCTCGCGTCGCTCGGGGCGCGGCGCCTCGTGACGGTCAGCTCGGTCGGCTCTCTCCGCGAGGAGTTGCCGCCGGGCACCTTCGTCCTGCCGAGCCAGTTCGTCGACTTCACGAAGCAGCGGCCGACCACGTTCTTCGACGGCGGGCGCGTCTACCACGTGTCGCTCGCGGACCCGTTCTGTCCGGACCTCACCCGCCGGGCGAACGCCGCCGGGACCGCGGAGGGGATCGCCTTCGCCGGAGGGAAGACGTACGTCTGCGTCGAGGGGCCGCGGTTCAGCACGCGCGCCGAGTCCGCCTTCTTCCGCACCTTCGCCGACATCATCGGGATGACGCTCGTCCCGGAGGTGACGCTCGCGCGCGAGCGGGCGCTCTGCTATGTCGCACTCGCGATGGTCACCGATTTCGACGTCTGGGCGGACCGGCCGGTCGACACGCACGAGATTCTCGCGACCATGCGAAAGAACGTCGACGGCATGGCCCGGGTGCTCGCCCGGATGTTGCCGTCGCTGCTCGAGGCTCCGGAGTGCGCCTGCGCCCGGGCGCTCGACCAGGCCGGCGTGTAGGCCGCCGGGTCTACTCGGCGGTGCCGCGCCGCACCGTGATCGGGATCCGGTTCGCCGCGAACTCCCGCTCCGCGATCTCGACCGGATCGACCAGCCCCGCGGGGATGTCGATCAGGATCGGCGCCCCCAGCGAGACCTGCAGCGCGCGCGCGCCGAGGATCCGGGCGCGCTCGAAGCGGGTGTACGGTTCGGCCGGGGAAGCTCGGGATGACGGACGGGGGGTCACGATCCCACTCCCTCGGGCCGTCGGGGTCGCCGCGGCCATGGGGCGCGCGACCACCAAGTCCCTGTATTAACGGTTTGCCACGGGGGCGCGACCCGCACGACGGCGACCGGACTCCCGCACCGGCTCCTCGCCTCGCCCGCTGGCGGAGTCCGTCGGGCCCCTCGATGTCCGCCGGTCTCCGCGTCGTCCGGACGCGAGGGCGCAACGCTAAGGACCGTGACCGGGTGCGCGCCGGTCGATGGCCGGCTTGCGCGCCCGCTACGCGCGGGAGGTCGCGGGCCGCATCTGGCCGTTCCTCGCGCTGTTCGGCGCCGTCTACGTCGCGTCGGCGGTCCTGTTCTACTTCTTCGAGGCGCCGAACTACACGCTCTTCACGTCGTTCTACTGGGCGATCACGACCCTCTCGACCGTCGGCTACGGCGACGTATTGCCGGGGACGACCGACGCCCGCCTGGTCGCGATGTCCGCCATGTTCATCCAGATCTTCCTGCTGGGGTACCTGATCAGCGTGATCACGTCCACCGTCACCACGGAACAGCAGAAGCGCTCCCTCGGGCTCCTCGGGACCGACATGAAGGACCACGTCGTCGTCCTCGGCTACTCGGCGGTCGGCCGCGCCGCGGTCCGAGAGCTCCTCGGCCAAGACCAGACGGTCGCGGTCGTCTGCGAGACCGCGGAGGAGGTCCCGAACGTGAAGGCGCTCGCGCACGAGCGGGCCCTCTACGTGACGTACGGCGCCCCGGCCGAGCGCGACATCCTCGCCCGCGCGAACGTCGCGGGTGCCCACAGCGTGATCGTCTGCACCGCCGACGACGCGACCAACATGATCGCCTCGCTGAACGTCCGCACGCTCGCCCCCCACGTGCGCGTGGTGGTCTCGATGTCGCGCCCCGAACTGCGCGACACCCTCCGCGCCGCCGGCGTGACGTTCGTCGCGAGCCCGGCGGACATGGGCGGACGGCTGTGCGCGAGCGCCGCGTTCGAGCCGGACGTCGCGGACGCGTTGGACGACCTCACGCAGGGCGACCTCCGGGCGGACGTGCAGGAGTACCGCGTCACGGACCGGACCCCGATCTCGCGCCAGACGTTCGGCGAGGCGGAGCGGATGGTCCGGGCCTCGAGCGGCTGCCTCTTGATCGGCTACGCCCATCCGAACGGAACGGGGGAGTACCTCGCGAACGTCAACCCCGAGACGAACGTCCCGCTCGCCCCCGGCGACGCGCTGATCCTGATCGGGACGGTGGCGAACACGAAGCGGTTCCGCCAGTGGTACGGGATCGACCAGGGCCGATAGTCGCCCCGTCCGCCCCCGCCGTTTAAGTTCCGGTCGAGCGGTCGTTTTCGCGTGGCCGTTCTCCCGAGCGACGCGTACTACGCGCTCGTCGAGGTGTTCGTCTTCCTCGCGTTCGCGGAGCTCGTCCACTCGTTCGCGGAGAAGGTCGGGCTCCCGGACATCGTCGCCGACCTCGTCCTCGGGATGGCGCTCTCGGGGTTCGCGCTCGGCGGGCTCCTCAACGCGCTCCTCGGCGTCCCGCTCTTCGGCATCTCGCCGTACCTCCTCCTGTTCGCCGACTTCTCCGTCATCCTCCTCCTGTTCGCCGCCGGGCTCGGCGGCGGCTTCCAGGGACTGCGCCGGGCGGGGTGGCCGGCGGTCGGGGCCGCGATCGCCGGCGACGTGCTCCCGTTCGCGGTCGTGGCGTTCCTCTTCTCCCGGATCTACGACCTGGACGCCGCGCTCCTCCTCGGGGTCGCCGCCGCCGCAACGAGCTCCGCCGTGGTCGCGTCCGTGACGCAGCGGGAGCGGATCGCGAAGACCGACGCGGGGCAGTTCCTGATGAACGTCGCCGCGCTGGACGACGTGGTCGCGCTGATCCTCCTCTCGGTCGTCCTGACGATCGTCGGCGGCCAGTTCGACGTGATCTCCGTGACCGGCTCCGTCGCGGAGTCCGTGGTCGCGTGGGTGGTGCTCCTCCTCGCCTCGGTCGTGGTCATCCCGCGCGTGCTCAAGGTGCCGCGGGTCCGCGAGCTCCGCGGCATGCCGTTCCTCATCCTGTTCGTCCTGGTGGCGATCGTGATCGCCCTCGGCTTCTCGGCCGTGATCGGGGCGTTCATCGCGGGGCTCGCGATCGCGGAGAGCATCGCCGCCGACCGCACGCGCGAGATCACGGAGGTGCTCCTTCTCGTGTTCGGCGCGCTGTTCTTCGTCGTCACGGGCGCCCAGTTCGACGTCGGGGAGCTCACGAACCTCGCGCTGGTCGGCCTCGGCCTCCTCCTGGCGACCCTCGCGGCCGCGGGGAAGGTCCTCGGCGTCTACCCGTTCGCCCGGCTCCGGCTCGGTCCGTCCCCGGCGTCCGGCGCGGTCGCGGTCGGCATGGTCCCGCGCGGCGAGATCGGCCTCATCGTCGGCTCGATCGGGCTGTCGCTCGGCGTGTTCGACCAGACGATGCTCGGCGAGGTGCTCCTGATGAGCCTCGCGACCACGCTCGCGGGGGCGTACTTCGTGCGGCGCCTCGCCGGCACGTTCGGCGCGCCCCCGACGGCCCCGGCCGCGGCGCCCGACCCGGCGCCGACCGTCCCGTCGTAGCCCGGGCCGGCCTCACTCGGTGTACCGCACCGCGTCGGCCGGCGCGAGGTTCGCCGCCTTCCACGACGGACCGAGGATCGCGGCCATCGTCAGCGCGTAGGCGACCGTCGTGATCCCAAGGATCGTCACGGTCGGGACCGCGAACACGCCGAGTCCCGAGACGCCGCCCGAGTTCACGGCGTTGTAGTAGAGCCAGATCGCGAGGCCGGTGCCGACCAGGATCCCGAGGAGCGCGACGTAGCTGTACTCGATCAGGAACGCGCCGAGGATCATCCGACGGGTGAATCCTTGGGCGCGGAGCATGCCGATCTGGACCCGTCGCTCGGTCACCGCACGGAGCGCCACGATCCCCATGCCGGCGATCCCGACCGCGAGCCCGAGGGCGACGAACACCTCGAGCAGGCCGACCGAGCTCTCGATGTCCTGGATCGACGTCTGGAGGAGCTGCGCGAAGTCGTAGAGGAGGAGGCCGTCCGGGAAGAACGCCCGCTTGAGGTCCTGGGACGCGGTCGCCGACGAGGCGCCCGGCGCGATGCGTAACAGGAATCCCGAGGTGTTCGCGTAGCCGACCGACCCGGCCGCGGTCGGGTTGACCCAGAGTCCGGGGAGGAACTCCTGGCTCATGAACCCGATGATCGTGACGTTCAGCACGCCGAGCGTGGCGGGGTTCTGGAGGGGCACGCGCTGCCCGAGCGCCAGGGTCGGGTGCGCGGAGCCGCCGAAGTTGACCTGGCCCGGTGCGTAGGAGGCGTCCGCGATCGCGACCGTCCGGTTCGTCTGGAGCGCGTGCCAGACGTCGGCCGTCGACATCCCGTTCAGGGTCGACGTGAAGTTGTACTGGTTGGTGGTGTAGAAGTTCTCGGACGGGGACGCGTTCAGGGGCGCGGCGAACAGGTCGTCGGCGTACCCCCCGGGGAAACCGGCGACCCGGACGAGGACGCCGCCCACCGTGAGCGGCACGACGTTCGAGAACTGTGGGGCGAGCGTCGCGTTGCCCGCGACCTGCGCCGGCAGGTTCGGGACCGGTTGGGACGTGTAGCCGAAGAACGTGTAGCCGCCGGACTGCGTCGTGATCTCGCTCTGGAGCGCGCCCGCGACGGAGGACCCGAACGCGGCGACCAGGACGACCACGAACACGACCATCGCGAAGATCGCGAAGTTGACGGCGCTCCGGGTCGGGCGGCGGCGCGGGTACGCAAGGCCGATGCGGACGACGGACCCGCGGCGCCCGGACGTTCCGCCCAGGCGACCGATCGCCGACGTGAGGAGGTCCGAGTTGAAGACGAACAGGAGCACGGCCCCGAGGACGATCTCGATCCCTTCGACGAAGATCGAGAAGATCGACCCCGAGTGGCTCGAACCGAGGACCGCGCGGTGGAGGTCGACCGTGCCGCCCCACGCGACGAGCGCGAGACCGACCGCCGTGAACGCGTACCGGTTCTTCACGAACCGGGTCGCGACCAGGCCGAGGCCGACGATCGCGAGGCCGAGCCCGGCGAGCGGGACCGAGATGTCCCCGGTGCCCCCGCGGTTGGGCAGGAAGAGCAGCACGCCGAACGCGGCGAGCACGGCGCCCAGGTACGCGAAGTAGGTGTACGCGCGGAGCGTGGGCGGCGGCTCCGGCACCGAGCGGATCGCGCGGACGATGTTGAGCCGGCTCACGCGGCCGCTCGATGCCGCGATCGTCCCGATGGTGAGGAGGAACCCGGCGACGTAGGCGAGGATGAGGCTCTGCGGCGTGACCGTGAACGACTCGTAGAACGCGGTGACGACCGACGCGGAGAGCTTCGTCGAGTGGATGTACAGGTCGAGCAGCACGAACCCGACCGCGACCCCGAGCAGCGTACCCGCGATCGCGCTCGCCGCCGCGTAGACGATCCCCTCGAAGTAGTAGATCAGGACGAGCGAGCGACGCCGCAGGCCGACGGCCCGCAGCATCCCCATCTCGCCCTTGCGCTCCTCCGCGAGGTTGATGAAGATCCCCGCGATCAGGAGGGCGCCCGCGACGATCGAGAAGAGCCCGAAGACGAGGAAGAGGGTCGCGACGCTCATCCCCGACTGGACCGCGTCGTTCAGGTTCATCTGGAGGATCGGGTAGGCCGCGAGGCCGGCCGGCGAGCCCATCCGCACCAGGGTGGCGTTGAGGAACGACGCGACCGCGTCCGAGTGCGCGACCCCGCCGGTGAGCGACCCGACGTTCGTGACCGCGATGAAGTTGATCTGGCCCGTCGCGTTCCAGAGCGACTGCCCGGTGGCGAGGGTGACGAACGCGCTGTTCCCGAACAGGAACCCGCCGCGCACGTCGTCCTTCACGACCCCTTGGACGGTCAGCGCGGCCGACGTTCGGCCGTAGACGACCAGGTGGTCGCCCGCGCTCGCCCCGAGGTTGGACGCGAGCTGGTCGTCGATCAGGACCTCGCCGGGCGCGGGACCCTGCACGGTCGAGCCGTTGTCGTAGGTGAACGGGCCGAGCGCCGCGCTCTCGTTCGCGTTCACGCCGATGATGTTGATCCCGGACTCGGGGACCCCCGTAGTGCGGTCGAACGCGCTCCCCGAGACGATTACCTCGGGGGTCGTGCCGGCGATCAGCGAATTCGTCGCCGCCGCGCTCGAGAGGTTGGTGTAGACCGACGTTGGGAAGAACCGGTAGGGGGCGCCGCCCTGGGCGACCGAGGCGTTGTAGACGCCCTCGTCCGTGTAGCCGAACGCCTGGTAGGTGAAGTGGACGTTCACCGCCGTGATCGTGTCGTTGATGACGAGGCTCCCCGAGATGATCGTCGTGCCGACCAGGAGGCCGAAGACGATCAGGAGCGTCCGCCACTTTCCGCGGCGCACGTTCCGCATCGCGATCCGGAACGGAAGCCGGTAGCGCAGCGCGAGGACCGCGGTGGCGATCAGCACCACGGCGAGCAGCAGGAGGAGGAGGCCGGAGATCGACGCCATCGGGGTCGTTCCCTACTCGGCGTCGACGAAGTGGCCGTCGTGCATCTGGAGGGTCCGGTCGCAGACCTTCGCGACCATCGGGTCGTGGGTCACGATGACGATCGTCTGGTGGTGGCGCTGGTTCAGGTCGCGCAGGAGGACGGTCACCTGGTGGGACCCCTCCTCGTCGAGGTTGCCGGTCGGCTCGTCGGCCCACACGATCGCGGGCCGCGCGACCAGCGCCCGGGCGAGCGACACGCGCTGCTGCTGCCCGCCGGAGAGCTCGGCGGGGAAGTGGTGGACCCGCTCCCCCAGGCCGAGTTCGCCCAGGAGGGCGAGCGACCGCTCGCGGGCCTCCTTCGCGCTCACTCCCGTGATGAGCAGCGGCATCTCGACGTTCTCGACGGCCGAGAGCACCGGCAGGAGGTTGTACGACTGGAAGACGAACCCCATCCGCCGGGCCCGGTAGTCGCTCTTCGCCTTGTCCCGAAGCCGGTGGATGTCGACGCCGTCGATCTTGACGGAACCGTCCGAGATGTCGTCGAGGCCCGAGAAGCAGTTGAGGAACGTCGTCTTCCCGGAACCGGACGGTCCCATCACGGCGAGCATCTCGCCCCGCTCGATGGCGACGTCGAGCCCGCGGAGCGCCTGGACCTTCGTCTCGCCCTGTCCGTAGACCTTCCAGACCCCCTCCCCCGACACCACCACTTCCGCCATCGACCTGCTCCGCGCACGGGGCCGGCGCCGGGGGCCCCCGGCGCCGCGAGCCCCGCGATTTGAGGCGGTGTACCGGTCCCGCTAGTTATCCTCGTCGGGAACGCGGGGCGCCGCGCGCACCCGGGCCGCGCGGGACCTTACGCGTAGCCGAACTGCCGCTTCGCGAAGTCGCTCATCTTCTCGGGTCCCCAGGGCGGCTCCCAGACGACCTCGACGTGCGCCCGGTCGGCGCCGGCGGCGGGCGCCGCGACCCGTTGGACCTCGGCGACCAGCTCCTCCACCGCGGGGCAGCCGGGGCTCGTCATCGTCATCCGGATCTCGAGCTCGCCCGGGGCCTTCCACCCGATCGCGTAGATCAGCCCGAGGTCGATGATGTTCATCGGGATCTCCGGGTCAAAGATCGATTTCAGCGCCTCGCGCACGCGGCCGTCGACGTCCGCCGCGACCCCCGGTGCCGGCGGGCCGCTGGGCGCGGGCGGTGCCCCGGCGGCGGGGAGGCGCGGGCTGACGACCTCGAAGCCGGCCGGCGCGCGGTCGGTGCGGTAGCGGATCTCGGCGTCCTCGAGGAAGCTGCGGCTCGCCTCGTCGAGCAGGAGGAGGACGCCGTCGAGCTCCACGGGCACGTCTCGGCTGGACGGCTTGTCGAGCATCATCTGCGCGTGCGGATGGAGCCCCCGCTCGACCCAGATGCGGACCCCGGTGCCGTCGGGACGGCCGGTGAGCGCGGAGCGGAGGGCGTCGCGCGCCTCCGGCATCAGTCGGACGCGGGGCGGCGCCGGGCCCGCCTCGTCGCGCCGGGGCTTCGCGCTCGGCATCGGAATCCCGGACGGACTAGCCGGCGCGGGGGTTTACCCCTATCGTCGCGCCGGTCGCGACCCGCTACCCGCCGGTGACGTCCAGGAGGAACTCCCGCACGGTCCCGAGGAACTCGCGGGGCTGCTCCAAGATCGCCATGTGGCTCGAGCGCGGGAGCACCCGGAGGTGCGCCGGTTCGATCCGGTCGTTCATCTCCATCGACGGTTCGAGGAAGAAGTCGTACCGCCCGACGACGACCAGCGTCGGCACCTCGATCTTCGAGTAGTACTTGCGCCCGTCCCACTTCGCGAGCGTGCCGTCGACGGTGAACTCGTCGCCCGACCGCGTCACCATCGCCCGGTAGACCGTCCGGTTCAGCTTGGTCGCCTTCCAGTCCGGGTGCGTCCCGCGGAGGAAGCGCGTCTGGAACGGCCGGAAGATCTTGTCGGAGAGCTCTTGGTACTCCCGCGAGGAGAACGACTTCGCGCGGGTCAGGTCGCGGAGGCGGACCCGCTGCGCGGGCGACGCGGTCCCGAGCGCCATCCGGCTCGCCTGGCGGATCTCCTCCGCGCTCCCGGCGGTGGCGCACAGGAGGAGGGAGGTCAGGTGCTTCTCGTACCGATGGACGTACTCGAGCGCGACGAACCCGCCCGCCGAGAATCCCAAGAGGTGGAGCTCGGTGATCCGCAGCGCGCGGCGGATCGCCTCGACGTCCTCCGCCATGTTCTGGACCGTGTACTCGGCGTCCCGCTTCGGCGCCCAGCTGTGCCCGACGCCGCGCGGATTGAACAGCACGACCCGCAGGTTCGCGTTGGCGAGCTTCAGAAAGCCGCGCAGGTAGTGGTACGTGAGGCCGGGACCGCCCGGGTGGACGAGGAGCGTCGCGGGGCCGGTCCCCTGCGAGACGTACTCGAACGAACGGCCCCCGGCGACCGTCACCCGGCGCAGGCGTGCCATGCCGGGCGGTAGTGAGGTCCCGCTCAAAAGACGTGCGTCGCCGACGGCCGCGCCGGTGAGCGGGGCGACCGTGGGTTATGTAGCGCCGGGGCGTGGACGGCGAGGGCCGCGCGATGGAGCTGCGTTCCGCCCGGCTGGAGGAGCTCGAGCTCCCGCTGGTCGAACCGTTCGAGACGAGCTTCGGGGTGGAACGCCGCCGCCGCTTCCTGCTCCTCGAGCTCGAGTCGGCCGACGGCGAAGTCGGGTACGGGGAGTGCGCGGCGGCCACGGAGCCGCTCTACTCGGGCGAGACGGTCGGGAGCGCCTGGGAGATGCTCACGCGGTTCCTGCTCCCGCCCCTCCTCGCGCGCGCGGACGCGGACGTCCTTCGGTTCCGACGGGACGCCGAGCGATACCGGGGCCACCGGATGGCCCGGGCGACGGTCGAGACCGCGCTGATCGACCTCGCGGCACGGCGTCAGGGCCGGTCGGTCGGGCGCTGGCTCGGCGGCCGGCGCACGCGCGTCGAGGTCGGCGTGAGCGTCGGGATCCAGCCGACCGTCCCCGCGCTCGTCCGACGGGTCGGTCGGTACCTCGACGACGGCTACCGTCGGGTCAAGCTGAAGGTGAAGCCGGGGTGGGACGTGCGGCCGCTCGCCGCGGTGCGCTCCGAGTTCCCCGACCTCGAACTGTGGGTGGACGCCAACCAGGCGTATCCGGTCGCCGCGGCGGACCACGTGCGCGCGTTCGCCCGGCGGTTCCAGGTCGCCCAGGTCGAGCAGCCGTTCGCGGAGCGCGCGGTGCGGGCCCACGCCGACTTGGCCCTCCACGCCGGATTCCGGGTCTGTCTGGACGAGTCGATCGTCGACCGCGCGTCGCTGGATGACGCGATCGCGGCGCGCGCCCTGACCAGCCTCAACCTGAAGACGGCCCGCGTCGGCGGACTCCTCTCGGCCCGCGAGCTCGCGCGGGCCGCCGTGCGCCGCGGGATCCCCGCGTGGGTCGGCGGCATGCTCGAAACGGGGGTGGGCCGCGCGCACAACGTCCACCTCGCCTCCTTGGCCCCGTTCCGACTCCCGGGCGACCTGTCGGCGTCGGACCGCTACTACTCGCAGGAGCTCGTCGACCCACCGTTCCGACTGGGGCCGGGGAGCACGCTCGAGGTGCCCCGCGGGACCGGGATCGGGGTCGAGGTGGTGGAGTCCGTCCGGGCGCGGGCGCGACGCCGTTCGCGCCGCCTCACTCGGTCCGACGGGCGCCGCCGCTAGTTCGGCGGCGTCCGCGGAAGGGCGGCGCCGCAGTTGCTGCACGTGCGCCGGATCGAGAGGTTGCTCGCCCCGCACGACGCGCAGACGCGGGACCCTCCGACGCTCCGCTGGGGACCCGTCGGCGGCACCCAGCGACTGAGCGCGTCCGGCACGCTCGCCTGCTCCGACCGGCGCCGACGCGCAAGCACCACGATTGCAATGAGGAGGCCCAGGACGGCCGCGACCAGGAGGACGAGGAAGGGAGTGAACCATGGGCCGGGCGCGGGAGGTACGGTGACGGTGAGCGTGTCGAGCGTCACCGTCGCGTTCCCGCCCAGGCGGTCGCGCACCGTGACGGTCGGGGTGAACGTGCCGCCAGCCGAGTACGTGTGGGTCGGGGTCGCGCCGTAGCCGACCGCCCCGTCGCCGAACTGCCAGGTGAAGTTGTACGGTCCGCCAGCCCCACCGGTCGCGGACGCGCTGAACGTGACCGCGCTCCCGCGCCCGATCGAGCTCGGGATCGCGTCGACCGTGACGTCGACCGCGGTGACGGCGACCCGCACGGTCGCCGTCGCGACGCCGCCGTTCGCGTCCCGCACGCGGAACGTGGCGGTGTAGTTGCCCGCGGCGCCGTAGGCATGCGTCGCGGACGCGCCTGCGCCTGTCGTGCCGTCCCCGAACGCCCACGTGAGGTTCGAATACGGCGCGCTCCCGTTCTCGGGCGTCCCGGTGAACGTCAGCTCCGTCGCGGGGGCCGCGGCGGTCGAGCTGACGGAGGCGACCGCGCCAAGGGCGCGGCTGACGTTGAGGGGGATCGTCTCGGCGTACGACCCGCCCGCCCCGTCGACCACGGAGCACACCGCGGCGTAGGTGCCCGCGGCGCCGTAGACGTGGGTCGTGTTCCCGCCGTCGTAGGTGACGTTGTCCCCGAACGACCACTCGAGCTCCGTCGGGAACGTCCCGCCGACCGCCGAGCAGCGGTAGCTCACGGTCTCCCCGACGTCGGCCGCCGTGCGATTCGTCGAGGCGACCACGGAGGGGTACGGCTGCACGGAGACGTTGACGGAAGCGCTCGCGTGGTTCGCGACGTGGTCCGTCACCGAGCAGGAGACGTCGACGGCCCCGGCCGACGCGAAGGCGTGGCTGACGCTGCCGGCCCCGGAGACGTTCGTGCCGTTCCCGAAGTCCCACGTGAACTGGAACGGCGACTCGCCGCCCGACGGGGTGCAGGTGAACAGGTCGGGCACGCCGGTGTCGACCTCCGAGCGCCCGGCCGTGATCGTGACGCTGAGGGCGTAGACGGTCCCGACCGTCACGCTGTTCGAGTCGGTCCAGTACTCGGAGGCGGTGGCGCACGCACTGTCGCAGTCGGTCGTGTTGAGGAAGAACGAGTAGCTCGCGCCCGGCGTCAGACCGGCGACGGTGGCGGAAAGTTGCGAGACGTTCGTGAGCGTGGCCTCCCGGATCGGCAGGCTTCCGTTCTGCGCCTCGTAGAGCGCGTACGAACCGAAGCCGATCGGGCCGGCGTAGGTCGCGTTGTTCGTCCAGTTGAGCGTGACGCTGGTGGAAGTCTCGGCCGAGTTCCAGAGGTAGGCGAGCGACGGCTGGGGGACGGCCAGGACGTTCGAACTCTCCGAACCCCCGAGCGTCCCCGACACGGTGACCATCCACCAGTAGTCGCCCCCGGGGCTGAGCCCGGAGACGACCGTGGACGTCGCCGAGTTCGCCACGACCGCCGCGGTGGTCCACGGTCCGCCGGACCCGTTCGTGGAGTACTCGACGGTGTAGCTTCCGGGCAGGAAGACGGTCGTCGCGGTCCAGTTGAGCGCGACCGCGGTGGGGTCGAGGCCCGTAAACCCGAGCGCCATGGTCGCCGCCGGCTGCGCGACTCCCGAGGGCCCGGCCGTCGCCGTCTCCCCAAGTGGCGGCGCGCCGGTCGCGGGGCCGGATCCGCGGACCGTGGGCGAACTCGCCGCCAGCGGGGCCGCGAAGCTCAGGAGCACGAGTACGGCGACGGCACAGCCTCCGATGCGCAGAGAACGACGGTCCATGGGCGTGAGGTAATGTCTGAATCTGCGACGCGGACGGGAAAAACCTTGTGGCCCCGCGCGAGGGGGCCGCCCGCCCCGCGGACCGGGGAGGCGCGTTCGGTCCCGCGGCGGAGAAGAGAGTGCGGGCACCGGGATTTGAACCCGAGTTATAGGCTTGGCAAGCCTATGTGATAACCAGACTACACTATGCCCGCGGCCCGTCCGCGCTAGGTGCCGGGATATTTGATGGTATGGCCGGGAGCGCGCAACCGCTGACGGACGTGTGGGCCGACGGGGACCCGGTCGTCCTCAAGCGCGCCGGGGTCCCGCCGATTTTCGCCCGCATGGTCCCGGGGCCGCAACGGGTGGGCGAAATGGGCGCGGTCGACCTGGGCGGGCAGATCGGCCGGGCCCCGGGCGGGTCGGTCCGGTGGCTCGACGCCGACTACCGTCTCCTCCGTCCGTCGCTCTCCGACCTCCTCGGTGGGCTCCGACGGGGCGCCCAGATCGTCACCGGGAAGGACGCGGCCCAGCTGGTCTTCCTCGCGGGCGTCGGGCCGGGCGCGCGCGTCGGCGAAGCCGGGGCGGGCAGCGGTGCCCTGACGATCGTCCTCGCCCACGCGGTCGGCCCGACGGGCCACGTCACCACGTTCGACCGGCGGGCGGACTTCCTCGAGGCGGCTCGGGCGAACGTCCGGCGCGCCGCCCTCGAGCGCCGCGTGTCGTTCCGGGAGCGCGACGTCGCGAAAGACGGGCTCGACCTGGACGGGCTGACGAGCGTCGTGCTCGACCTCCCCGAGCCGTGGGCGGTCCTCGCGTCGGCCCATGCCGCGCTCCGTCCGGGCGGCTACGTCGCGACGTTCACCCCGACGTACAACCAGCTCGAGCGCACGGTGCGGACGCTCCGGACCGAGGGGTTCGACGAGGTGCGCGCGCTGGAACTCCTCGAGCGGCCGCTCCATGTCGGGGACGGCGGCACGCGCCCCGAGTTCGAGATGCTCGGGCACACGGGGTTCCTCGCGGCCGGCCGGCGGGTGGCCTAGCCGTGGTCGCGGCCTCCCTCTCCCTCGGCGCGCTGGTCGGCGTGCTGCTCTCGGGCGGGTTCGTCTGGTACGAGGTCGGACGGTTCGCGACCCCGCAGGTCCCGGCGACCCTGTTCGACGAGCGGCGCGAACTGTTCGCCTACACGGCCGGACTGTTCGTGGGGGTGCCGATCGCCCTCGCGGCGGTGCTGTTCCTCGACTCGATGGCGAACGCCGCGCTGATCGGGGCGGTCCTCTTCCTCACCCTCCTGCTCGGCGCGACCGAGGTCGCCCAGTGGGCGCTCTTGCGCACGCGGTTTTGGGGCACCGGCGAGAGCCGCCCGTTCTACGCCCTCGGCTACCGTGCCGCGATCGGCGGGATCGTCGCCCTGGCGCTCGTCGCCCAGTACCTCGGGCAGCCGGCGGTCTCGCTCGTCGGGGTCGGCCTCGTCGTCGCCCAAGCGTGCGCGGTGCTCGCGCTCGAGGTCGCCGGCGCGCTTGTGTCGATGCCGCCGCGTCCGGGCAGCCTGCGCACCGGCGGCGGCCCGGTGTCGGGGGTCCTGATCGGCGGGGTCGGATTCTTCCTGATCGGCATCGGTTCGCTCGGCGGAACGGTGGCCGCGTACGCCGGCGCGCTGCTCGCGCTGGGCGGCGCCGCGATGGTCTACCGCCGGCTCCGGCCGCTGCTCGCGACCGTCCCGCCGCCGGCGGCGCCGCCGCCCGCGTCGGAGCCGGTGTCGAAACCGGCGTTCGGGCGCACCCGCGAGCGCGAGCCGGAGTCGCCGAAGCCGTGAGCGAACTCCGGCCGCATCGTTCGCCGTCGCGCTAGCCTCATAAGCCGAGGGGGTTCCCGCCGGCGGCATGCCCACCCCCGACGCCGACGCCCGCTTCGGCACGCGGTTCCGACGGGGGCTCCGGACCCACCGGTGGGCGATCGCGATCGTCGTGTTTGCGGTCGGCCTGCTGCTGTCGGTGCTCGCGATCGGCTACTGGACGCCGCTCAACGCGGTCGAGCCGTTCACGACGATCAACGGCGCCACCGGACCGACCGGCGGCGCGAACTACAACCTCGTGTTCGTCGTCCTCGGCCCGATCATCGCGATCGTCGGCGCCTACCTGGTCGGGGCGTACCTGGTCGCCCGCCGCAAGTTCGAGCACCTGATGCTGACGAAGAGCAAGGCGGAGTTCCTCCGGAACATCCCCGAGCTCGAGGACCTCCTGTGGGAGCTCACCCCCGCGGACGAGGTCCGGTACGACGAGAAGCGGACCGAATTGAAGGTCCGCCGCTGACTCCCGCCCGCCGACGGGTTAAGTAGCGCGCTCCGGTCCGGCCGCGATGGCGGCGGGAACGTCTCCCGGACGGGTGGAAGGGTTCCGCCTACGCCGTCTCGAGAAGCCCGAGGAGTTCCGGCAGGTCGAGGAGGTCTACCGCGCGGCGTTCGGCGCCGAGGGGTCCGGCCCGGTCCCGCCGGCGCTCCAACGGGCGCTCCAGGACAACGGCGGGCTCGTCCTCGGCGCGTTCGCGGACATCTACCTGGCCGGCGTCGCGATCTCGCTGATCGGCTGGGACGGCACGACCCTCTACCACTACTCCCACGTCACGGCCGTCCGACCGGAGTACCAGAGCCACCACCTCGGGTTCCGCCTGAAGCAATTCCAGCGCGAGGAGGTCCAGAAGCTCGGGCTGAACGAGGTCCGATGGACGTTCGACCCGCTCCTGAGCCGCAACGCGATGCTCTCGGTCCGCAAGCTCGGGAGCCGGCCGGCCCGCTACCTGCCCCACTACTACGGGCAGCTCGACGACGCGGCGAACCGCGGGCTCGAGACCGACCGCCTGCGGACCGTCTGGACCCTGGACCGCCCGACGGTCGAGGAGCGTCTCGCGGGGCGCACGCCGACCCCGGAACAGGACCTCGCGCGGTATGAGCGCTCGTTCGAGATCGTCACGACCGAGGCCGCCGAGAGCGGCCTGCGCGTGCCGACCGCGGTCGCGGAGCCCACGGGCGGCTCCGCCCGGCTGGAGATCCCGTTCGACTTCGGCGCGGTGCGCCAGCACCAGCCCGACGCGGTCCGCCGCTGGCGGCATGCGGTGCGGGACGCGTTCCGCGCGGCGTTCGACGTCGGCTACGCGGTCGACGATTTCGCGGTCGTGCCGGTCGAGCACGAGCGGCGGAGCGTCTACTTCCTAGAGCCGGGGCCGAAGGGGTCCCCCCCGGGTCCGGCCGCCGAAAACGGGTGAAGAAGAGTATATCGCCCCAACCGGGCCTCGGCGGCGGGGCGGTCGATGGCGACCCGGGCGCCGATCCCGATCGTGCTCCTCGCGCTGATGCTCGGGGCGATCGCCGTCGGGGGCGCGGCGAGCGTGCTGGTCCGGGCCCCGTCGGCGGCCCCGTCCGGCCGGTCGAACCAGACCGTGCTCGCGTCGCCCGAGGTGCTGGTGATCCTGTTCGTCGCGCTCGTCCTCGTCGGCTTTGCGCTCCTGATCTATCGTCGCCTGACCGCCCCGTCCGTCGGGCTGCCGAACCGGATCATCGTGACGGCGCTGATCGCGCTCCTGATCGGCGTCGCGTTCGTCGCGATGTCGGCGTTGTTGAACGAGAACGGCTCCCCCGGCGGGTCCGGCAACGCCACGGGCGCGACCAACAACTCGACCGGCAATACGACCGGCACCACGAACGGCACCCAGAACCTCACGGGCGGCTCGGGCACCGTCTCGTTCCTCCACTTCAGCGTCCCGCCCTGGTTGCCGCTCGTCCTGCTGTTCGGCGTCGCGCTCGTCATCGCGGTGATCGCCGCCCCCGCCCTCGCGGTCCGGCTCTCGGACCTCCGCGGGGACCGGGAGCGGCGGCGGGCGCTCGCGCAGCAACAGGACGAGGCCCTGGACGCCCTCGCGGCGGCCGCGCGGGCGCTCGAAGCGGGGAGCGACCCGCGGGCCGTGATCCAGGCGCTCTACGCGCGGCTCCTCGCCCGGGTCGGACCGCTGATCGGCAGCGTCGAGACCGAGACGCCGGAGGAGATCCGGACGTACCACCTGCTCGCGCTCGGGATCGGAGAGGCGCCGGCGAACGCGCTGACGCGACTCTTTGAGGAGGCCCGCTACTCGACCCACCCGTTGAACGCCGACGCGGCGGACCGCGCCCGCGAGGCGATCCGCGACGCCGAACTGGACCTCGACCGCCGGGTGGTTCCCTGATGCGCCTGCCGCGCGGGTGGTGGACGCTCCTCCTCGGGGCGGCGGCGCTCGTCGGCCTCGCGATCTGGGCGGGCCCGAACGTCGGGCTCGCAATCCCGGCGGCGACGGCCGCGCTCGTGGTCGGAGGGTTCCTCCTCGTCCTCGCCTACGAACGGAAGGCGCGGAGCCCGATCGCGCCGGTCGAGAGCGAACCCGGCATCAGTCCGGGGGTGAACGTCCGGGAGGCGTTCGCCTCGGGTCCGATGGGGCGGGAGGACATCGTCCTCCTCCTCGACAAGATCGAGCGGGCGGGGCCGAACCCGACGCTGCCGGTCCGGGACGCCGACGCGGTCGCCCAGCTCACGGCCCTCCCGGCGAACGAATTCCGCCGGTACGTCGCGGCCCGCCTCACCACGCTGGAGGCCGAGACCTGACGGAGGCCCGTCCGGCCGCCCGGGTCGCGTGGACGCCCCGCGCCTACCTGCTCGCCGGCGCCGGCAGCCTGCTCGTCGTGGCCGCCCTCGCGCTTCGGGACCCGGTGCCCTTGTTCGCGGCGCTGCCGCTGCTCGCGGCGCCGCTCGCCGCCGCGGTCGCCTCGTTGGGCCACTCGGCCGACCACGAGCTCCGCTGGCGCGACCGCGGCACGGGCCGCGAGGTCGAAGTGACCGGACTCGTGCACCCCGACCGCGAGGCCGACGCGGACGACCTGGTCGTCACGTTCGAGCGCCCGGCGCAACTTTACGAGGCGGCGCCCCCCGAGGTGGTCCACGAGGACGGGGACGTCTCGTTCCGGCTGCGCTGGGGCGCCTCCGAACCGACGGTCGCGAACGTCGCGCCGCCCGAGGTCACCTGGATCGACCCGACCGGCCTCGCCGAGCGCCGTGCGACGCGGACCCAGGACCCGCTCGTCGTCGAGCGGTTCCCCCCCGAGCTCCTCCGGCTCGGCCGCGCGCGGCTCGAGCACACGCTGGCGCTCCCGGGGGAGACGCCGTCCCGCCGGATCGGACCGAGCGGGGAGTTCTTCGGACTGCGCGAGGCGTCCCCGACGGAGCCGCCGCGTCGGATCAACTGGCGCGCGACGGCGCGGGTCGGCCGACTCCTGGCGAATGAGTTCGAGGTGGACCGGACGGGGGACGTCCTCCTGATCGTGGACGCGCGGCCGACGTCGCTCGGCCACGCGATCGACGAGCGACTGCTCGGCGTGTCGCGCGCGGCGGCGTACGGTGTCGCGGACGCGTTCCTGCACCAGAAGGCCCGGGTCGGCTACGCCCGCTTCGGGGAGTTCCTCGAGGCGGTGCCGCTCTCGGGCGGCCGGGCGCAGCGCCTGCGCCTGCGCGAGGCCGTGCACCGCACCGTCCTCTCGCCGATCGCCGGCCCGGCGGAGCGGTGCGCCGTCTCCGCCCGACGATTCTTTCCGAGCGGCGTGACGACGCTCCTGTTCACGTCGCTCGCGGACGAGACGTCGTTCGACCTCGTGCCGCACCTGCGACGGAGGGGATTCCCGGTCGCCGTCCTGAGCCCGTCGCCGCTCCAGGCGATGCCGCGCACCCCGCGGCTCGCCGAGGACGTCGAACCGCTCGCGGAACGGCTGCAGCGGCTCGAGCGCCGCACCCGCGTGGCGCGGGCCTGGCAGGACGCGCCCGTCATCGACTGGCAGGACTACTGGTCGCTCGAGGGCCTGGTCAGCCTGCTCCAGCGTCCGCGATGGGGCCGGAGGACGGGCGCGTGACCGCCCGAGCGGCGTGGTACCGGGGCCTCGCCTCGACCGCCCTCCTCGGGGCGTTCCTGATCCTCCCGGCGCTGTCGGTGGCGTCCGAGGCGCTCGCGCTCCTCCTGGTGGTGGTCGGGGTCGCCGCCGGCGCGGGCCTGCGCGCGAGCGCCGACCCGTGGCTGCGCGGGGTCGCGCCGGTCGGCCCGCTGGTGGCGATCGGCGGCCTCGCGGTCTCCGTGCCTCCGGGCGCGGTCTCGGAGCTCCTCCTCGGGGTCGCGGTCGTGCTGTTCCTCGTCTGGCTGGCCGACGACCCCCGCCGCCTCGCGCGGGGCGCCCTCCGCGCGGTGCCGACGGTCGCGATCGCGGGCCTCGTCACGGTCCTCGCCTGGGGCAGCGCGGTCGTCCTCCCCCCGACCGCGGCGCCGCTCGGCGTCGCGGCCGCGCTGCTCCTCGCGGTCGTCGCGCTCGTCTCCCTCCTGATCGCCCGGCCCGAGCTGATCGCCGCGGAGGAGGAGGCGGCAGCTTCTTGAGCGGGGTTCCCGTCCGTTCCGGGACGACGCCCGACGGGCGCGTCCGAACATCGACGAAGGGTCCCTCTCGACTCAACGCGGACGGGTCGTCCGCCGAGGATGACGTGAGGACAACCCCGATGTCCGATACCCCCGGCCGGGGTCAGACCGCCGAGAGGGCGTCGGCCTGCGGTGACGCGGATCGTTACGGCCGGGGCACACGGACGGACGGAGAGCCACGGGCGGACCCGCTAAGAGGCGAGGTGGCTCGGGGGCCCGAGGGGGGCGGCGCGTGAACGCGGAGGAGGCCCGCGCGCTCGCCCGCGCGATCCGGGAGTCGGTCCAGGGCGCGGTCGTGGGCCGCGACGTCGTGGTCGACCAGGTGCTCACCGGCCTGATCGCGGACGGCCACCTCCTCTTCGAGGACAACCCCGGCCTCGGCAAGACCTTGATCGCGAAGTCGTTCGCGCAGGCGCTCGGCCTCGAGTTCCAGCGCGTGCAGTTCACCGCCGACCTCCTCCCGCACGACATCACCGGGGGCGAGATGCTCGACCAGGCGCACGCCGCGTTCACGTTCCGCCCGGGGCCGATCTTCACGAACCTCCTCCTCGCCGACGAGATCAACCGCGCCCCGCCGAAGGTCCAGTCCGCGCTGCTCGAGGCGATGCAGGAGCACCAGGTGACGAGCGAGCGGACGACCCATCCGCTCCCCCGCCCGTTCCTCGTCCTCGCGACCGAGAACCCGCTCGAGCTCGAGGGGACCTACCCGTTGCCGGAGGCGCAGGTGGACCGGTTCCTGATGCGGCTGCGCGTGGGGTACCCCACGTCCGACGAGGAGCGGACGATCCTCGCCCGGCGGCGCGCGCGCAAGGCCGACCCGACGTCGGTGGTCGCCGTGACCTCCGCGGCCCAGTTCGTCGCCCTCCAGGAGGCGACCGAGGAGGTCGAGGTCGAGCCGTCGGTGGCCGACTACCTGGTCGACCTCGTCCGCGCGACCCGCGAGGACGGCCGGGTCGAGGTCGGCGCTTCGCCGCGGGGGGCGCTCGCGCTCCAGAAGCTCGCCCGTGCGCGGGCGCTGCTCGCCGGACGCGACTTCGTGCTGCCGGACGACGTGAAGTCGCTGGCCGAGCCCGCGCTCGCGCACCGGATCATCGTGAAGCCCGAGCCGTGGATCCGCGGCGTCCGCGGCGAGGCGGTCGTCCGCAGCGCGCTCGAGCGGACGGCGGTCCCAAAGGTCGACGCGGCGCCCGCACCGGGCCAAGAGTTTTGAAGGCGACCCCGCTCGGCGGGCCGATGGCGGAGGCGCCGCTCGTCGTCGTCGCGGACCCGATCGACCGCGAGGCCGTCGACCGGCTGCGCGCCGGACCGTGCCGCGTCGCCGACGTGAGCCGCGACCCCGGAAAGCTCGGCGGCGAGCTCGCGCACGCCTGGGGGCTGGTCGTGCGGAGCCGGACAAAGGTCACCGCCGAACTCCTCGCGCAGGCACCCGCGCTCCAACTGATCGCCCGCGCGGGGGTCGGCGTGGACAACGTCGACATGCGCGCCGCGTCCGCGCGCGGGGTCCGCGTCGTGAACGCGCCCGCCGCCGCGACCCAGAGCGTCGCCGAGCTGACGATCACGAACTACCTCCTGCTCGTGCGGGGTCTCTTCCCCGCGATCGTCGCGACCAAGGGCGGAACGTGGGAGCGCGGGACGCACGGCCACGAGCTCGCCGGCCGCACGGTCGGGTTCGTCGGGTATGGACGGATCGCCCGCGAGGTGGCGCGCCGGCTCCGGCCGTTCGGGGTCACGACCGTCGCGTTCGACCCGTTCGTGCCCTCGTCGTCCGACGGGACCGCGATCGTCCCGCTCGCCGACCTCCTCGCCCGGTCGGACATCGTGAGCCTCCACGCGGCGCTCACTCCCGACAACCAGCACCTCCTGAACGCCTCGGCGTTCGCCGCGATGAAGCGCGGAGCGTTCCTCGTCAATGTCGCCCGCGGCGCCCTCGTGGACGAGGCCGCCCTCCTCGCCGCCCTGGACTCGGACCAGCTGGGCGGCGCCGCGCTCGACGTCTTTGAGGTGGAACCTCCGATGAACGCGAAACTGCTCGCCCACCCCCGCGTGATCGCGACCCCGCACCTCGGCGCGTCGACCGAGGAAGCCCAGCGACGCGCCGGGGGGGACACCGTGGACGAGGTGCTCCGCGCCCTCCGGGGCGAGCCGTTGACCGCGCTGGTCGCCGCCCCGGCGGGAGGCGCGCGATGACGTTCGACCCCGAGACCGCGACGTTCCTTGTCGCCGGGCCGGTCCGCATCCACCCGCGCGTGCTCCGCGCGATGTCGATGCCGAGCGTGAACCACCGCGGCGACTTCTTCCACGGCATCGTCCGCGAGATCCGCGACCTCCTCCCGATGCTGTTCGCCGCGAAGGGCCACCAGGTCGTCCTGAGCGGCAGCGGCTCCTCCGGGCTGGAGGCGATGTACTCCTCGCTCGTCCCGCGGGACCGTCGCGCGCTCGTCCTGACGAACGGCAACTTCGGGGAGCGGTCGGACCAGATCGTCCGGCGCTACTGTGCGAACGTCACGACGATCACGGCCCCGTGGGGGAAGGCGCTGCCGCTCGACGCCGCCCGCGCCGAGCTCGAGAAGGGGGACGTCGGCGCGGTCTGCGTCGTCCACAACGAGACGAGCGTCGGGCTCGCGAACGACCTCGCCCCGCTCGTCCCGGCGATCCGGTCGTCGGGCGCGCTGTTCCTGGTCGACGGGATCAGCGCCGTCGCGGGCATCCCGGTCCCGATCGACGCCTGGGGGATCGATGCGATCGTCGCCGGCAGCCAGAAGGGGCTCGCCGCCCCCGCCGGCCTCGCGCTCGTCCACCTCTCGGACCGCGCGGTCGCGGCGCTCCACCCGGGGACGTTCTACCTGGACCTCGCGGCCCACCTGAAGTCGCTCGAGAAGAACGACACGCCGTGGACCCCGGCGGTCCCGCTGTTCCTCGCGCTCCACGCGGCGCTCCTCCTCCTGAAGGAGGAGGGACTCGACGCCCGCCTCGCCCGGACGCACCGGCTGGCGGAGGCGACCCGCGCCGCGGTGGACGCGCTCGGCCTCGAGCTGTTCCCCGACCGGCGGTACGCCTCCGACACCGTCACGGCGATCGTGAACCCGCCGGGGATGGGCGACCCCGAGGTCCGCAAGGTCCTCGAGAAGCAGTACAACGTCCTGCTCCAGGGCGGCCAGGGCGCGCTCACCGGCAAGATCTTCCGGGTGGGCCACATGGGGATCGCCGACTGGCCGGACCTCCTCGTCACGTTCGCCGCGCTCGAGCGGATCCTGGGGAAGGCCGGGAAGCTGCCGACCCCGGGCGCCGCGCTCCGCGCGATCGTCGACCGGATGCCGTAACCGATCGCTAGATGTCCACGATCACCCGCGCGCGGCCGCGCGCCGGGTCGAACACGAGCCGGTGGAACGTCGCCGCCTTCACCTCGGTGCGGGCGGTGTGACGGTCGGGGTCGAACGGCTCGCCGGTGACGCTCGCGATGACCGCGGTCGGCGGCTCCCCCACCGGCCGCGCGTGGACGTCCCGGACGAGGAACCCGTCCGTCGCGTGGAGGAGGAGGAGCTCGTTCAGGAAGGCGACGACGAGCGCCGGCGCGTCGTCCGCGGAGGCGCTGACCGCGCGCTCCTCCCGCGCCCGGACCTGCCGCCGGTCCGTCATCACCGAGAACATGCCGATCCCGAGCGCTTCCAGGAGAGCGCCCGCGCTCGGACCGGTCGCCCACACGCCGACGTCCGCGGTCGTCGGGAACCGGCCCCATCGCCGAACGGCGGGGCGCGCGCTCCGGCGGGCCGGCATCGCCGGTCGGACCGCGCGAGGGGTTTAAGCCGACTCGGACCCTCCGCGCGCCCCGGATGAAGGCCTCCCTCGTCATCCCGACGCTGAACGAAGCGGCGTCGATCGCCCACGTGATCCGGCTGTTCCGCGCGGCGGCGAGCGAAGCGAACGGCACGATCTTCCGCGGCGACCCGCTCGACTGGGAGGTGCTGGTCGTCGACGGCGCCTCCGCCGACGGGACGGCCGCCCTCGCCGAGGCCGAGGGCGCCCGCGTGCTGATCGAGCGGCGGCGCGGCTACGGCCGCGCGTACAAGACCGGCTTCGGCGCCGCGAAAGGGGAGGTCCTCGCGACCGCCGACGGGGACGCGACCTATCCCGTAGAGACCGTGCCCGGTCTCGTGCGCAAGCTGCTGGACGAGCGGATCGACTTCCTGACCGGGAACCGGATGGCGTACCTGGACGCGAAGGCGATGACGACCGAGCACCGGATCGGCAACCGCCTCCTGAACGTGTTCGTCGGCGTCGCGTACCACCATTACCTCCAGGACCTCCCCGGCCAGCGCCTGGTCGACAGCCAGAGCGGGTTCTGGGTGTTCCGGCGCGCGGTGCTCGACCGCGTCCACCTGACGCAGGACGGGATGGCGTTCTCCGAGGAACTCAAGCTCGAGGTCGTGATGCGGGGGCTCAAGCTGGTCGAGCTGCCCATCCGGTACGGGGAGCGGTGGGGCCGCCCGAAGCTGTCGAGCTGGAAGGACGGAATCCGCAACATGATGTTCCTCGCCGAGAAGCGGCTCGACGTCGCGCGCGAACGGGCGCGGGGCGCGCCGGTACCGTTCGCGCGGTCGAACGACCGCGGACTGCCGCCGTAGCCCGACGGGGAGGCCCTACTGGGTCTTTCCGGACCGTTCCCGCGACTTCACGCGGAGCCCCTTGTAGCCGCACCGGCGGCACTGGACCGCCTTCGGCGGATTCCGCGCGGAGCAGTTCATGCAGACCTTCTTGTTCAGAAGGCGCTCGACCGCCTCGGGAAACGGCATGGGAACGCGGGGACGCCGGGTGGGGTATAAAAGGTCCGGGGGTGCGGGTTACGGCAGCACGGTCGAGGCCGACGAATCCGGCCCCGCACCGGTCGTCCGGGCGTAGATCGACCACCCCATCCCCGACGGGTCCACGGCGCCGACGTCCACGACGAGCGTGACGTCGCCGGTCGGCGTGGTGGCCGTGGCCCCGTTCGCGAACGTCCACTGGGCGGTCGAGTTCATCGCGAGGGGCGCGCCGGCCGGGACGACGTAGCTCGCGAGCACCGTTCCGTGGGACGTCACGTACGCGAACCCGGCCTCCGACGGATCGGTCACGTTCGCCCCGGAGGCGTCGGCGACCCGATACAGGGCGGCGCCGAGCGGGACGGTGTTCCCCAGGACCGTGACGTCGTAGACGAACTCCCCCGAACTTACGCACCCGGGGGCGAGGGGTACGCGGCACTCGGTCGGTCCCACGGGGTTGCCGATCGAGAAGGTCGGCGCGCAGAGACATCCGCCCGGGTTCGACGCGGGCGTGGCGCGGGGGTACGCGACCGCGACCAGGGCGACCCCGACCAGTACCCCGACGACCAGCGCTGCGTTGAGCGGTGGGCGGGCGGTCTTGCGCGCGAACACAGCCGACGCCTCGTCGAGGCGCGGCTTCGGTCAAACACCTTCCGCCCGACCCGCGGCACCCCGGGGCTTTGTGCCCCGTCGGCCTCGGACGAACGTGCTCTCGGACGCGGAAGGGGCTCTTGCCGTCCGGCTCGCCCGACTCAGCGCGGCGCAGGCGCTCGGGATCCCCCCGACCGGTCCGTTGCCGCTCGACCTTCCGGCCGCCTGGTCCGAACGACGCGGCGCGTTCGTGACGTGGAAGCGGTATCCGGGCGGCGAGCTCCGCGGCTGCGTCGGGTTCCCGATCGCGGTGCTCGCGCTCACCCGGGCGATCCCCGAGGCGGCGATCGCCGCGGCGACCGAGGACCCCCGGTTCCCGCCGATCCGGGCGGAGGAGCTTCCGCACCTCACGGTCGAGGTCTCCGTCCTCACCGTGCCCGAGACGGTGCCGCGGGGCACGCCCGAAGCGATGATCGCGGCGGTCCGCGTCGGCCGGGACGGGCTGATCGTCGAAGGCCGGGGCGCGAGCGGACTCCTCCTCCCGCAGGTCGCCCCGGAACAGGGGTGGGACGCGGAGGAGCTGCTCGAGGGCACGTGCGAGAAGGCGGGTCTGCCGCCGACGGCCTGGCGGGAGCCGTGGGTGCGGGTCCGACGGTTCGAAGCCGAGGTGTTCGGCGAGACGGCCCCCGGCGGTCCGGTCGAGCGGGAGCCCCCGGTCAGCCCGGACGACGGACGACCCGCGCGTCGAAGCTGACGCCGTCCAGCTCCCAGTGGCGGACGTCGGGGCCCGCGGCGAGCGGGCCGTCGACGACCGAGAACGGGTCGGCCAGGAGGTCGCGCGCGAGGTCGTCCGTCCGGTCGACCAGCGCGCGGTAGAGCGGACCGGAAGCGCCGACCGTCACCTCGACCGCGTCGGTGTACCGGAGCCCGAGCTCCTTGCGCGTCTGCTGGAGCCGCCGGGCGACCTCCCGGGCGAGACCCTCCTCGAGGAGAGCGGGGGTCGGGCGACGGACGAGCGCCGCGACCGGTCCGTCCGTCCCCTCCCGCACGACCCAGTCGGCGTCCGCGAGCGCGCCCCGCTCCGCGGCCGGCGCACGACGCACCGACCGCACGTTCAATTCGTCGGCGACCAGCCGGCGGCCGTCGTCGCCGAGCGCGTCGAACGCCGGAACGCCCGGCGCGAACACGACCATCTCGCCGAGCGGGATCCGCGACTTCACCTCGGCCCGCTGCCGGAGCTCCCGCCCGACCTCGACCAGCTCCCGGAGCTCGGCCATGCCGGCTTCGAGCGCCTCATCCCGTTCCGCCAGGTTCGCCGGCCACCGGCAGGCGTGGACCGAGTCCGCGGGGTCGCGGTAGCCGTGCTCCCCGACCTCCTGGTGGACCCACTCGGCGGTGAACGGGAGGAGCGGCGCGACGAGCTGCGCGCAGGAGAGGAGCGTGTAGGAGAGCGTCGCGTGCGCGGCGCGTCGGTCGTCGGCGTCCCGGTCCGACCAGAACCGGGGCCGCGAGCGGCGCAGGTACCACGTCGAGAGGTCGTCCACGAACGCGCGCACCGCCGCGGCGGCGGGGCGCGGGTCGTAGGCGTCGAGTCCGGCGGTGACGGCCGCGCGGGTCCCCTCGAGGCGGGAGAGGATCCACCGGTCGATCAGCGCCGCGGGCGCCGGGCGCTCCGCGACCGGGGCGAGGCCGTCCGCACGGGCGTTCTCCACGTGGAACGCGACCACGTTGCGGAGCGTCCCGAGCGTGCGGGCCGCCGCCTTCTCGATCGCGGCCGGGCTCGTCCGCATCGGCTCGGTGAAGTCGATCGCGAGGAACCCCCAGCGCGCGGTGTCGCCGCCGAGCTGGGCGAGGAGCGTCAGCGGCTCGATCGAGTTCCCCTTCGACTTCGACATCTTGCGCCCGGTGTCGTCGAGGACCATGTCGTTAGACAGCGAGGCGAGGTACGCCGGCCGGTCGAACAGCGCGACCGCGAGGACGAGGAGGGAGTAGTACCACCCCCGCGTCTGGTCGATCCCTTCCGCCACGTAGTCGAGCGGCTGGCTCGGCTCGAACCGGCTCGGCTCGAACGGGTAGTGGTAGCGCGCGAACGGCGCGGCCCCGCTGTCGTACCAGGCGTCGATCGTGTACGGCTCGCGCCGCGCCGGCTGCCCGCACGTCGGGCACGGGAACCCGAGGGCGTCCACGGTGACACGGTGCGGGTCGAACGGCGACGGGAGGGGGGCGCCGACGCGCTCCGCCAGCTCGGCGAAGCTGCCGACGCACGTCGGGTGGCCGTCCGGACACATCCAGACCGGGAGCGGGGTGCCCCAGTACCGGCTGCGCGACAGCGCCCAGTCCTTCGCCTCGGTGAGGAAGTTGCCGAACCGGCCGTCCCGGAAGTACGCCGGGATCCAGTGGACCTTCTGGTTCGCCGCGACCAAGCGGTCGGTGAACCGCGACGTCCGGACGAACCAGGAGTCGACCGCCCGGTAGAGGAGGGCGGAGTCGCACCGCCAGCAGAACGGGTAGGTATGCTTCAGCGTCCCGGCGCGGAACAACCGACCGCGGGCCTCGAGGTCCTTCGTCAGGATCGGGTCCGCGGCCTTGAACGGCTTCCCGGCGACCAACGGCGCGTCCGCCCCGAACCGGCCGCGGTTGTCGAGCGGGTCGAACACTCCGACCTTCTCGCGCGCGCCGATCCGCTGGTCGTCGGGCCCGAAGCTCGGGGCGATGTGGACGAACCCGGTGCCTTCGGTCGTCGTGACGAAATCGTCCAGCACCACCCGGTACCGTCCGGGGCCCGGGCCGGCGAGGTCGAACGGCGGTCGGTAGCCCCGCCCCGCGAACGCCGACCCCGGGAGACGCGCGACGACCTCGGTCCCGTCGGGGAAGTAGCGGGGCACGGCGGCGGAGGCGAGGACGACCTCCCGGCCGTCCGCGTCCCGCACGACCGAGTACTCGACGTCCGCCTTCGCGGCGACGAGGAGGTTCGAGGGGAGGGTCCACGGGGTGGTCGTCCACACGAGGAGGTCGCGGGCCGGCGTGCCCTCGAGCGGGAAGCGGACGGTGACGGACGGGTCGGTCGCCTCGCGATAGCCGAGCGCGACCTCGTGGGAGGCCAGCGACGTCTCGCACCGCGGGCAGTACGGCAGCACGTAGTGCCCCTTCTCGAGCAGCCCGCGGTCGAACAGCGTCTTGAGCGACCACCAGACGCTCTCGATGTACGGCGGGTCCATCGTGCGGTAGGCGTGGTCGTAGTCGAGCCAGTAGCCGAGGCGCCGGCTCATCTCGCGCCAGACGTCCGCGACTTCGAGCACCGACGCCCGGCACTCGTCGCAGAACCGCGCGACGCCGTACGCCTCGATCTCCTTCTTCGACTTGATCCCGTGCCGCTTCTCGACCTCGAGCTCGACCGGGAGCCCGTGGCAGTCCCAGCCGCCCATCGCGGTGACGATCTCGTCGCCCCGCATCCGGTGGTAGCGGAGCTGGAGGTCCTTGATCGTGCGGGAGACGAGGTGGCCGATGTGCGGCGCCCCGTTGGCGGTCGGGGGGCCTTCGGTGAACCGGAACACCGGGCCGCCCGGGGTCCCCTCGAGCAGCCGCGCGGTGACCCCCGTCCGCTCCCAGTACTCGAGCGTCCGCTCGTGCACCCGTTTCGAGGAGGGGGCCCCGCTCGACGGCTCCGGCGCGCTCACCGGCGGCACGACGGCCGGCGGCGGATAAAAGCGCGCGGCGCGCTACCGGCGGAGCCCGTACGGCGGCGGGCTCTTCGACTCCGGTCCGACCGTCGCGGAGGCGTGCCGCGCGACCACCGTGCCCTCGACCGTCGTCACATGCGCCCCGCGCCCGAGCGATATCCGCTCGGCGTGGACGAACCCGACGTCGACCGCTTCGAGGACGACCTCCTCGGCGTCGATCCGCTCGACCGTGACCGCGACGTGCTTGAGGAGCGCCTCCTCCACGGGGTTCGGCGCGCGTCCGCGCACCTCGACGCGACGCCCCCGCAGGGTCCCCAGCCGCGACGTCTCGCGCAGGCGGAGCGCGATCTGGATCGACGCCACCTCGCCCGGCACCTGCGCAGCGCCGGTGAGTCGGAGCACCCCGACCCGCGCGCTCGGGACCTCGAGCGAGCCGACGAGGTCCGCCGTGCCGTCGACCGTGAGCTCCTGGGCGATCCGGACCGAGCCCTTGAACGTGAGGTCGCCCGCATGGACCGTCGCGCCCGCTCGGACCTCCCCGGACCCGGTCCACGGCCCCCCGACCTCGACCGGCCCGAACAGCCGGAGGTCGCCGCGCGCGTCCCACCGGTCCGCGCGGAGTCGGCCCCCGACGCTCACGTCGCCCGAGGAGGTGAACCGGGTGACGTCGACGTCCCCGAGGACCTTCGCCGCGCCGCGGATCGACCACTCGGCCGCCCGCACGCTGTCGTGGCGGACCGCTCCGCGCTCCACGCGTCGTCCGACCCGGGGTGCGGGGGTGGAGGGAGGGGCCGGGGCGCTCGGGGGCGAGGGTGCCGGAGTCGGTACTGCCGCGGCCATGGGCGTCTAGGCGGACCCGACGGGCCCGATGTGGAGCCGCCGGTGCTGGACCATGATGCACTCGTTCTCGAGGACCGTCAGCCCGGCGGCGCGCGCCTTCGCGGCGGCCGCCGGATGCTCGACGCCGAGCTGCATCCAGACGACCGGCACCCGACGCGCGATCGCCTCGTCGACGATCGGGGGGACCTCTTCGCTCCGACGGAAGATGTCGACCACGTCGATCGGCACGTCGGACGGGATCTCCCGCACGCTCGGCCACGCCTTCTCGCCGAGCACCTCCGAAAGGCGCGGGTTCACCGGCACCACGCGGTACCCCTGGCCCTGAAGGAACCGCGCGATCTGGTGGGAGTCGCGGTCCTCGCGGTCGGAGAGCCCGACGACGGCGATCGTTCGGGCCTTCTCGAGGATCGCCCGCAGTTCGGAGTCGCTCGGCAGCACGGCGGCGCGGGGACGTACGCCCCGCTCTTGATGCTGGCGGTCCCGGCCGGACGCTCCCGAGTTGCGGAAGGCCGTGGAGACGCGGGCGCGTGGGCTTCGGCGGGGCCCGAGGCTACAGTGGGAGTCGAAGTGCGCTTCGAAGGTCGCGTCGCGCAGCGGCGGTCCGAGGTCACCCCGGACCCGGGGGACTGGGCGGCGCGAACGGCATCGGGGGCGGCGGGGCAGCGACCGTCGGCGTCCGTTCCGCGCGGA
Source organism: Thermoplasmata archaeon (assembly GCA_030037815.1). GTDB lineage: Archaea > Thermoplasmatota > Thermoplasmata > Lutacidiplasmatales > UBA184 > Lutacidiplasma. Next base: position 2,938 of record JASHPZ010000055.1, on the reverse strand, counting down.
GGTAGGCGATCAGCGCGACCAGGCCGCCGATCAGGATGACGAGGTAGTGGAGCGCGAGGCCGGCGGGTTGGGAGATCAGCTCGAGGTAGGCGCTCGCGTCGTTCTCGCCGTGGAGGAGGGCGATGACGACCAGATTCCCGCCCGTGAACTTGTACGTCGCCGCGAACGCGAACCCGATCAGGAAGAGGGTCGGGAAGATCAGCGGGGAGGCGGCCCCGTACGTCGTGCCGTAGTAGAGGTGCACGCCGGCGAAGACGACGCTCGTCCAGACCGCCGGACCGAACCAGGAGCCTCCGCGGCCGGCCCAGTAGCCGAAGATCCACCCGCGAAAGATCGTCTCCTCGAACGCCCCCACGACGAACGAAAGCCCGACGTAGAACCACGGGTCGGACTGCGCCTGGGTGAGGGCGGGGTTCGGCTTCGACAGGAGCTGGAGCGCGGACGGGTCGACGACCTGGTAGACGATCGCCATCACGTAGAGGACGACCAGCCCGAGCAGCGAGAGGCCGCCGTACCACCGGAGCCCCTCCCACGTCGCCGCCCCCATCCGGTCCTTCCAGTGCCGGAGCGGCGCCGCCCCGACCAGGAGGAGGAAGGCGACCACCGGGACCCCGTAGACGACGAACAGGTCGCCGGGCAGGTTGTCGTAGAGCGCGCGCGCGGGCGACCACGTCTGGGGCACGAAGTACTGGCTCAGCACGGCCAGGACGGTCACGACCACGCCGACCGCGTACCGGGCGTGCGAGGGGCCGCCCGAGTTCGGCGGAACCGTCCCCGTCACGGCCCCGGCTAGCGGGGGAGACATATGCCCCCATCCCTCCCGAGCGCGGGACGTTCCCGATGGAGTTCGTCGTCCTCGTCAAGGTCGTGCCCGCGGTCGACGCACTGACGTTCGACCCGGTGCGGCGCGTGGTCGACCGCTCCGGGGTCCCGCTGTTCCTCAACCCGTTCGACCCGCGGGCGCTCCGCGTCGCGCTCGAGCTGCGTCGCCCCGCGGAGACCGTCACCGTCGTCTCCCTGGGCCCTCCGGCCACGAGGACCGTGCTCGCCGAAACGCGGGCGGTCGGCGCCGACCGCACGGTCCTCGTCTCCGACCCGGCGTTCGCCGGCTCCGACACGCTCGCCACCGCGCGCGTCCTGGCGGCGGCGCTGCGGCGCCTCCCCCACGACGTGGTCCTCACCGGGGCGTGGTCGACCGACAGCGAGACGGGCCAGGTCGGGCCCGAGCTCGCGACCCTCCTCGGCCGTCCGATCCTGTCGAACGTCCGGGCGCTGCGCCGGCGGGACGCGGGGCCGGAGTTCGACGCGACGGTCGACACCGCGCGCGGCTGGGCCCGGTACCGGTGCGCGGCCCCGGTCGTCCTCACCGTAGGGGAGAAGGTCGCGAAACCGCTGAAGCCGACGCCCGCGGAGCTCGCGAAGTTCGGCCCGGACGCGGTGGAGGTGTGGTCGCGGTCCGACGTCGGGGTCGACCCCGCGACGGTCGGGTTCGAGGGGTCGCCGACGTCGGTCGAGGCCGTGACCGAGGTCGCGCCGACCCGGCATCCGGTCGTCGAGTCGGACGGCCCGCTCGCCGACCGCGTCGGGCGGCTGGTCGAACGCCTCCGGACCGCGCTCGGCGACCCGACCGGGGCCCACCCCGTCGCGCCGGAGCGCGCGACGCCGCCCGGCCCGCTCCTCGTGCTCGCGTCGGACGACGACGGTCGGCTCGACCCGACGGGTCTCGAGGTCGCCGCGGAGCTGGGCCGCAGGTTCCCCGATGCGACCGTGCGGGCCGTCTGGGCCGGGCGGAGCCCCAGGGCGGAGGACGAGGAGCGGCTCCGATCGGCCGGCGTCGGCGCAGGGATCCGAATCGAGGCCGCTTCGGCCCCTCCGGAGGCCCGCGCCGCGGCCCGCGCGCTGGCCGGCTACGTCCGAGGCGGCGGGTCCGTCTCGGCCGTCCTCTTTCCGAGCCACCCGTACGGGCGCGAGTTCGCGGGCGCCGTCGCCGCGGAGCTCGGACTCGGACTGGTCGGGGACGCCACCGGATGGGCGTGGACGCCGGACCGAGGCTTCGCATGGTCGAAGCCGTCGTTCGGCGACCGCACGGAGGCGACGATCCGTTGCCGCACGACGCCCGAGCTGGCCACGATCCGCCCCGGCGCGTTCGCGCCGCCCCTTCCCGGCTCGGCGCCGCGACGGCCGACGGTCGCGTGGGAGCGCGTCGCCGCGGTCGAGGAGGGGCACCGCCCCGAGCGGGTCGACGCCGCGACCGAGTGGTCGGGCACCGACGGACCCGACGGGCACGACGTCGTCGTGACGGTCGGAATGGGGATCGAGAGTCCGGAGGCGATCCGCGCCCTCGCCCCCCTCCTCGCGCGGTGGGGCGCCGGTCTCGCCGCCACGCGTCGGGTCGTCGACGCCGGGTGGCTGCCCGTGCCTTACCAGGTGGGGTTGACGGGACGGTCGGGCGCGCCGCGGCTGGTCGTCCTCCTCGGGGTGTCGGGGTCGACCAACCACCTGATCGGCTGGCGGCGCGCCCGGACGATCGTCGCCGTCAACCGCGACCCGGCGGCGCCCGTCTTCCGCTCCGCCGACCTCGGCCTGGTCGCCGACGTGGAGGCCGCGTTGCCGCTGCTCGACGCGCCGGTCGCGCAGCTACTCCGTCGGTGAGGCGTCGCCGGATTTCTCCGCGGCGCGCAGGCAGGCGAGCAGGTCCTCGAGCGTCGCCCGGACGCTGCCCGCGCTCGCGGGGGCGACCCGCACGACCAGTTCCGCGCCGTCCGTGGTGAGGGTGACGAACTTCGGGGTGTCGGCTCCAACGGCGGCCGCGAGCGCCCGGGCCCGCGCGGGGGAGGTCGCCCGGTGGCGAACCTCGACCGTCACTTCGGCGGGCGGGACCGCTTCTCCGGCGGGGATGACGCACCTCCCGGCGGCGCGGCGCCCGGGCCGCGGTCGA
>JASHPZ010000054.1 GCA_030037815.1 Thermoplasmata archaeon | reverse complement strand
GCCTCGCTCGCCGGCACGCTGGACATCAACGCCTCGATCAAGGGCGCCCGGTTCGTGCGGTTCTGCGACGCGTTCAACCTCCCGCTCGTCACCTTCGTCGACGTGCCGGGGTTCTTGCCCGGCACCGCCCAGGAACACGGCGGCATCATCCGCCACGGGGCGAAGCTCCTCTACGCCTACGCCGAAGCGACGGTCCCTCTGCTGACGGTGATCCTCCGGAAGGCGTACGGGGGCGCGTACGACGTGATGTGCTCGAAGCACCTCGGCGGCGACCTGAACGTCGCCTGGCCGACCGCCGAGATCGCGGTGATGGGCGCGGAGGGCGCGGTGAACATCCTGTTCCGCCGGGAGCTCGACGAGGCGCCGGCCGACCAGAAGGCCGCGGCCCGCGCGCGGCTCACGCAGTCGTACCGCGAGGAGTTCCTGAACCCGTACCTCGCGGCCGAGCGCGGCTACATCGACGACGTGATCGACCCGGCCGACACCCGCGACCGGTTCCTGCGCGGGCTCCGCGTCCTGGCCGCGAAGCGCGACGACCGGCCGGCGCGCAAGCACGGGAACATCCCGCTCTAGGGGGCCCGTCGTCCGGGATGGTCCAGATCACCGAGACCGTCCTCCGGGACGGCCACCAGTCGCTGATCGCGACGCGGATGCGCCTCGCGGACATGCTGCCGGCGCTCGAGCGCCTCGACCAGGTCGGTTACCGATCGATCGAGGTGTGGGGCGGTGCGACGTTCGACGTCGCGCTCCGGTTCCAGCGCGAGGACCCGTGGGAGCGGCTCCGGACGCTCAAGCGGCGGATGCCGAACACGCCGCTCCAGATGCTCCTCCGCGGGCAGAACCTGGTCGGCTACCGCCACTACGCCGACGACGTCGTGCGCGCCTTCGTCCAGGAGGCGTCCCGCCAGGGCGTCGACGTCTTCCGCGTGTTCGACGCCCTCAACGACCCCCGCAACATGGAGGTCGCGCTCGCGGCCGTCCGGAAAGCGGGCGGACGCGCCCAGGCGACCATCTGCTACACGACCTCGCCGGTTCACACGCTGGAGGCGTTCGTCGCCCTCGGGCACCGCCTGGCCGAGATGGGGGCCGACGAACTGTGCGTCAAGGACATGGGCGGGTTCATGCCGCCGACCGAGGGCGCCGCGCTCGTCCGCGCGCTCGTGCGGGACGTCGGGCTCCCGGTCGTCGTCCACACGCACTCGTCGAGCGGGATGGCGACCCTGACGTGCCTCGCGGTCGCGGAGGCCGGCGCGACCGCGGTGGACAGCGCGCTCAGCCCGTTCTCGGGGGGGGCGAGCCAGCCGCCGACGGAGACGCTGGTCGGCGCGATGCGGGGGACCCCGCTCGACCCGAAGCTCGACCTCGCGCTCCTCGCGGACCTCTCGGAGCACTTCCGCGGCGTGCTCGAGCACTACCGGCCGCTCCTCAACCTGCGCGCCCTCCAGACCGACCCCGGCATCCTGATGCACCAGATCCCGGGCGGCATGCTGTCGAACCTCCTCTCCCAGCTCGCAGAGCAGGACGCCGCGCAACGGCTGAACGACGTCCTCGCGGAGGTGCCGCGGGTCCGGGCGGAGCTCGGCTTCCCGCCACTCGTCACCCCGACCAGCCAGATCGTCGGCACCCAGGCGGTGATCAACGTCCTGACGGGGCACCGGTACCAGCCGATGACCCAGGAGGTCCGCGACTACCTGCGCGGCCTCTACGGCACGCCGCCGGGTCCGGTGGACCCGGTCCTGCGCGGCCAGGCGACCGAGCGGGAGCCCGCGATCACCGGCCGACCGGCCGACCTCCTGCCGCCCGAGCTCGAGAAGGCGGTACGGGAGGTCCGCGCGCTCGTGCCGGCCGCCGACACCGCGGAAGCGCTCTCCTACGTGATGTTCCCGGCGGTCTACCGGGGGTACCGGGCCGCGGTCGACCAGGGCCTCACGTCGGACGTCCTCACGAGCGTCGCGCTCGGGGTCGTCGCCGCCCTCCGAGCGCCGACCGCGACGCCGGGGGTCGCGGAGGCCCCGGGGGCGCCGCCGGGCCGCCCCGAGCCGTCGTCGGTCTCCGCCTGGGCGTACGCCGGGCGCAGCCAGCTCCAAGGACAGCGGAGGTGGGCGGGTGCGCGTCGCACTCACTAGGGACGGTCGCGCCGCGACGGTCGAGGTCGCCGCCGACCTTTCGTCGGCGACGATCGACGGTCGGACCTACCCCGTCCGCGTGGTCCACCAGACCGCCACCCGCGTCGAGCTCGAGGTCGCCGGTGAGACGGTGGTCGTGGAGGGCTGGTACGAACGGTTCGACCGGCCGACGGGCCCGGTGGACGTCAACGGGGAACGCTGGAAGGTCGGCGTCGAGCGGTCCTCGGGCGGGGAACCGACCCGCGCCCCCATCCGAGCCGCAGCCGTTCCTCCGCCGGCTCCGGCGACCCGAGCTTCGGCGTCCGACGGGACGGTCGTCCTCCCCCCGATGCCCGGGAAGGTCGTCGAGCTGCGCGTCTCCGAGGGGCAGCCGGTCCGGAAGGGGGACGTCCTCCTCGTCTTGGAGGCGATGAAGATGCGGAACGAGATCGTCGCGCCGACGGACGGGGTCGTCCGCGCGGTCCGAGTCGCGGTCGGGTCGAACGTCCGGGCGAAGGAGCCGATGCTCGAAGTCGCCCGGGCGTGAGCGGCCCGCGGCGCCGCGGTCAGAACGAGACGGCGTGCCCGCACGCCGGGCACCGCGGGGAGCCCGCGGGCAGCGTCGCCGCGCAGTAGACGCAGAAGTCGAGCGGGGCCCGCGGAGTGGCGGGGGCGCCCGCCGGCGGGGGCGTCGCG
>JASHPZ010000053.1 GCA_030037815.1 Thermoplasmata archaeon | reverse complement strand
GCGCCGTGGGGCCGCCCCCGGGTCCGAGCGGTCCGGCTCCGCCGCCCCCGCCGCCGCCCTAAGGGGGCGGCGCGACCGCGATCGCGATCTTCCCCCGCGCGTGGTGCCCGGCCAGCTCCGCGAGCGCCCGGGGGACCTCGGGCAACGGGTACGTCCGCTCGATGACCGCACGCAGCTTCCCGGCCGCGAGCAGCGCGCCCAGGAATTCGAAGTCCGCGCCGTTCGGCTTCGCGATGAACGCCCGCACCCGGGGCTGCGTGTTCCGCCCACGGAGCTTGCCGACGAGGAACACGCGCACCACCTGACCCAGCCGCCCGCCGATCATCACGCAGCGACCGTTCGGCGCCATCGCCCGACGGTAGTCGCGCATCGGGTGCCGCCCGTTGACCACCAGGACGAGGTCGAACCGCTCGGGGCGGTCCGCGAAGTTCTCCTTCGTGTAGTCGACGACCCGGTCGGCCCCGAGCGCACGGGCCTGGTCGACCTTCGCCGTGCTGCATTCGGCGGTGACCTCCGCGCCCAGCACCTTCGCGATCTGGACCGCGAACGTTCCGACGCCCCCCGACGCGCCCGAGACGAGCACCCGCTGACCGGACTCGAGCCGGCCGTGGTCGCGGAGCCCTTGCAGCGCCGTCAATCCCGCGATCCCGGTGACGCCGAGGGTCTCGAACGGGACGTTCGGGGGCCGTCGCGCCATCGCCCGATCCGGGACCGTGACGAACTCCGCGAACGACCCGAGACAGACGCCGAACACTTCGTCCCCGGGGTGGAACTTCGTCACCTTCGCGCCGACCGACACCACGACGCCGGCCACGTCCGACCCGGTCCACGGTGACTTCGGCCGGAACGCCCCGTTGCCGAGGAAGACCCGCGGGACCACCGGGCCCGGATTTACGCGATAGTAGTCGGCCGGATTCACGGAGCTCGCCACGACCCGGACGAGGGCTTCGTCCTCCTCCGGAACGGGCGGCGGCACCTCCTCGAGGACCAGACCGGACGGCGGCCCGAACCGTCGGAGGAGGATCGCCTTCATCGGACCGACCGGCGAGTTCGAGCGGGGCGAGCCGCGGACCGCGGACTCCCTCGAGGTTTCGTTCGACTCCGCGAGCGCCGCCGACGGGCCGACCGGGGTCCCCGGGTCCGCGGCCGGACGAGCGAGATCAGCGGCGGCTCGCGGCCGGCGCGACCGCTACGGTCCGCCCAACCGACCAGCTCGACCAGGTGACCGTCCGGGTCGGTGACGAACGCCACGCGCGCCCCCCGTTCGGTGAAGTCGACCACCACCCGCGATCCCCGCCGACTGAGCCACCGCAACGACGCGTCGAGGTCGCGCGCGGCGAAGAGAAGCGGGGTGTGAAGCGTCCGTTCCTTCGGCCACGGGACGTACAGGCGGGACCCACGCGGCACGAAATAGAGCTCGACCGTTTGCCGCGTGAACGGGTCCTGGATCCACGCCAGCTGTTCTCCGTTCTCCATCGTGCCCTGCGCGACCACGCGCAGGCCGAGCCGTCGGTAGAACGCGACCGACCGCCGGAGCTCGCGCACGCGGAGTTGCGCGCAGACGAGCGCGGTCGCGGGAACGGCCACGGCCGCGCGACGAAGGGTCCGCGTAATACGATTCCCGAGCCGACCGAAGGTTCGAAACGACCGGGCGGGTGGAGGGACCGGGGGGGCGACCGTGGTTCCGGACGGAGCAGGCGAAGGCGGAGGCGTCCTGGCTCGGATTCGGGCCGTGATCGCCCGCGTCCCGCGCGGGCGGGTGGTCACCTACGGCGGCGCGGCCGCTGCGGCCGGTTTTCCGCGCGCGGCCCGCCTGACGGTGTGGGCGCTCCACTCGTCGACGGGCCTGCCGTGGCATCGCGTGGTCGCGGCCGGCGGCCGGATCGCGCTCCCCGGTGCCGAGGGGGCGGAGCAGCGGCTGCGGCTGGAGCTCGAGGGGGTCGCGTTCCGCGGAGGTCGGGTGCGGATGGACCTCCACGCTTGGGGCGGCGCGCGGGCCCGCGCGCGCGGGGTGCGCGGAGCGACTACGACCCGCCGACGTCGAGGTGCGCGTCCCCCTCGAGGACGTACCGCACCTCGTCCGCGAGCGACCGCTCGAACCCCGGGCCCGGGTCGAGCCGGCGCTCGAACTCGATGACCCGGCGGGCGAGCCACTCGAAGTCGGCGAAGACGAGCGGGTCGACGCTCTCCTCCCGCCAGTTCGCGATCAGGTCGACCGGCCGGGTCATCGCGGTGTAGTAGGCGACGATCCACGTGCCGAAGGCGTTCCGCACGAGCCGCGCGTCCAGTATCTTGTTGCGGGTGAGCGAGCCGATCAGCTCGAAGAACAGCGCCACCTCCCAGTTCTCGGGCTCCGGGCCCCGGTCGGGCTGAAGGAGCCAGGTGCTCAGCTCGCGCCGCGACTGGCGCAGCCGGCTCCCGTAGAACCGCTCCCGGAGGTCGAGGAGCGTCGAGGTCGAGTGGAGGCGCTGGTTCTGCCGGAGCTGCCAGTAGGCGAACGCGAGCGTCCCGACTACGAGCACCCAGGTGCCGAGGATCGGGACCCAGATCGCCCAGTCGACCGCCGCCACGCTCGGGCCGACCCGGGACCGCCCCTTAACGCGTCGGGGAACCCCCGAGGACGGCGGCCGCCCCCGGGAGGCGGGTTCGGCCCGTTACATCGGGAGCGGGAGCGGCTTCCCGTCCACCTCGAGCGTCGGACGGGCGACGATCGACCACCCGAACAGGGAGGAGGAGTTCTTCCCGCCCAGCTGCCGGTTGCCGCCGACCGAGACCATCACCGCGCCGGCTTCGATGTCCTCCACCTGCGGCGTGTTGTGGAGCTCGGAATTGAGACCGATGGCGAGGAATCCGGGCTGGTCCCGGCCCTTCCCGCCCTTGGCGTACGGGGTGTCGAACCGGTCGCCGCCCGAGGCATAGTGGGCGCTCGTCAGGCGCCCGTTCTCGAACTCGAACGTCGGTTCGGTGGCGATTCCGTCGTCGTAGTAGCAGGTCCGGTTCCCGACGATCGTGCCGTCAGCGACCTTCTCGTCCAGCGCGACGCGGATCGCTCCCGACGGGAGGTTCGCGAGCAGGTCGAACGGTCGGGACTTGTCCCCGACGACCGGGCGGCCGACCTGGGTACGCGGCGTGTATCCCGCGAGCCCGAGGGTGAGCCGCGTCCCGTTCGGATGGGAGATAGTGAGGCGCTTTCCCTTCGCGAGCGCCTTCTCGATCGGGGCGGCGCGGCGGGCGAGCTCCTTCGGGTCGACCATGGTCGCCGCGGCGAGCTGGTGGGACCACGTGGATTCGTCGAAGTCGTACGCCTTCGCGAGCGTCGGGTACGGACGGCCGATCTCGAGGCGCGCGCCCCGCAGCCCGGCCTTTCGCGCGGTCTTGTACCAGTCGTCGTTGAATCGGAACGCGGCGCCGGCCTTCCGCTCGGGCAGCGCGTTCAGCCGGACCCGGTCGCCCGGGCCCCACATGTGGATGTAGACGTCCGTCTTCGCGAGCGCGGCCCACTCGTGCTGGGCGGCCGTTCCGAGGAGGTTCGCCTTGCCGCCGTCGATCGCGGCCCAGTAGGCGTCCTCGTCCTCGTAGGTGACGAGGGGGTGCGCGCCCATCGCGCGCGCCTCCTGGGCGAGCGCGACGGCCCACGGGACGGTGTGCGTCCACGCCTCGATCATCACGTGTTCGCCGGGCTTCACCTGGAGATTCTGCTTGAGAACGGAGCGGGCGAACTGGGTGGCGGCTCCGTCGGACGGCTTCGCATCGACCATGCGGGTCGCAGCGCCCGTGGCTACATATCGTGCGAGCAGGGAGTTTCCGTAACGGTCCTGTCGGACACGGTTTCGGACCCCGTATCCAAGCGGAAACTCCCCCGTTGAAATAGCGGGGGACCGATGCGCCACCATGGTGCGGATCAGCGACCAGGAAGGCAGCCAGTTCGACGCCCCGATCGACGTGGTGTGGAAGTACCTTCAGCATCCGGAAGCGCACGGACGCGCGCACAAGGGCTCGCGGAACCACGCGATGCAGCCGATCAACGACACGTCGTTCGTCGTCTCCTGGGAGCAGGACATGAACGGGACCTGGGTGAAGGTCTCCAACCGGATCACGGTCTTCCCCCCGCTCGGGATGGTGTCGGAGCAGCTCGAGGGGCCGATGGCCGGGTCGAAGATGATTACCGTCTACACCCCGACGGGCGCCAAGACCGAGGTCGAGATCCACGGGGAGATGCAGTCGCCCGCGATGCCGGCGCCGCAGCTCGAGCCGATGGTGCGCGCCGCGTGGGAGTCCGCCTACAACGAGGACTCCGCGGGCATTCGGGAGTTCGTGAAAGCGCACCGGTAGTCCGACCGTCCCGGCACCGGCCCCCGCCCCTACCGGGCGGGGCGTCTCCCGCTTATCTTCCGGCGGGACTCAGAGTCGACCGGAGCGGATGGCCGAGTCGCGCGGGAGCGTACTGCACCAGCAGGCGCTCGCCGTGATGGGGTTCTTCACCGGGCTCATCCTCACGTCGCTCGTCCTGATCCTCAACTCACCCGGCCCGTTCCACGTCCCGATCGGACCGCTCAACGGCCAACAGTACTTCGCAACGCTGATCACGTACGTCGGCGTCGTGGGCGCGGTCACGAGCGTGGCCCTCATCGCGTTCCTCGAGGTCGCGGGCGGCCTCGCTCCCCAGTTCAGCTTCGTCGACCGGCTGGGGACGACGCTGTTCTTCCTGAGCGTGTTCGGGTTCATGGGCATCCTCCCCCTCGTACTCGCCGGCTTCTCGCGGTGGGGCGCCCTGGTCGTGCTCACGGTCGAGGTCGTCCTGCTCGGCACCTACTTCATCGGACGACGCCTCGACCCGACCTCCCGAGCGCGGGCCGTTCTCGATCGGCCCGACTAGCGGCGTCCGTCGACGCGTTCGCGCACCTCCGTCCCCGCCGCCCGAGTCGAAGGGACCCGTCGGGTTCGCTTCGAGGAGCGCGAACGTAAGCAAACGCTTAATTAAGCGGATGCTTTGGCGAGAGCGATGGACGCCCTTCTCGCGCTCGCCGAGCCGCGCCGCCGCCGCGTGGTCGAGCTCCTCGTCCGGAGGGGCCAGCTCAGCGCGAGCGAGATCTCGGACCAGTTCGAGGTGACCCCGCAGGCGATCTCCCAGCACCTTCGGGTCCTGCGGGAAGCCGACGTGATCCGGATGGAGAAGCGCGCCCAGCAGCGGCTCTACACGTTCAATCCCCGGTCCGTGGACGCGATCCAGGAGTGGGCGGCCAGCCTGGCCGCCACATGGAACCGCCGGCTGGATCGACTGGACCGGGCATTGAAGGAACAGGGACCATGAAGCAGGAGAACCCGCAACCGTCGACGGACGAGGACCGAGGCGTCGCGCGACTTTCGAGGGAGTTCGATTTCCCGCGGGCGACTGTGTTCGACATGTTCACCGACCCGAAGAAGGCGGTCCGTTGGTTCGGGTCGCCGAAGGGCGCCGTCAAAGTGCGCTTCGAGATGGACGCGCGCACGGGCGGCGCGTTACGGCTCTCCGACCGTTGGGCCGACGGACCGGTGAACCACACGACCGGGACGTTCCTCGAGGTCGTCGCCCCGGAGCGGATCGCGATGCGGACCGCCACGTTGCCCGACGGCGCCTCGGCGCCGTGGGAAGCGCTCCAGACCGTGACGTTCGACGAACTCGGCCCGACGCGCACCCGCGTCACGGTCGTGGTGAAGGTCCTCGCGACGGGCGCGTTCACGGAGGGGGTCGCCGCGCTCGCGGAAGGATACCAAGGCGGGTGGGGCGAAACGCTCGACATGCTCCGGGACGAACTGGGCTAAATCCCCCGATCGGCTCGCGCCGCGGGGCGCGCCGAGCCCGCCCGTCCCGGTCCCGACGCGGTCGGGCCGCGGAGTCGGGGTCGGCGCGCCCGGAGCGGGACGTTGACCCCTACCGAGCGCCGCTACGAACACTACGCGTTCGCCTCCATCGCCGACGGAGTGACGGCCGGCATCGCGCGCGCCGACGGCACCGCGCTCTCGAACACCGGGGTCGTGGAGCTCGGCGGCTTGACCGCGGTGTTCGACACCAGCCTCACCTTGCGCTCCGCGCGCGAGACCCGGGCGGCCGCGGTCGAACGGACCGGCCGGGCCCCCGCGATCGTCGTGAACAGCCACTGGCACCTGGACCACGTCATCGGGAACCAGGAGTTCGAGGACGGGGCGATTTGGGCGAGTCGGGGCACGCTCGAGAAGATGCTCGCGATGCGCGCCGAGCACGACCGCGAGCTGGCCCCCCGCACGCTCGAGAGCGACCTCGCGAAGCTCGAGTCGGAGCGCGCCGCCGCGCCCCGCGCGGCCGCCCGCGCCCGGTACGACGGGCCGATCCGGATCCACCGAGCGCTCCTCGCCGAAGCGGTGGAGCTCCGCTTGGCGACCCCCTCGGCCACGTTCGACGGCGAGGTGACGCTGCCCGGCGCCGCCGGCGCCCGCCTGATCACGTTCGGTGCGGCGCACACGGACAGCGACACGTTCCTCTGGCTGCCCGAGCGCCGGGTCCTGTTCGGCGGGGACGTGGTCGTGACCGACCACCACCCGAACTTCGGCTCGGGCGACCCCGACCACTGGCTCGAGGTCCTCGACCATTTGCGCGCGCTCGGGCCCGAGCAGATCGTGCCTGGTCACGGGCCCGTCCGCGGTCCCGAGGCCCTCGACGCCGTCCAAGACTACCTCGAGACGGTGCTCCGCCTCGCCGAAGCGTCGGCGACGCCCGACCTCCCCGCGCGATTCCGCTCCTGGGGCATGGACGAGATGTTCCAGGAGAACGTCGAGTTCGCGCGGCGCCGAAGCACCGCGCGGCGCTCCTAAACCCACCCGCGGGGACGGGCCCCCGTCGGCGGATTCCGGACGCGTCCCTCGACCCCGATCCTCGGTGTACCGGATCGGACCCCCGCGGGAGGTACCGGCCCGGGCCGGCTCCGCAACGTCCTCGCCTCGCGATTCCGCCGTCGGCGGAGGTCCGACGACCCCTGCCGTGGAGCGCCCACCGGGTGCTCGGCGTGCGAGCTACTTCGGGCCGGGACGGGCCGGCTTCGCGGGCAAGCTTCGGCCGAACGCGAGGGACGTTTCGACCCACTCGCGCGCCACGGTCCGGTCGTTCCGCACGTGGGCCGGCAGCACGACGTAGCTCTTCATCGGACGCCCCGGCATCGGCTCGAAGCGACGGGCTCCCGGGACCTCGAGCGCGCGGGCGGCGTCGCGCTCCGACAGCCGGACGAACAGCTCCGCCCCGTACACTCCGAAGAACAGGTTGCCGCGGACGAACGCCGCGGGCTGGCCGAACATCTTCCGGACGGTCACGTCCTTCCCGGTCGGCCGGAGTTCTTCGAACCGCGCCGTCGCGCGGCCGCCCGGGGGCGGGAGCTTCACGCCGGGCGCACGCCGCGCCCGTCCTTCTCCCTATCGGGGGCCCGGGCTAGGCGGCGGTCGACGGACGCTCGAGTCCGCGGAAGTCGAGCTCGTACGCCTCCTGGCCGTCGGGGTACTCCTTCGTCGCGACCACGCTGCGGTCGATCCGCACGCCCATCGCGGCGAGACGCGGACGCTGCTCCTCGAATTCGGCGCCCAGGCCGACGTTGACGAGCGCGCGGCCCGCCCGCGCCCCGCCGACCATCCGGGTCGCCCCGACGATCGGGCTGCCGAGCACGGTGATCGAGTTGCCGACCCGCACGAGCTCGCACGCCCCCGCGTCGATCCCGAGCGCGAGGCCGACGCCGACCGGGAAGTTCCTCGAGTTCCGCTTCAAGTTCGCGATCAGGCTCTCGGACGCGGGCAGGACGGACCGGCAGAACGCCGGCACCGCGTCCACGACCGGCGCGCCGTCCGAACGGATCCAGAACGCGATGAACCCGTCGCCGGTGAACTTGTCGAACCAGCCATGGAATTCGTGCGCGAGGCTGCGGACCGCCTCGGTGAACCCGACGATGTAGCGGGCGAACAGGGACGCGCTCACGGCCTCGCGCAGGAGGAGTCCCGACATCCGGAGGTCGCCGACGACCACGGCCGCGTCGACCGGTACCGACCCGACGTTCGCGAGGCTCCGCAGCGCGTCGGCGTCGAGGTCCCGTCCGACGTCGGGCGGGGCATGACGGGCGAGGAGCTCCGCGAGGCCCCCGTCCTCCGCCGGCGCCGCGATCGCTTCGGAGCCCGACACGACGGGGGGAGGCCGGCGACGCGGAAGAACTGTTCCGACTCGGTCCGAGGCGCTACGCCTCAGCGCGGACCGAGGTCGTCCGCGAGCGCCCGGGCGTGGTGACGCCAGAGCTCGGCGTCCGCGCGGCGCAGGACGGCCGCGCGCGCCCGCACGGAGGCGGGCGTCGGGGGGCGCGGGACCTCTTCCACCTGATGGCCGCGGAACTCGAGGGTCGAGCCGCGGGCGCCCCGGCGGGAGAGGGCGTACTCGAACCGCGAGTACCGCGCCGGGCCGGCGAGGTGGGTCGCCTCCCATCGGAGCTCTTGGGGGAAGAGATGCACGAGCTTCACTTTCTTCGTCCGCGCCCCGGGTCGGGCGTCGAACGGGTCCGCGCCGAACGAATCGGTGAGCAGCACTAGATCGTCCGTCAGCCACTCGACCTCCCGGCGGCCGGTGAGGCCCGACCGGTCGAAGTCGTTCGGTCGGTAGTCCGTCGCCCACCGGTACGCCGCCCGGGGCGGCGCGCCGAGCGCGGTCCGGAACCGGTAGGAAACGCGCTGGTAGGGCATGGGGCGGCCGCTCGCGGCCGGGGGACGGTCCCGGACTACTTCTCCTTCTCGAAGTCGATCAGGATCGTGAAGACGAGCGGGTACATCGGGTCGATCTCGCCCATCAGGTCGACGTTGTACGTGTCGCGTACCGCGACCCAGGCCTCGTGCACCTTCGCGAGCTCCTTTCCAGACGGGTCCTTGATCACGAAGTTGTGCCGGAGGAGGTTCCCGCTCGTCTGCATCATCGGTTGGCCGGCGGGGTTGACCGCCGTGGCAGTGATCCCGCCCATCACGCCCCGTTGGAGGTGCACCACGAGCCACCGTTGCCCCGCGGGGTCGGTCAGCGTGAACGTCGACTGGTTGCCGCCCCCTTCCTTCAGGACCTGCCCGTGGACCGTCTCCCCTTCCGTCACGAGCGAGTAGGTCATGTTCACGCTGCGGCCGGCGAGACGTCCGAGGTACCCCCCGCCGAGCGCGCCCGCGAGAAGGTTCCCCTGGAGGTTCTGGCCCGCGTCGCCGCGGACGGTGAACAGGTGGTGCTTGTGCGCGTCCATCACCCGGTAGCTGTGCCCCAGTGAGATGACCTGGTGTTGCACGAGGAAGTTCTTCTGACCCCGCAGGCCCAGCGCGCCGCTCAAGTCGCCGGTGGGGGCCGCCGACGGAACGCCGGACGGAGGCGGCGGAGGCGGGGGAGGCGGCGCGGGGGACCCGGCGGCGGCCGCGACCGGAGAGCCGCACCCCTGGCAGAACTGGGCGCCCTCCGGGATCGGCTTTCCACACTTCATGCAGAACTGCGCGGCCATCACCCGCGGTGGGGGGCTCCGAGGCTAAAGTCGTTTGGACGAGGGCGGGGGCGGGGGCGGCGCCGCGACCGCGCGCGGGTCGGCGGTCGAGCCTACCAGAACGCGTCGTTCACCGCGAGCAGGTAGACGAACAGCGCGCCGAAGAGGAGCGCCGGGACCGTTTCGATCGAGACGAGGCCCCCACCGCCCACCAACGGCCGCGCGATGAACCAGAGGACGCCGAATCCGGAGGCGATCACCGCGAGCGCGAACGCCCAGAGCTCCTGGTCCCAGAGTCCGGTCGCGACGGCGAGGATGAAGACCCCAATGATCAAGGCGACGAGGCCCGCGACGAGACCCGACCCCCACATCGCGGTCCACCCGACGGACCCGGACAGGAAGAGCGCCGCGAGCACGATGACGAGTCCCCCGACGAGGACGATCGCGCCGAAGATACCGGAAAGGACGGCCAGGACCGCGACGCCCAGCGGAAGGCGGGGAGCTCCGGTCGCGTAGGCTCCCATGGTCGCCGCCCTCAGACCTCGCGGTCCAGCCGCCGACCCGAGCCTCCGCAGGCCGTCGTCCGTTCGAGGACGTTGGTCGGGAACGGAAGTTCAGGTACGAGCAGCGACCCGGGGGGAGGCACTCCGGTGGGTTCGTCCGGACCGCGCGGTGGGGGGACCCAGTTCGACATCGGCCGTCACCGGGCGGTGAGTTCGCGCCCACCCTACTTCAAAGGATGTCCCGCCCCTCGAGGCGCGGGTCCGGAAGTTCGGCAATCGAGGAATCTGGGCGGAGACCGCTGCGGCGATTGCCGACCGGACCCGGGTTGGGACCGGCGTGCGCAGGCTCCTAGGCGGGGGTCCCGGCCGGAGACGGGGCCCCCTTGGACCGCCGCGTGAGCCAGAGGCCCACCAGTCCCAACAGGAACGTGAAGACGTACGTCGCGAGGACCGTCGTGTAGAGGTAGCGGACGTCCCCCCCGTAGTAGTTCACGCCGAATAGATAGTCCGCCATCTGCGTCGCGTTCGAGAACCCGACCTGGGAGTAGGTGAAGATCGCCCCGACGTAGACGAGCGCGAGCAGTCCCGACCCGGCCACGCCGAGCTTGACCGCGAGCCGGGAGCGGAGGAGAATCAGCCCGACGACCGCCGCGAAGTCGGCGACCGCGGTGACCAGGATGACGTACCAGTGGAGGAAGTACTTCGCCTTCGTTCCGAAGTCCGTCTGCAGGTTCATGTCCGACGCGAGCATCCAGACGGAGAGGCCGAACGCCACGAGGAACGGCAGCGCGTAGATCACCGGGAACCAGCTCTTCGACCGCGGGTCGTCCATCGGGGCACCTACCCCGGCGAGAGGGGGCCCCCTCTACCCTGTTTTTGGTCCAAGGTCGGAATCCGTTGGTCCAACCCCGCCGGGCGGGGCCGCGGCGGCTCGCGGTTTAATACACTCCGACCCTCGGGCCACCGGACAGCCGGGAGAGGTCCTACGGTCGCCCATGACGCGCGTCGCCGACGTTCTCGTCGACACCTTGGTGGCGATCGGGGTCCGGAACGTCTACGGGGTGGCGGGCGACTCGCTGAACGCGATCACCGACTCGCTCCGTCCGCGTCCCGAGATCGCCTGGGTCCACGTGCGCCACGAGGAGGCGGCGGCGTTTGCCGCCGGCGCCGAGGCGCAGCTGACCGGGAAGCTCGCCGTCTGCGCGGGTAGCTGCGGCCCCGGAAACCTCCACCTGATCAACGGCCTCTACGACGCGCACCGGAGCCGGGCGCCCGTCCTCGCGATCGCCGCCCAGATCCCGTCGGCGGAGATCGGGCGCGAATACTTCCAGGAGACCCATCCCGAGGAGGTCTTCCGCGAGTGCTCCCACTTCACGGGCATTGTGGCGACGGCCGCCGACCTGACGCCGACGCTCACGACCGCGATCCGGACCGCTTGGGAACGAAGAGGGGTCGCGGTGGTCGTACTGCCGGGCGACATCGCGCTGCAGAGCGCCGAGGGTCCGGCCCCGGAGCTGGCGACGTTCGTCCCGCCGGCGCCCGCGGCGCCGGCGCCCGACGTCGTGACCCAGCTCGCCGCCGCGCTGAACGCCGGCACGAAGGTGACGATCCTCGCCGGGAGCGGGGCGGCGGGGGCGCGGTCCGACCTTCTCGCGCTCGCGCGGGCGCTGAACGCTCCGATCGTGCACACGCTCCGGGCGAAGGAGACCCTCGAGTTCGACAACCCGTTCGACGTCGGGATGACCGGCCTCATCGGGTTCACCTCAGGGTACCACGCGATGATGGACGCCGACCTGCTCCTGATGCTCGGGACGGACTTCCCCTACCGGCAGTTCTACCCGCCGGAGGCCAAGACGATCCAGGTGGACTCCGACCCCGCACATCTCGGGCGGCGCGCTCGGCTCGACCTGGCGGTCGCGGGCGACGTCGGGGCGACCCTCCGCGCCGTTCTTCCGCAGCTCACCCCGAAGGGGGACCGCACCCACCTCGAGGCGTCGCTGGCGCATTACGCGAAGGCGCGCGGCGCGCTGGACGACCTCGCGGTCGGGACCCCGGGGAAGAAGCCGATCCACCCCCAGTACGTCGCCCGCGTGCTCGACGAGCTCGCGCGGGACGACGCGGTGTTCGCCTGCGACGTCGGCCTGCCGACCGTCTGGGCGGCCCGGTACCTCCGGATGAACGGGCGGCGCCGCCTCCTCGGGTCGTTCTGGCACGGGTCGATGGCCAACGCGCTGCCGCAGGCGATCGGCGCGCAGCGGGCCTGCCCCGACCGTCCGGTCATCAGCCTGTCGGGGGACGGGGGGATCGCGATGCTCCTCGGGGAACTCTTGACGCTTCGCCAGCTCGACCTGCCGGTGAAGGTGATCGTGTTCAACAACGGGACGCTCGGGTTCGTCGAACTCGAGCAGAAGTCGGCCGGTTTCATCAACGCGGGCGTCGACCTCGTCAACCCGGACTTCTCCCAGGTCGCGGCCGCGGCCGGCCTGGCCGCGTTCCGCGCGGAGTCGCCCGAGGAGGTCCGCCCGAAGCTGGCCCAGATGTTCGCGACCCCGGGTCCCGCGCTCCTCGACGCCGTCGTGGCGCGCCAGGAGATCGCGATGCCCCCGACCCTCGAGCGCGCGATGGTGAAAGGGTTCGGGCTGTGGCTCGTGAAGGCGGTCCTGAGCGGCCGGGGCGACGAGATCGTCGACCTCGCGCGCGTCAACCTGTTTCGCTGAGCGGTCGGCGCGGTCCCCTAGGTAAGGGGCACCAGCCGGGCGGGCCCGTCAGCCGCTCGGCGCGGGCGGGATCCCGAGGCGCTCGAGCACGGCGGTGAACCGCGGGTCCGCCCGCACGGCCGCGAGCGACGGCCCGTAGAGCCAGTTCCGCGCGGTGAACCGCTCCTCGACGACCGACTGCTCGATCCAGCGGAAGCAGGCGTCGAGGTCGCCGAGGAAGGCGTAGGCCCGGGCGATCTGTCCGGTCGGTCGGGCGTCCGCCGGAGCCGTCTCGGCGCGGGCGAGGTGCTCCCGCGCCCGAACCGCGTCGCCCTCCGCCGCCGCCGCGATCGCCCACGCGACGTCGAGCTCCGGGCGGGCCGGCACGTTCGCGGCGAACCAATCGAGGCCGTCGCGGAACGTGGCGACGTCGCCCTCCGCGAACGCGATCATCCCCGCGCGGTCGCGGTAGAGGATGCTGTGGCCCTCCACCCGGTCGAGGGTCGCCAGCACCGTTCGCGCCTCGTCCAGTCGACTGAGGTAGATCAGCAGCATGACGTGCTCCGCGAGCGGAAGCGACGACAATGGGTCGAGCTGCTCCGCGATCGCGTACTCCCGCAGCGCCTCCTCCGGGCGGCGGGTGTCGGCCAAGACGGTCGCGTAGTAGAGGTGGGCATCGGGGAAGCTCGGGTTGAGGCGGATCGCCCGGAGCAGAGCTTCCTCGGCCTCCCGGTATTGGTACCGGTCCGCGAGGTCCCCCGCGAGGATCGTGTGGACCTCGGCGAGCCCCGGGTCGAGTTCGAGCGCCCGCTGGGCGTACCGCCGCTTCAGCGTGCGCGCCTCGGCGCGCGACACCTCCCGGTAGAGGCTCGCGAGGAAGTCGATCGCCTCCGAGAGGCCCGCGTAGGCGGACGCGTTGCTCGGGTCGAGCTCGACCGCCCGTTCGAAATGCACGCGGGCCTCGCGCAGGCTCTCGCGCGTGATCCGGCGGAGCGCGGCGCGGCCCTGCAGGTACTCGAGGTAGGAGTCGGGTCGCGGCATCGGCCGCCGCTCGGGTCGATCCGGGAGCCCCGGCCGCAGCCGGACCGGGAGCGCTTCCGCGATCTGGCGGGCGAGCTCGGTCTGGAGCTCGAAGACGTCCACGAGTTCGCGGTCGTACTTTCCGGTCCACAACTGCTCCTGGGTCTGGGCGTCGATCAACTTCGCCGTGAACCGCAGCCGGGCGCCGGCCTTCCGCACGCTCCCCTCGAGCACCCAGCGGACGCCCAGCTCCGCACCGACCTCCGAGACCGTCCGCCGCCCGTCCCGGAAGTGGTCGACGGAGGTGCGGGCGATGACGCGGAGCCCGGGGAGCTCGGAGAGGGTGGCGATGACCTCCTCGGTGAGGCCGTCGGAGAAGTACGCGTCCTGGGCGTCGGGGCTGATGTTCGCGAACGGGAGGACGGCGAGGCGGTCCGCCGGGGGCTCGCGGGGTTCGATGCCGGCGGACCTCCCCGGGGCGGGGAGCGCCACGCGGAAGACGGTCACGGGAAACCGCACCCCTTTGAGCGACTGCGGAGGGAGCGGCACGAACTCGAGGCTGAGCTTGTTCCGGACCTGGTCGTAGACCTGCTGCGAGACCGCCACCCCGCCGACGTCGGCCGTCGGTTGGACGCGGGCGGCGACGTTGACCGCGTCGCCCAGGATGTCGTCCCCGCGGCTCTCGACGTCCCCGAGGTGGATCCCGATCCGCAGTTCGATCGGCGCGCCGTCGGCGCGAAGATTGCGTTCGCGCAGGCGCTCCTGGATCTCGACCGCGCACTCGGTCGCCTGGAGCGCGCTCGAGAACTCCACCAAAAGACCGTCCCCGGTGGACTTGACGACCCGCCCGTGGCGGGCGGCGATCAGCGGGCGAACGAGCGACTCCTGCTCGGCGAGGCGGCCGAGCGTCGCCCGTTCGTCCTGCTGCGCGCCGCGGGTGAACCCGACCATGTCGGTGAACATGATCGCCGCGAGACGCCGGGACGACGCCACGGTCGACCCAGCCGCTCGCCTCCCAAAAGCGCGCGCACCCTGAGGGGGGGCCCGTGCGGGCGAGCCCCGGTCGGAGGGTGCGCGCCCCGGGACGGCGTGACACGCTCTCGCGTGGAAAGAGCGAAGCCTTTAGTGCGCCGAGGAGTCGAACTAGCGGGAATCTCCACACCGGGGAGGCGGTACGACCGTGGACCGATACGAGCGGGTGCCCATCCAGGAGACGACGCCGGGCGACCGCGTCAAGAAGTTCGCGATCATCGACCAACCGTACACGCTCGAGGAGGCCGTCCTCGAGGGCCAGCGGTGCCTCCAGTGCGCGATGCCGTACTGCGTGCAGGGCTGCCCGATCACGCAGGACTGCCGCGGCTACAACATCCTGATCGGCGAGCGCGACTTCGACGGCGCGGCCAAGCTGACGCTCCGCGAGAACCCGCTCGCGACCGTCCTCTGCAAGACGTGCTACCACTTCTGCGAGGACGATTGCATCATGGCGGGAAAGGGCGTGCCGATCGCCATCCGCCAGTTGAAGCGGGCGGCGCTCGAGTACGGCGACTCGGAGCTCCTCTACGTTCCGTCGAAGCGCAAGGAGGAGCGGGTGGCGGTCATCGGCGCGGGGCCGGCGGGCCTGATGGCGGCGTGGGACCTCGCCATCCGCGGCCACCCCGTGACGATCTTCGAGGTCCAGCCGATCCTCGGGGGTCAGGTCAACACGATCCCGCGATACCACCTCGAGGCGGACGACCTGAACACTGACCTCGCGCGGTGGAAGAACCTCGACATCACGTTCGTCGTCGACAAGAAGGCCGGCGTCGACTTCACCCCGAAGAGCCTGCTCGCCGAGGGGTACGAAGCGGTCCTCGTCACGATCGGGGCGTCCAAGGCCCGCGAGCTCGGGATTCCCGGGGAACACCTCCCGGGCGTCTACCACGCGCTGCCGTTCCTGCTCGGGATGAACACCGGTCAGGCGGGACTGTTCGGCCGCACGGGCCGCCGGGTGATCGTCATCGGCGCCGGGGACGTCGCGCTGGATGCCGCCCGCTCCTCCCGCCGGCTGACCGAGGGCGGCGAGGTCCAGCTCGTCTACCGGCGCGGACCCGAGGACATGAAGGCCACCGAGGAGGAGAAGTCCGGCGGCGAGATCGAAGGCGTCGAGTTCGTCTTCTACCGCGCCCCGAAGGCGATCCTCGGCCAGGACCGCGTCACGGGTCTTGTCGTGGAGCGCACCGAGCACGGCCCTCCCGACGCGAAGGGACGTCGCCCGCTCGTCACCGTCCCGAACTCGGAGGAGACGATCCCGTGCGACATGATCATCGTCGCCGTCGGCGAGGTCGCGGACGTGGCCGACTTCGGGTCCGACTACGACTTCAAGTTTGCCTCGATGGGTTGGCCCGAGGGGAAGCAGGACGACTGGATGACCGGCGTCGAGGGCGTGTTCGCCACCGGCGGCCGTTCGGTGGTCCACGCGATGGGCGCCGGTGAGAAGGCGGCCGCGGCGATCGACGTCTACCTCGCGAAGAAGCACGGGCGGGCTCCCGAGCCGCGCCCCGACCCATTCGGTGGCGCCAGTCCCCCGCCGAAGGTCCCCCCGGGGTACGGGGGCGCCACCTGGACCCCGTAGGGCACGGACCCCGCCGATCCGGCACGAAGAGGCTTCTCGTCACGCCGCCCGGGTGGGTGCTCCGCGACCCCGTCCGCCACGGTGCGTCGCATTTCACCACATCTAAATATCTAGAGGCAATGTGTCGTCGGTGCACCGTTCCGCGGGCCGCTCGCGCGACTCGGACTCGGTGCGCGCGTTATGTCCGAAACACGCAGTACCGTAGGGGACCGTGTCGCCGGAATCCGACCCCGCCACCGACTGCTGCTGATCGCACTGGTCGTCACGGCGAGCGTCGTGATGGTTTCGTCCACCGGCTTATCCGCGCTCGGTGCCCGACGCGACACCGGCCCGGGTCTGGCGATCGACCATCCTGCCGCTGAGCCCGCCGCCACGTCCGCGGCCACGGCCTCG
>JASHPZ010000052.1 GCA_030037815.1 Thermoplasmata archaeon | reverse complement strand
CAAGAGGCGCCGAACCGTCGCGACCAGGTTCTCCGCCAACTGCTCGCTCGCCTTGCGGCTGTTGACGAACACGAGCGCCTGGCCGCCGTCCTCGATCACGGTGCGGACGAGTCGGGGGACGGCCTCGCCCGGCGGGGCGATGTCCCGCGCCGACAGGTCGGTGAACGTGATGCGCCCGTCAAAGTAGACCCCCATCTTGAGCGGCACCGGGCGGTACTCGCTCGCGACGTGGACCGCCTCCAGCCACTCGGCGACCTCCTCCGAGTTCCCGACCGTCGCGGAGAGTGCCACGACCTGGAGGTCGGGGTACGCGCGCCGGAGCCGGGTCAGGCTGACCTCGAGGGTCGGCCCCCGGTCCGGGTCGCGCAGGAGGTGGACCTCGTCGGCCACGACGACGCCGAGTCGGTCGAGCCACGGGCTCCCCCGGCGGAGGAGTCCGTCCGCCTTCTCGCTGGTCGCGACCAAGACGTCGAGCTTCTCGAGTCGGTCGGCCGTCAGGTCGAAGTCCCCGATCGAGATCCCGACCTTGAGCCCGAGTTCGGCGAACTTCTCGAGCTCCTCCGCCTTCTCGTGCGCCAGCGCCCGCAACGGCACCAGGTAGAGCCCGGTCCGGCCCGCGCGGGCGGCCCGCAGGAGCGCCAGGTAGGCGACCAGGGATTTTCCGCTCGCCGTCGGGCAGGCGAGCAGCACGCTGCGACCCGCGAGCACCGGTCCGGCCGCTTCGGCCTGCGGAGGGTAGAGGTGGGAGATGCCGTCGGCACGGAGGAGCCGCTGCCAGGCCGGGTCGATCGCCGTCGACTCGAGAGGCACCGGCGCGGCCGGGGCGCCCTCGGTGGACCTTCGGGTCCCATCCGGGCGAGGCCGGCGCGTCATCGGGCGCGGAGCGGTGGAGGCTACTAAGGGTTGCCGCGCGGTTCGGCGTCGAGCAGCTGCCGGCCGAGGATCAGTTCCTGGATCTCGGTCGTACCCTCCACGATCGGGAACACCCGCGCGTCGCGGAACAGCCGCTCGGCCGCGCTCCCCGCGCGCGCGCCCTCCGCGCCGGCCACGTCGAGACCCGCCGACGCGATCGACACCGCCGCGCGCGACGCGGCGAGCTTCGCGCTGGACGCGTCGGTCACGAACGGGAGGCCCGCGTCCTTCCGCTCGGCCGCGGCCCGGACGAGCGCGGCGGCCGATGTCCATTCGACGTATGCCCGGGCGAGCCGGGCCCGCTTCCACTCGGCGTCGTCCCGCGCGATCGCGCGCTGCATCTCCTCGAACGCGGAGCGGGCGACGCCGAGGGCGCACGCGGCGATGCCGACCCGTCCGCCCGCGAGCGCGCCGAGCGCGACCTTGAGACCGGAGCCCTCGGGCCCGAGCATCCCTTCGGGGGGGAGCCGGACCCCGTCCAGGACGAGCTCGGTCGTCTCGCTGCCGCGCAGGCCCAGCTTTTCGAGGCGCTGCGCCACGCGGAACCCCTCGGTTCCGCCCGGCACGATGAACGCCGAGATCCCGGCATGGCCCAGCGCGGGGTCCTTGGTCGCGAAAACGAGGACCACCCCGGCGGTGACGGCGTTCGAGATGAACATCTTCGTACCGCGCAGGACGAATCCGTCGCCATCGGTCGAGTAGCGCGTCGAGATCCGGGCGGTGTCCGACCCCGCGTCGGGCTCCGACAGCCCGAACGCGCCGACCCCATCCCCGCGCGCGAGGGCGCGGACGAACCGCGTCTTCTGGGCGTCGGTCCCCCACGTCAGGATCGGAGCGGCGCAGACCGACAGGTGGACCGCGACGGTCACGGCGACCGCCGCGCTCCCCGCGGACAACTCCTCGAGGACGGCGGCGAGCGACCGCGCGTCCCCCCCGACACCGTCCCACTCGGGCGGGATCCCGAGACCGAAGAACCGCTCTTCCGCAAGCCGGCGGAGGAGCGAGTCCGGCACCCGGTCGTTCCGATCGATCGCGGGCGCGATCGGCCGCACCTCGCGGTCCACGAACGCCCGCGTCTTCGCGCGCCAGAGATCGGCGGAGGCGGCGCCCGAGGAGGTCACGGGCGCGCGGAACGCGCCGAACGTTTAATGGCTCGCGGCGGGTCGGCGGCGCCGGCGGGGATTCCGGCGATGGCGACCTCTCCGACGCCCAAGGACCGGTTCACGGCCCTGGACACGCTCGCAGTCTGCCGGGAGCTGCGCGCCCTCGAACGGAGTCACGTCGACAAGGCGTTCGACCGGCCCGAAGGCGGTTGGTCGCTCGCATTCCGGGTCGCCGGAGTCGGACGACGGGAGCTCCTGCTCGTCCCGGGCCGATTCGCCGCGCTCGCGACCCGCGTCGGGACGCACCCGGAGACGCTCAGCCCGATGGCCCGCGAGCTCCGCCGGCTCCTGACCGGCGCCGGCCTGCGGGACGTCGCGGAGCCGGGCGGCGAGCGGTACCTCGAGGTCGCGTTCGGCCGGGCGGATGCGCCCGAGGGGCTCACGCTCGCGCTCGAGATGTTCGGGGCCGGCAACTTGGTCGTCGCGCGGGGCGGGAAGATCGCCGCGGTCGCGGAGACCCGGCGGTGGGCCCATCGGACGGTCCGGGTCGGGGCGGAGTACGCGCGCCCGCCGAGCCGCCTCGACCCGCTGCGCCTGACGGCGAGCGAGGCCGCGTCGATCCTGGAAGGGTCGCGGACCGACCTCGCGAGCACGCTCGCGGCCCGCCTCGCGCTCGGAGGTCCGGTCGCGGAGGAGGTCGTGGCACGCGCGGGGTGGGCGACCGAGTCCCCCGCGAGCGCGGACGGCACGTCGCGCGGGGCCCGCACCGTCGCGCTCTTGGCCGAACTGGTCGGGCAGATCGGTTCGGCCCCCCGGGGGTACCTGTACGCCCACGCCGGGGTCGCGTTCGACGTGACGCCGTACCCCTCGACCCGCGCGAGCACGGTCGCGGAGGTCGAAACCCGGGAGTTCGGGACGTTCTCCGAGGCGGCGGAGGAGTACTTCCGCACCGTCGTCACCGCCCCGCCGGACCCGGGCGCGCAGTCGGCCGCTCGGGCGAAGGCGGAGCTCGAACGGCTGACGGCGCGTCAGATGGCGGCCGTCCGGGACCTCGAGGCGGCGACGTCCGCCCGGAAGGCGGACGCCGAGGCGATCCTCGCCCACTACGCCGAAGCCGAGGCGGCGCTCGCCGCTCCGGAGGGTTCGGGGGAGAGCGTGGCGGTCGTCCTCGGGGGACGGCCGGTCGAGCTGTGGGTCGACCGCTCCCCGCGCGAGTCCGCGCAGTTGCTCTTCGAAGAAGCGAAACGGATCGGCGCGAAGCTCGACGGGGCGCGGGCGGCGCTTCGGGAGAGCGAGGCGAAGACCGCCGAGGAGCTCGCCGCGCGGACCCACCGGGACACGCAGGTTCCGACCCCGCCCCGCCGGACGTTCTGGTTCGAAAAGTACCGATGGTTCCTCACCTCGGACGGGTGCGTCGTCCTCGCGGGCCGCGACGCGCCGTCCAACGACCTGGTGGTGCGGCGGAATCTCAAGGCGGGGGACGTCTATGTGCACGCCGACCTGCACGGTGCGGCGAGCGTGATCGTGAAGCGGCCCAGCGGCGCCGCGGAGATCTCCTCCGCCGCCGTCGAGGAGGCCGGTCAGTGGGCCGCGTCGTTCTCGAAGGCGTGGCGCGCCGGGCTCGCCTCGGCGACCGTGTTCTGGGTGCATCCGGACCAGGTGTCGAAATCCGCGGCCTCCGGGGAGTTCGTCCCCCGCGGCGCGTGGGTGGTCCACGGTACGAAGAACTTCCTACGGGACGTGCCGCTCGAGCTCGCGCTCGGTTCGGTCCATCACGAAGGGGAGGACCGATGGTCGGTCGCGCCCGAGCGCGCGGTACGGGCCCGCGGCGAGGTGCGGTTCCTCCTGACCCCGGGCGAGGAACGCGACCGGGCCGAAGCCGAACGAGCCCTGTCGGCCGACCTCGGCGTCTCGCGTTCGCTGCTCCAGTCGTTGCTCCCGGCGGGCGGCCTCCAGTACCGGCGCGCGTAGACGCGTTGCACCTCCTCGACCGGGAACCGGTCTCCCACGCGACGCCACGTGTGCCCGCGGGCGCGGAGGGCCGAGACGAGCAGGCGCATGCCCCCCCAGCGCACTTCCTGACCGACCTCGTAGACGACGCCGGGGGTGAGCGGGATGCGCTCGTTCCGCGTCGTCCGGCCCTCGATCACCGACAGGGCGAGGGTCGTGTCGCGGGCCGGGGCCAGCCAGAGCGTCTCGACGTCGCGGGCCCGCGCTTCACGGACGGACCCCCCTCCACGACGGTCGATGCGACGCACCACGAGGCCCGCCGGAAGGTCCGGGAGGCCGGCTCCGACCGGGATCCGAAGGTCGGTCGGCAGCGAAAAGGTCCGCCGCTCGGACTTCGCGTGGGTCGAGACGACGGCGGCGACGGAAACGGACCGCGTGCCGGCCGACTCGAACGGGTGCGTGAATCGGCACTCGCGGCACCGGGCGACGCCTTGGACCGAGGTCGAAGAGACCGAGGGCCGTATTCGCAGCACGCGGTGGACCGTCTCGCGACCGCAGTTCTCGCACCAGAGGCTCGCCGCCGCGAGGCGCGGAATCCGAGAACTCGCCCGGTCCGGAGCCGGTCCATCGGCCGCCTTCGCGTTCACGGTCCCCCCGGTCCGGCCCCCACGGGCGCCGAATCACCGGTGCGGCGAGCGACCGGTTCGTCGTCCCGGACCAACACCTCGGGACCGTCGCGATGGACGGCCCCTTCGACATAGGCGAAGCCGCCCAGGGCGACCCCCGCGACGAACCGGGTCGCGGTCCGGCGGGTCAGGCGCAGCAGTCGAACGTACTCGGGGTAGTGGTACCCCATCACCCGGAACTTCCGGGCGGCCCACCGCGTGTGGTACGACCGTCGCCACGGCGAGACGGTCGGAGCGCGTCCCTCCCTACGCGGCTTCAGGTCGTCCGCGACTTTCGGGACGTAGCAGCGGTCGATGGTGAGCCCGGCGCGGAAGGCCCGCAGGAGCAACGGCGGGTCCTCGCGCTCCTGGGTGTCCGGATACCCGCCCGCCCGCTGGAACGCCGCGCGCCGCCACGCGTAGAATCGCGTCGACGAAGGGTCCCAGTCGGATGCCCCGACCGCGAACGCCGCGTCGACCGCGGCGTGATCCGCGACGTGCTGCGCAACGCGCACGAGGACTCCGGGCGCATACTCGTCGTCCGCGTCGACTTGTGTCAGGACCACGGGAGCGCGCGAGAGCTCCACGGCGAGGTTCCGCCCGATCCCCCGGTTGCACGCCCGATGCTCGACGCGGAGCCCGGGATGGTCGGCGGCCAACCGGTCGAGGTATTCCGACGTCCCGTCGCTCGACCGCGCGTCCACCACGACCAGCTCGCCCCCTTGGGCGACCTGCGGAA
This sequence comes from Thermoplasmata archaeon, assembly GCA_030037815.1. Taxonomy (GTDB): domain Archaea; phylum Thermoplasmatota; class Thermoplasmata; order Lutacidiplasmatales; family UBA184; genus Lutacidiplasma. Next base: position 8,038 of record JASHPZ010000052.1, on the reverse strand, counting down.
GGATCGAGGCGAACGACCGTTCGATCGTCCGCCGGTTGTTGCGGATGGTCATCGTGACCGCAAACCACGGGTCCGGTGCGGCGGCGGGCGATCCGACCATCGGCGGACCAGCGCGTGCCGGCTGTTTAAAGCGTAGCGGAGCCCGCGGCGTTCCGCGCCCCCACCACCGCCAAGTTGATTTTCATCGGTCCGCCACGGCCCCATGATGCCCGTCGCGCCCGAGGTCTCGTTCTGCGCGACGAACCTGAACACCGGGGACCGGATCGCGGCTTCGATCGACTCGATCCTCGAACTCGGGGCGGCCATCGACCGCCCGTTCGAGGTCGTGGTGGCGGACGGGCCGAGCACCGATGGCGCCCGCGCGACCTTGGAAGTGCGCGCCCGGGACGACCCGCGGATCCGGCTGGTGACCCACGCGGAACGGAACCGGGGCTACGGGCGCCGTCGGGCGTTCGAGGCGAGCCAGGGGACCGTCATCGTGCCGTTCGACACGTCGATCGCCTACGACGCGCGGTACGGCGGGCTGCTCGCCGCGTACGTTCACGCCGGCGGTTCCGCGATGCTCTTCTCCGAGATCTGCGCGCTGCGCCGGGCGACCATCGAGGCGGTCGGCGGCTGGCGCGACCTGGTCGGGGGCGAGGACGTCGACCTCTACGCCCGCGTCATCGAACGGTTCGGCCTGGTCGCGTGGCCGACCGACTGGGCTGCCTCCCAGTCGAAGGCGATGGGGTCGTACGCCCGTCAGATGCGGTACGTCTCGGGCGCGCGGGTTGCCCGGTGGCGGCGGATCCTCGCCGTCCAGCGCGACCAGATCGTCGGCGCCAACTACACCGTCGCGGACCTGATGGCGTTCAACGCGGCGAAGCCGTGGGGGCGCCGGTTCGTCTACCGACTGTTCTTCACGCTGGCCGCGACCCGCGCGCGGACGAGCCCGCTCCGCCCCTACAGGTTCCCGCGCAACAACTACCTCATCCTGCGCGAGGAGACCTTGCGGTCGATGCTCGAGGGCCGGGAGCGGGCGCTCGGCTGGTCGGGGCCCGCGCCCCGCCTCCTCCTGACCGAGGACGAGGTCGGCTACCTCGCGCGGCGATCCCGGCTTTGGGCGGAGGCGACGGGCCGGGTGGCCGGACTGGTCGGCCTCAAGGGGCACGCCCCCGCCGCCCGCTAGCGCCCCGGCGCGCGACCGCGGTCGGCCGGCATCGTCCCGATGGGGCTGCCCGAATTTGAATCGGGGTCCCGGGCTCCCAAAGCCCGAAGGATGGACCAGTAGAGCGGACCGAGGCGCGTCCTCGCGCCCGTAGCTACCCCACAGCCCCGCATGCCGCGCTAGACGGCGTCCACGCGCTTCAACGTTCGGCCGATCCGGCACTCGGCGGGCTCGGGGTCGACCGCGGCGACGTGGAACCGCTGCTTCGATGGGACGGCGGGACCGGCGCACGCCCACCAGTTCGGGCAGTCGAGGCGCCGGCACGGGTAGCGGCCGACCTCGACCGAGCTCCCGACGACCGCGCTCCCGGACTCGACGACGAACGAGCGGGGGACCGGCTTCACCTCGACCACCGCGGCGTCCGTCTCCTGGAGCGCGCACGGATGGGTGACGGGCCGGACCTTGGTGACGACGTAGCGACGGCCGGGGTCGAGCGTCAGGCAGGCGTGCCGGTACGGGCACGTCCGGCAGACGGGTGCCCCGCCCTGGTAGACGAAATCGAACCCGTCTCGCGCCTGGGCCACCGCCAACAGCGTGATCTCTGCCATGTTCACTCCACGACGCCGGTCACTCCCGCGAGCCGCTCCGCCGCCTCCCGCGAGAGGCCGTTGTCTCCGAGGATCGTGTACCGGTCCGGACGGATCGAGTGCGCCATCACGAGCGCGCGGACGACCTCCTCGCGGGTGACGCCCAGCTCGCGGGCCGTGGTGGGCGCGCCGATGGTGAGGAGGGCGGACTTGAGCCGCCGCCAGTCCCCGCCATGAAGGTACATCATCATGATCGCGCCGACCCCGCACTGTTCTCCGTGCAGGCTCGGGTGGGCCGACACGCGGTCGAGGGCGTGACTGAACAGGTGCTCGCTCCCCGAGCACGGCCGCGACGAGCCGGCGACGCTCATCGAGATGCCGGCGACCAGGATCGGCCGGATGGCGATCCAGATCGACTCCTCGAGGTTCGGCTTGATCGACCCCGCGTGGTCGATCACCTCCTGCGCGGCGTACTCGCTCAACGTCGCCGCGGTGCTCGAGTACTCCTCGTTCCGCAGCCGGACCGCGAGCTTCCAGTCGAGGACCGCCGTGACGTTCGAGATGACGTCCGCGCACCCCGACGCGAGCAGGCGGAACGGGGCCTGGACGATCAGCTCGGTGTCGGCGATGACGCCCACCGGCACGGCGGCGTTCTGGCTCGTCACGCTGCCGGTGCCGTGGAGCGAGGCGCGGGGGGAGGAGATCCCGTCGTGGGCGGCGGACGTCGGGAGGCTCAAGAACGGGATGTGCAGGCGGGCCGAGACGACCTTCGTGATGTCGATCTTGCTGCCGCCGCCGGCGCCGACCAGGAACCGGGCCCCGGTGTCGCGGACGGCCGCCGCGACCCGGTCGACCTCGTCCTGGGTCGCCTCGCCGGCGATGACGGTCGCGACCCGGAACCCGTCCTTCTCGAGGATCTCGGCCGCGCGGTTCCCCGCGAGGAGGGCGGTCCGCGGACCGGTGATCACCGCGCCCCGCTCGGGGAAGTCGAACGAGCGGCAGGTCGACGCGAGGTCGTCCAGCACCCCGTGCCCGACCAGGACGACCCGCGGAAACACCATCCCGCGCGCCTTTCCGAAGATGAAGTCGGAGGGGCGCGGGTCGGTTGCCGGCGACGAGTTCGGCACACCCATGGGACGGCCCGGCCGACGAAGGGGGGACCTCTTTAGCCTATCCGTGCGCGCGCCCGGTCTCTCGAAGAATCAGCGTCCGGGCACGTCACCCCAGAGCACCTTGTGCTCCTGGAGCATCACGCGGACGTCGAGGCGGTCCGCGAGGACCCAGTCGGCGAGTCGCCCGGCGTCCGAGCCCCACACCGGCTGGAAGACGACGGCCGCCGGGCCCGCGTACTCGCCCCGCGTCCGCTTCGCGTAGGCGTAGTCGACGGCATCCTGGATCACGAACTTCAGCACGTCGTCCGCGCGCAGCTTCGGCAGGTTCGCCCACCGGTTCCGCGCCTGCATCTTCGACGACGGACACTTCACGTCCACGCTCAGGACGACGCGCGGGACGTCCAGGTACGGCGTCACGTCGAGCGAACCCCCCGTCTCGATCACGGTGGTGTACTCCCGGTCCGCGAGCGCGCGCACCAGGTCGAGCGACTCCCGCTGGAGGAGCGGTTCGCCGCCGGTGAGGCAGACGTGACGCGTGCGATGCCGGGCCACCGTGCGCAGGATCGAAGGGATCGACCGCTCGACGCCCGGCCCGAACGAGTAGGTCGTGTCGCACCACGCGCACCGAAGATTGCACCGGGCGGTCCGGACGAACGACGTCCGAACGCCGGTGAGCGGACCCTCGCCCTGGACCGAGTGGAAGATCTCGATGATCCGCACGGCGTTTCCCGGACCGGGACCGGAGGGTAAAGGGACTGCGGCCCGGAACGTCTTGGAGGAATTCGTCAAATAGAGACGCCGAGGTCGAGCGGCGATGCGACCGGAGCGGGCCCGGCACTGGCAGGAGGCATGGGCCCGGGCCGGCCTCGCGACCGGTCAGCGACGCGAAGGGCACCCCAAGTACTACGCGCTGGTCGCGTATCCGGGCACGAGCGGATTCCTGCACGTCGGCCACCTGCGGGGATTCGCGTACGCCGACGCGCTCGCACGGTACCACCGCATGCGCGGCGAAGCGGTCCTCGTTCCGTTCGGCGTGCACGCCTCCGGTCTGCCCGCGGTCACGTTCGCCCAGCGCGTGCGCGACGACGACCCGGTCGTCCGCCAGCAGCTCGACGACCAGGGCGTTCCACCGGCGGAACGGGCCCGGCTCACGGACCCGGCCGAGGCGGCCCGATACCTGGGCGAATCGTACCGGACCGTTCTCGGGGCGATCGGCGCGCTGGTCGACCCGTCCACCTACCTCACGACGATCGACGACGATTACCGGGCGTTCGTCCGGTGGCAGTTCGGTCGGCTCCACGCCGCCGGGGCGGTGGCCCAGGGGGCGTACTTCTCGTCGTTCTGTCCCGTGGACGGTGCGGTCGCGGTCGACCCGTCCGAGACCGACCTGTCGTCGGGCGGGGACGCCGAGGTCATCCGGTACACGACGGTGCCGTTCCGCCTCGACGACGGACGGACGCTCCTCGCCGCGACCCTCCGGCCCGAGACCCTCTACGGGGTGACGAACCTGTGGGTGCCCGACCGCACGTCACTCACGGTGTGGCACCACGGCAGCGGAACGTACCTCGCGACCGCCGCCGGAGTGGCCCGGTTGGTCGACCAGCACGGCGGGCACGCGGGCCAGACGTTCCCGGCGTCCGACTTGGTCGGCCGGGACGTAGAGGTTCCGTTGACCGGCGATCGCGTCCCGATTCTCAGCGGATCCTTCGTGGACCCCTCGGTCGGCACGGGCGTGGTGATGAGCGTGCCGGCCCATGCCCCCGCCGACGCCGAGGCGCTGCGCGCGCTCGACCCGACGAGTCGGGCCCGCGCGAAGGCACCGCGGGTGCTGCTCGAGGTCCCCGAATCCTCGGGGCTCTCGGCCTCCGAGCAGGAGCTCGTCCGCGGCGAGGGGCTGCCCGCCGAGCGGGCCCTCGCGGCCGTGCGGGCGCTCGCCGAGGCGGAGCGGGTCGACGCGGCCACGGAACGCCTCTACCGCCTCGAGTACGTTCGCGGCCGGATGACGGTGCCGGAGCTCGCGGGCGTCGCCGTCCGGGAGGCCCGCGACCGGATCGCGGCGCAACTGGAAGCGGCCGGCTCGAGCTTCTCCGTCCAGGAGTTCTCGAAACCCGTCCGGTGCCGGAACGGGCACGACGTCGTGATCCGACGGGTCCCGGACCAGTGGTTCCTGCGGTACGGGGACCCGGGATGGAAGGCCGAGCTCGCGCCGCTCGTCGAGCGACTGTCGACCTGGCCGAAGGAGTACGGCGAGGAGTTGCCCGCGGTTGTCGACTGGTTCCAAGACCGGCCGTGCACCCGGCGGGGTCGATGGCTCGGCACGCCGTTCCCCCTCGACCCCGGCTGGGTGATCGAACCGATCGCCGACTCCACGTTCTACATGGCGTACTATCCGGTGCGCCGGTTCGTCTCGAGCGGGCGGCTCCACGTCGCGCAGTTGACCGACCGGTTCTTCGACTTCGTATTCCGCGGGGAGGGCCCCGGGGAGCCGACCGTCGACCGGGCGGTGGCGGAGGAGGTCCGGGCCGAGTTCCGGTACTGGTACCCCCTCGACCTGAACATCGGCGGCAAGGAGCACAAGCGGGTCCACTTCCCGGTGTTCCTCTACACCCACGCGCGGCTCCTCCCGCCGGAGCTCTGGCCGAAGGGGATCTTCGTCCACGGATGGATCACCGGGCCCGCCGGGGCCAAGATCTCGAAAAAGGAAGTCTCGTCCAAAGGCGGACGGATCCCCCCGCTCGGGGCGGCCCTCGAGCGGTGGGGCGCGGACGAGATCCGGCTGTACTACGCGCTCACCGGTTCGAGCTCGCAGGACCTCGAGTGGGACCCCGCCCAGGTCGACGTGGCGGCCGGTCGGCTCGAGGAGGTCGAGCGGCTCGCCCGCGAGGGCCGCGGCGGCGGCACGACGTCCCCGGAGCTCGACGCGTGGCTGCGTTCGGCGGCGCATCGCGTCGTCACCGAGGTCCGCGCGGCGTTCGACGCGGTCGACCTGCACGGGGCCGCCGAACTCGTCTACGTTCGGGTCCCGAACCTACTGCGCCGCTACTATGCTCGCGGCGGCAGCGTCGGCGCGGCGACCGGCCAGCTCGTCGCGGCGTGGGTGCGCCTCCTGGCCCCGATCACGCCGCACCTCGCGGAGGAGCTCGGCGAGCCGGACTCCGGCGGACTGGTGGCGACGCGACCGTTCCCGGAGCCGCACGAGTTCGAGCCGTCGCCGGCCGCCGAGGCCCGGGAGCGGTTCCTCGAGCGGGTCGAGGAGGACCTGCGTGCGGTCCTCCGCCCCGCGTCCGAACGGGGAGAGCCCGGGCCGGAAGAGGCGATCTTCTACGTGGCCGCGCCGTGGAAGCGGCACGTCGAGGCGTGGATGCGCGAGGCGATCGACCGCGGCGAGGTCCCGTCGCTCAAGGAGGTGATGGCCCGCGCGTCGAGCCACCCGGAGTTGACCGCGTATCGCGCGGAGATCCCGAAGTACGTCCAGCGGGTCGCCCCGCTCCTGCGCACCGAGCCGCCATCCTCCGAGCCCGAGGTGAACGAGGTCGAGGTGCTCCGGGATGCGGAAGGGTACCTCGTGCGGCGGCTCGGGTTCCCCCGGGTCGCGGTCTATCGGGAGAGCGAGGCCGAGGCGCACGACCCGCTCGGGCGCCGGGACCGTGCGCGCCCCGGGCGGCCCGCGTTCTATCTCGTCCGACCGGGTCAGCGTTCGGCGTAGGCCGAGGCCGCCTGACCGCCGTCACTTCCCGGCGGCGCGCCGACGTCGGGTCGGAAAATTGAGGTACATGCGCGACGGCGTCGGGTGCGGCGAGACCTTCCGGTACTTCGCGGAACTCTTGGTCGAATAGCTGCGCTCGATCGGCCCCGAGATCTCGAAGTAGATCAGCTGCCCGACCGGCATCCCGGCGTAGACGCGGACCGGGAGCTTCACGCTCATCTCGAGCGTCCAGTAGTTGCAGAAGCCCTCGTCGCCCTTGCCCGCGGTCGAGTGGATGTCGATCCCGAGGCGACCGACGCTCGATTTCCCCTCGAGGAACGGGACGTACCCGTGGGTCTCGGTATACTCCTCGGTGACCCCGAGGTACAGCTGGCCGGGAACGAGGACGAATCCGTCCTTCGGGATCCGAAACTCCTCGACCCGATTCGCTCGGCGAGCGTCGAGCGCCCCGCCTTCGTAGACCGCGAGGTACGGCCCGAGGTGGACGTCGTAGGAGTTGGTGCCGAGGCTCGAGGTGCGAAAGGGCCGGATGACGATCCGGCGCCGGCGCATCGCTTCGCGGATCTTCGTGTCCGAGAGGATCATGCCGCGCCGGCGGCGCCGAGCCGGCCGCGCTATTTAACCGACGGCGCGCGCGAGGCGGCGGATTCGATCGCGATCGATGCGTAGCCGACGACGTCGCGCATCGGCTCGACCTCGCCCGAGTGGCCCCATCGAAGGAGTCGCGCCGAGAGCGCCTCCTCCGCCAGGGCGGAGAGGAGCACGGTCGTCGGGGCGATCCCGCACATCGAGATCTCGTTGTCGACGACGGTGTCGTAGAGGCGACGCGCGTCTCGGGCGAGGATCGCGTCGATCGCCATTCGGTCGAGACGCTCGGCCGTTCGCGCGGGCACGTAGTGCGAGAAGTCCGTCGACGCGAGGACGAGCACGTCCCGGTCCCGGATCGCGGTCCGCACGACCTCGCCGACGTCGCGGAGGAACTCGAAGCGTCCGAAGCGAACCTGCAACGCGACGAATCTCGGCCGGGGGAGCACGTACTCCAGGAACGGCAGCTGCACCTCGATCGAGTGCTCCTCCGACTGGGCGGCCTCGTCGACCGAGACCGGTTCCCGTCGCAAGGCCGCAACGAGCTCGTGGTCGACCGCAGTGGGACCGAGCGGCGTCGCCCACGCCCGGTCGGAGAGCGCGGCCGACCCTCGACCGTGGTGATCGACCCCGAGGATGAGCACCGACTCCGGGGGCCGCTCGCTCGCGATCCGAGCGTACACGTGGGCGGCGATCGGGCCGGAGTACGGGTAGCCCGCGTGCGGCACGACCGCGGCGCGCAACGAGCGACTCGACGATCGACGGCGGGTCGGGAGCTCGCCCGGACCTCGACGGTCGAGGAAGCAGGCCTCCACCTGCCGTGCCAGCTCGGCGCCGGTGCCGGCGTAGAACTGGCCGGCGACCGCGGGCGGGCGCGGCGAGTCGCCCATTCGCCCCCTCA
>JASHPZ010000051.1 GCA_030037815.1 Thermoplasmata archaeon | reverse complement strand
GCCGCCCCCTCCGGCCCCGGAGGTCGTGGCCGCCCCCGCTCCCGCCCCGCCGCCGCCGTTGCCGGAGCGGGGGGCCGAGCCGGTGCGGGCGGGTCTCGTGGACCGGTCGGCGTTCGACCTCTGCTTCGTCTGCGGCACGCCGCTCGACCACCGAACGTGCCCGAAGTGCCGGATGACGTGGGAAGAGTGAGCCCGCCGCCGGTCCGCCCGTGACGTTTTGAGCCGAGCGGCCTCCCACCGCGCGGCGATGTCCCCCTCCTCCCGCTCCGCGGTCGCGCTCGACGAGCTCGAGCGTCGCGTCATCGACCACGCGTTCCGCCTGCAGCCGAGCTACGCCGTCGGGCTCGGCCTTCACGAGTACGACGGGATCGTCCCCGACTTCCGACGGAGCTCGACCGACGCCTGGGCGGCCGACGCAGACCGGCTCCTCGGCGAGCTCTCCCCCCTCGACGACCGCGAGCTCCCCCCCACGCGGGTCGTCGACCGGATCCTTTTGCGCCTCCTGCTCGAGAGCCCGCTGTTCGACCTGCGGGACGCCCGCGAACTCGACCGCAACCCGATGGCGTACGTCGGCGCGATCTCGCTGACCGCGTACATCGCGCGCGACTACGCGCCGGTCGCGGCCCGCGTCACCGCGATCCTCCGGACGCTGGACGCCGTCCCCGGCCTGCTCGCGGAAGGTCGCCGCCGCCTCGCCCCGCCGCTCCCGAAGCCGTTCGTCGAGCTCGCGCTCGCGATCGGCGGAGGACTCCCCGCGCATTTCGGGGAGGCGGAAGAGTTCGCGGCCCGGGATGGGCTCGGCCCGAAGGTCGCCGCGGCCCGCGCGCACGCGGAGCCGGCCGTGGCCGAGTTCCTCGACTGGCTCCGGAACGAGGAGTTGCCGCGCGCGACGCCCGAGTTCGCGCTCGGCGCGGCGCGCTACCAGACGCTGCTCCGCGTGCGCGAGGGGATCGAGACGCCGTTCGCGGAGGTCGAGCGGGCGGGGGCCGCCGACCTCGCCCGGAACCAGGCCCGGCTCGCGGCGATCGCCACCTCGTCGCGGAAGACCCTGGCCGAGCTGTTCCAAGAGCTGAACGCCGACCACCCCGCGGCCGACGGGATCCTGCCGCTCGCGCGCGAGTTCGTCGCCGCGACGAAGCAGTTCGTCCTCGACCGTCGCCTCGCGACCGTCCCCGAGCCGGCGACCTGCCGCGTCGAGGAGACCCCCGTCTGGGGGCGCGCCCTCTCGACCGCGAGCCTGAACCCGCCCGGCCCGTTCGACACGACGTCCTCCGAGGGGATCTACTACGTCACGCCGGTCGACCCGAAGTGGACGCCGACCCAGCAGGCCGAGTGGCTCCGCTCGTTCAACCGCTCGATGCTCGGGAACGTGACCGTCCACGAGGTCTACCCGGGCCACTACCTCCAGTTCCTCCACTTCCGGCGCGCGGACGGCGGCACCGTCCGCCGCGTCTACCTCTCGCCGTCGTTCGTCGAGGGGTGGGCGCACTACACGGAACAGCTCGCGGTCGAGCAGGGGTTCGGCGCCCCGTCCCCGTTCGCGGAGGTGGCGCAGATCCACGACGCGCTGTTGCGCGACTGCCGGCTCCTCGCGTCCGTCGGGCTCCACACCGGCGGGATGTCGCTCGAAGCGGCGACCCAACTGTTCCAGCGGGAGGCGCACCTGGAGCGCCTCCCCGCCGAGCGGGAGGCGATCCGCGGCACGTTCAACCCCGAGTACTTCTGCTACACGCTGGGGAAGCTCGCGATCCTGGACGCCCGCGCGAAGTACCTCGGCCCGCGGTTCCACGGGAACCTTTCGGCGTTCCACGACGCGCTGCTCGCGTCCGGGAGCCCTCCGATCGGGCTGATCGACCGGCTCCTCGCCGCGGCGCCGTAGGCCCGCGCTACCCGAACCGCCCGGTGACGTAGTTCTCGGTCAGTTTCTCGGTCGGCGCGTGGAACATCGCGTCCGTCGTGCCGAACTCGACCAGCTTTCCGAGGTAGAAGAACGCGGTGTGGTCGGAGACCCGGGTCGCCTGGGCGAGGTTGTGCGTCACGATCACGACCGTGTACTCGCTCCGGAGCTTCGCGAGGAGCGACTCCACCTTCGCGGTCGCGATCGGGTCGAGCGCGGAGCACGGCTCGTCCAGGAGGAGCACTTCGGGCCGGACGGCGAGCGCGCGGGCGATGCAGAGCCGCTGCTGCTGACCGCCCGAGAGGCTCGTGCCCGGCGCGTCCAATTGCGCCTCGACCTCCTCCCAGAGGCCGGCGTGGACGAGCGCCTCCGCGACGCCCTGGTCGAGCTCGTCCCGCTTGCGGACCCCCATCAGGCGGAGCCCGGCGGCGACGTTCTCGAAGATCGAGAGGTTCGGGAACGGGGTCGGCTTCTGGAACACCATCCCGACGCGGCAGCGGACGGCGACCGGGTCGAGCCCGTGGAGGTCCTCCCCGTCGAGGAGGATCTTCCCCGAGACCCGGGCGCCGACCCCCTCCTCGTGGAGCCGGTTCAGGCAGCGGAGGAACGTCGACTTGCCGCACCCCGACGGGCCGATGATCGCGGTGGTCGCGCGGTCGGGGAGCTCGAGGCCGATGTCGTAGAGGACCTGGCGCGACCCGTACCACGCGTCGAGGCCGACGACCGAGAGCTTCGACGGCACGATCTCACACCGACTCGGACGCGCTCCGGCTCCGGAGCGTCCACCGAGCGGCGAGACTCACGACCGCCATGATAAGCAGGAGTACGAGCGCCGCGCCCCACGCGTCCTCGGTCCAGTTCGGCGCGACCGCGGTGGTGAGGTTGTAGTAGATGAGCGGCCCGAGCGCGGCGATTGGCCGGTGGAGGCCCGCGAACCAGAAGCTCGACGTGCCGGCCGTCAGGACGAGCGCGGCTGTCTCGCCCCCCGCCCGGCCGAGCGCGAGGAGGTTCCCGGTGACGAGCGCGCTGCGGGCGTTCCCGAGCACGACCCGCGTCGTGACGCGGTGGCGCGGGAAGCCGAGCGCGAGCGCCGCCTCGCGGACGGCGGTCGGCACGGTCGCGAGCGCCGCCTCGGTCGCGCGGGCGACGATCGGGATCATCAGGAGCGCGAGCGCGACCGCGCCCGCGAGCGCGCTCTCCGCGTCCGGGTGGTCGTAGCGCAGGAACAGCGAAAAGACGAAGACGCCCAGCAGGATCGACGGGACGCCGACCATCACGTCCACCAGGAGCCCGAGCGTCCGGCCGAACCGGTTCCGGCGTCCGTACTCGGAGAGGTAAATTCCCGTGAACAGCCCGACCGGCACCGCGACCAGCGCGGCGAGGGCGAGCAGGATCAAGGTCCCCTGGATCGCCGGGCCAATCCCGCCGAGCGCGCACCGACTGGACGCGTTCGCCTCAAGGCAGAACGGCGGCGGCTCGGACGTGTAGAACGACGGCGTCGCCACGGCGGCGCCGCCCTGCTGGACGGCCGTCGCGATGAGGCTCACCATCGGGGCGAGGGCCGCCGCGACGGCGGCGACCAGGAGCACGGCCACGACCAGGAAGACGACCTTGCGGCGGCGGAGGACGCGCGCGCGCCGCGCGACCGTCCGCTCCCACCACGGCGCCGCGCGCAACGGATGCGCGTCGGG
>JASHPZ010000050.1 GCA_030037815.1 Thermoplasmata archaeon | reverse complement strand
TCTCGTCCGTCGTCCGGCTGGTCGCGTGGACCATCGCGGCGAGCCGCTCGAGGAGCGACTCCTTCTTCGAGCCGGAGCCCACGAGCGCGTACTTGAGCACGTCCCGCAGCGTCCGGACCGGGATCACCTCGATCGCGCCCCGGTAGCGGGTCTCCAGGACCAGGTCCCCCACGTTGTCCTCGGGGATCAGCACGCGGCGGATGCCCGAGTCCGAAGCGGCCTCGACCTTCGCCGTCACGCCGCCGACCGGCAGCACCTGGCCGCGGACCGACAAGGAGCCGGTCATCGCGACCGACTGGTCGACCGGGACGCCCTCGAGCGCACTGATCACCGCCGTGGCGATCGAGACCGACGCGCTGTCGCCCTCGACGCCGTCGGACGTGCCGACGAACTGGATGTGGATGTCGTAGCGCGAGATGTCCTCGCCCGTGTATTTCTTGATCAGCGCGCTGACGTTCTGAACCGCCTCGCGCGCGATCTCCCCGAGCTTCCCGGTGGCGACCACGACCCCGCCGTTCCGCGTCTGGGCCGGCGTCACCTCGGCGACGATCGGCAGGACGATCCCGGAGAACTCGGCCATCCCCGTCTGGGCGTTGATCGCGGCGAGCCCGTTGACGGTCCCGACGGCCGAGCCCTCGGTGGAGAACATGTGGTACTCGCGGCGCCGCTCGATGTACCGGTCGGCGATCTGCTGCTCGAGCGACCGGCTCGCCCGCTTCGCCTTCACGACCTGCTCGGCGTGGACCATCGGCACGCCCTCGGAGAGCGCGATGTCGCCCGCGACGCGGACGAGGCCGCCGAGTTCGCGGAGCCGGAGGGTGAGCTGCCCCGAACGCCCCGAGCGCCGCTGCGCCTCGCGCACGACCTCGACCATCGCGGGGGTGTCGAAGTGGGGGATCTTGCGATCCTTCTGGACCTCCTGGGCGATGAACCGGATGATCTTCATCCGGTTCTCGGGGATGTCCGGCATCGTTGTCTTGACGTAGAGTTCGTAGCCGTAGCCCCGGATCCGCGAGCGGAGCGCGGGGTGCATCGTCTGGACCGAGTCGATGTTGCCCGCGGCGACCAGGACGAAGTCGGACGGGACGGGCTCGGTCTTCACCATCGCGCCGGCCGACCGCTCGGACTGCCCGACGATCGAGAACTTCCGCTCCTGGAGCGCGGTGAGCAGCGAGTGCTGGCTCTCGATCTTGAGGAGGTTGATCTCGTCCACGAAGAGCACGCCCCCGTTCGCCTTGTGGATCGCGCCGACCTCGACCCGCTCGTGCGGGGGGGTCTCGAGGCCGCCCGACTGGAACGGGTCGTGCTTCACGTCCCCGAGCAACGCGCCCGCGTGGGCGCCGGTCGAGTCGACGAACGGCGGCTTCTCGTCCGGCGTGTGCGAGACGAGGAGCTTCGCGACGCCGTTCCCGCCGTCGGAGCGCCCGCTCGAGAAGCGGACGATGGCGTAGAGGATGAAGATGATCAGGATGCCGAACAGGAGCGCGGTCCAGTCGGTCGGGTGGGTCGAGAGCGTGATGTAGAGCGTCAGCGCGAAGATCGCGAGCGCGCCGACGATGAACAGGATCGTCCGCTGCTCCTTCTTCTGGGCCGCCTCGAGCTTCTGCGCGGCGACGATCTCCTTGCCCTTGCCGGCCGGGACGACGCGGATCTTCGGCTCGTTCGGGTCCTCCGCGTTCGCGTAGGCGAGGATGTCCTGGAGCTGCTCCTTCGGCAGGAAGTCGACCATCGCCCGAGCGAGCATGCTCTTGCCCGTTCCCGGCTCGCCGATCAGGATCATGTGGCGCTTCTGGGTCGCGGCCTTGCGGGCAACCTCGACCGCCTCGTCCTGACCGATCACCTGGTCGAGAAGGCGCGGGGGGACCTCGACCTGGGCGCTATTCTGGAACGGGAGCGTCTTGCCCCAATTCTCGAGCTCCGACGGCGGCGGAGCATCACCGGACGGGCCGGACGGTGTATCCGCTCCTTCTGCCATGGGGGCGTCCCGACCCCAGTGGGCCGTTCTGCCGTCGTAACGAAGCGGGGGTCTCTATAAATCCCTTAGGGCAACGGATAGCCCGCGCGCCACCAAGTCCCCCCGCTACCGATAGAAAAACGGCCGTCCGGAAGAGCCGTTCCGTTATCTATCGCGCCCGAATCGTCCCGGCCGGTGGACCTCGTGACCCTGCGCCTCGACGGCAAGCCGGTCGCGGAAGTGGTGGACGCGGAAACCCGCCAGGCGATCTCCGCCCGGGGGGCGTCGCGGGCCCCGTCGCTCGTGAGCGTCCACCGCGACGTCGACAGCCCGTTCCGCTTCTATCTCCGCCGACAGAGCAAGGCGGCGGCGGCCGTCGGGGTCACGTTCCGGGACGAGCCGATCCCCGCCGACGCGGGTCCGGACCGCCTGGTCGCGACCCTCGCGGCGCTCGACCGGAACGCCGGGGTGGACGGCGTGCTCCTCGAGCACCCGCTCCCTCCGCCGTTCGACTTCCGGGCCGCGATCGCCGCGCTCCGACCGGAGAAGGACGTCGACGGGGTCGGGGCCCTCAACCTGGGCCGGCTCGTCCAGCAGCACCCCGTCCACGTCCCCGCCGTCGCCCGCGCGGCGGTGCGGATCGCGCAGCAGTACCGGCTTCCGCTCGAGGGCGAGCGGGTGGTGGTGCTGGGGCGCTCGGAGACGGTCGGTCTGCCGCTCGGCCTCCTGCTCGCGAGCCGTCAGCCCGGCCTGAACGCGACCGTGACGGTCGCGCACTCCCGCTCGCACGGTCTGGAGTCGATCCTCCGGGACGCCCGGACGATCTTCTCGTGCGTGGGCCACCCGGGACTGCTCACCCGCGCGAACGTCCCGGAAGGCGCGCACGTCGTCGACGTCGGGCTCTCCTCCGTCCCCGATCCCGCGAAGCCGGGGGCGTCGAAGAGCGCGGGGGACGCGGACGCGGCCTCGCTGGACGGCTGGGCGGCCTCGCTGACGCCCGTCCCCGGCGGCGTCGGGCCGGTCACGGTCGCGGAACTGATGTCGTCGGCGACCCGGGCGTGGCAGCTCGCCCGGGCCGTGGGGTCCCCGTGACCGCCCGGGTACGCCGCTCGCGGGCACTGGCCCGGGTGACGCTCCACTGCCGCGACTGCCCGATGTGGTACGGCGGGGAGGACACCGGCTGGGGGCCCTGTTCGATCAAGAACCGGCGGGGCGACGTCCGGTACCTCACGTGGGGGGGCCACGAGTGCGACGAGGGCTACGTCCCACCGGCCGCGACGCCGACCCCGAGCCGCGCCCGGGCGGCCGCGTTCAAGGGGGCCCGCTCGACCTCGAGAGCGTCGGCCGTCGGGTACTCTTCGACCTCGAAGGCCGGCCAGCGCAGCCGACCCGCGGCGCGACGCAATTCCGCCGGCGGCAAGAGGACGCGGCGGCGCGGGGCGTCCAAGCGGTAGCCCGCCGGGTCGACTCCGACCCGGGCCGCGACGGTCCGCGCCCAGCGTCCCAGGTCGGCGGCCCGCGCCGCCTCGACCACCCCGAGCACGACGGTGCCGTCCGGGGTCCGCTCGGCGAACGTCGGCGCCGTCCGTTCGGCCCGACGGAGGAGCCGCTGCCGGAGCTGCACGCCGTCCTTGAACCGCGACGAGCAGTAGTGGACCGGGATCCGGAGCCGCATCTCGCGGACGACCTTCTCGGCGACGGCGCGGCTCCCGCGCACGCCCCAGCCGTTCCGCGGGTCCAGGCGGTAGCCGCGGTCGTGGAGGTGGGTCTCGTTCGTCTCCGAGAACTCGAGCTCGTTCAGGTTGACGAAGTCGACCCCGATCTCCTCGAGCGTGCGGAGGAGTCGCCGCAGCTCCGCCTCCTTCTCGGGCAGCACCGGGATCTCGACCCCGCGGCGGATCCCCCAGTCGGGCGCCGACTCGAGCACCGCGCGGTACGCGCCGCCCTGGGCGGCGAGCGGTCCCCACAGGTAGTGGGGGATGTGGAGCCGGAACTCGTCGAGCCCCGCCGCGGCGAGGCGCCGAAGCTTCTCCGGGTTCGGTTCGTGGGTGTAGAGGTGGATGTTGTGGGACGGCCCGAACTCGCCCTTCAGGAGGCGGACGTAATGCTCGACCCGGTCGACCACCCCGAGGGGGTCGCCGCCCGTGATCCCCGTGCCGGCCGCCCCGATCGCCCGCG
The DNA here is from genome assembly GCA_030037815.1 of Thermoplasmata archaeon. Taxonomy (GTDB): domain Archaea; phylum Thermoplasmatota; class Thermoplasmata; order Lutacidiplasmatales; family UBA184; genus Lutacidiplasma. The sequence goes on along the minus strand of JASHPZ010000050.1, from coordinate 1,036 downwards.
CCTCCTCGAGGAGGTCCTCGTCGCGGGTGATGCGCCGCTCGTTCACGTAGGCGACGTCGATCTGGTTGCGGTTCGGCGAGACGGGGCAGTAGAAGCAGCGGAACCGGCAGAGGCCGGTGACGAACAGGACCATCTTCCGGCCCTCGGCGCACTGCGTGCACGCCGGGGAGAGCGCCCCGCGGTGGCTGGACGCCATCGGGAGCGGGTGGAGGCCGAACGGGTCCATCGGACTCCGGCGACGCGGGGCGGGGCCGATAAGGGTTTCCGGCGCGTCGCGGGGGCGTCGGGCCCGGCACGCCCGCGTGCCGTGGTGGAGCGCGGCAACCAAGTGGGGCCGGCGCTCCGGCGGGGCGCGAACCTAAATCCCCGACCCGATTGGCCGACCCCAATTCGGGGGTTCCACGGCGATGGAAATGCAACCGGGCCAGATGGCCTACGACCGCGCGAGCACGGTGTTCTCCCCGGACGGCCGCCTGTTCCAGGTCGAGTACGCCCTCCAGGCGATCCAGATGGGGGGGACGGCGGTCGCCGTCACCTACGACACCGGGATCGTCTTCGTCGCGTTCCGGAACCTCCCCGTGAGCTCGCTCGCGGACGCGGGCTCGATCGAGAAGAGCTTCGCGATCGACACCGGCCTCGGCTGCGTCACCGCGGGCCTGATCGCGGACTCGCGCGTGCTGGTCGAGTTCCTCCGGGTCGAGGCGCAGCGCCACCGCCTCACGTTCGGCGAGGCCGCGCCCTACAGCCTCCTCGGCCACGCGCTCGGCACGCTCCTCCAGCAGTACACCCAGTTCGGCGGCACCCGCCCGTTCGCCGTCTCCCTGCTCCTCGGCGGGTTCTCGGGCGGCACGCCCGGTCTGGTCGAACTCGACCCGAGCGGCGCCACGATCGGCTGGCGCGCCTACGCGATCGGCCGGAACCGCCGCGCCGTCGCGGACTTCCTCGAAGAGAAGACCCCGGACCGGCTCACGGAGGAGTCCGGGTTCAAGCTCGCCGTCCAGGCCGTCGCGGAAGGCTCGCCGACCCCGTTCCAGGC
>JASHPZ010000049.1 GCA_030037815.1 Thermoplasmata archaeon | reverse complement strand
GGTCCGAGAGGGAATCGCGCTCGGCCCGCTCGTGCACGCGATGATGGACACGTCGGACGGCCTCGCCGAGTCCGCGCGGCTGCTCTCGGCTGCGAGCGGAGTGCGGGTCGTCGTGGACGAGGCCGCGCTGCCCTGGGCGCCCGGCCTCCGCCGCGTCGCCCGGACCCGGCTCGAGCGCAGGTCCGTCGCCTTCTTTGGAGGGGACTACGAGCTGCTCGCGGCGCTTCCGGCGACCCGATGGGGACGGGCCGAGCGGGCGGTCGAGGCCGTGGGCGGGCGCCTCACCCGGATCGGGTCGGTCGCCCGAGGGCGTGGGGCGTGGCTCGCGGCCGACGGGCGGCTCGAGCCGATGCCCGCCGCCGGCTGGGAGCCGTTCCGCGACGCGCGCCCGTCGGTCGCGGGGTGACCCCGTGTCGAGGTCTGACAGGGTTCTCGCTACTCTCAAGTAGGGGAGGCCGGGTCCCGACTCGCCTCACGAGGGGCACCAACTATGGCGAGCGCTTCCACCGTCAATCCGTTCGAGACCGCCAAGAAACAAGTCGACATCGTCGCCGATCTGATCGGGCTCGAGGCCGGGACCCGCGAGGTGCTGAAGCACCCGAAGCGGGAGCTCACGGTCAACTTCCCGGTCCGGATGGACGACAACAGCTACCGTGTGTACACCGGGTACCGGGTCCAGTACAACATGGCCCGCGGCCCGACCAAGGGCGGTATCCGCTACCACCCGCAGGTCACGCTCGACGAGGTCCGGGCGCTCGCCGCCTGGATGACGTGGAAGTGCGCGGTCGTCAACATCCCGTACGGCGGCGCGAAGGGCGGCGTCGTCTGCGACCCGAAGCACCTGTCGAAGGGCGAGCTCGAGCGGCTCACGCGCCGCTTCGCGAGCGAGATCGCGCCGATCATCGGTCCCGAGATGGACATTCCGGCGCCGGACGTCTACACGGACGGCCAGACGATGGCGTGGATCATGGACACCTACTCGATGCAGAAGGGCTACTCCGTGCCCGGCGTGGTCACGGGGAAGCCGATCAGCCTTGGGGGCTCCGAGGGCCGGGGCGAGGCCACGGGCCGCGGCTGCGCCTACGTCATCCGCGAGGCCGCGAAGGACCTCGGCCTGAGGGTGAAGGGCGCGACCGTCGCGGTGCAGGGGTTCGGGAACGTCGGTTCCTCCGCGGCGAAGATCCTCCACGACGAGCAGGGCGCGCGGATCGTCGCGCTCTCGGACGTTCAGGGCGGCATCTACGCACCGGACGGGCTGAACCCGCACGCGGTGGAGGCCCACCGGATCCGGACCGGCTCCGTCGTGGGGTTCCCGGGCGCCCAGGCGATCTCGAACGAGGAGCTCCTCGAACGGTCGGTCGACATCCTCGTGCCGGCCGCGCTCGAGTCGCAGATTACGGACCGGAACGCCGACCGGATCGATGCGAAGATCCTGGGGGAGGGCGCGAACGGGCCGACGACGCCCGCCGCCGACCGGGTGCTCTACGAGAAGGGGGTCTGGGTGCTTCCGGACGTGCTCGCGAACGCCGGCGGGGTGACGGTCAGCTACTTCGAGTGGGCGCAGAACATCCAGGGATTCTACTGGCCGCTCGCCGAGGTGAACGCCCGACTCGAGCGGGTGATGGTCGGGTCGTACCGCGAGGTCGAGAAGGTCGCCTCCGCGCGGAAGGTTCACCGGCGGACCGCGGCGTACGTCCTCGCGATCCAGCGGGTCGTGGACGCGATGCGCGAACGCGGGATCTACCCGTAGATTCGAGCGCGGCGAAATCCCGCCGGCCGAACGCAAGCCCGAACCTTGCCCGAGACGCGAGCGCGGCCGGTGAGTCCCGGTGGGAAGGCCGAGCGGCGGTGTCGCACGGACCGGCGGGCGGCCGCCGCAAGGATTATGGCTCCGTCCCACCGACCGGACGCCCGTCCGACGGCGAGGTCGACGGACGCACGGGGCACGTCACATGAACCGAGGACCGCAGGGCTTCTGCATCTGGCTGACCGGACTGCCGAGCGCCGGGAAAACGACGATCGGAAAGGCGCTGGTCGAACGCCTCGAGGGCCGCGGCCGGTACACCGAGCTGCTCGACGGGGACGAGATCCGCAAGGGCTTGAGTTCGGACCTCGGGTTCGACCGGGCCTCCCGCGAGGCCCACGCCGGGCGCGTCTCGTACGTCGCGAAGGTCCTGGCGCGGAACGGCTCGATCCCGATCGTCGCGTTGATCTCGCCGTACCGCACCTCGCGCGCGAAGGCGCGGAGCGAGATCGGACGGTTCGTGGAAGTCTACGTCAACACCCCGCTGACCGTCTGCGAGGAGCGCGACGTGAAGGGGCTCTACAAGAAGGCGCGCGCCGGCCAGATCAAGGAGATGACCGGGGTGGACGACCCGTACGAGGCCCCCGAGCACCCCGAGATCGTCGTCGACGCCGTCCGGATGAAGCCGGCCGACTCGGCCGAGTTCATCCTGCACGAGCTCGAACGCCAGGGCTGGCTTCCCGCCGCGGCGTAGTCGCCGAGCCCTGGGCCCAGCGTCCGGACGGTTCTCCTCCGCCGAAGGCCTGAAGGCCCGGACCCCCGTCGGGGGCGGGGCGGTCCCCGCCCGGAGGTTGGGAACGACGACTCCGCACGACGCCGTCTCCCGGCCCGGGACCGGACGATGGCTGCTCGCCGGGGTGTTCGCGCTGCTCTTCCTCGGGTGGCCCCTGGCCGCCCTTTCGTTCGGCAGCGCGTTCGGGAGCTACCTGGCCCTCGCGTTCGGCGCGGGCGCGCTCGCGCTCGCCGTATTGTGGGCCGAGGCCGGCCTCGCCCGCGTCCCGTGGGCCCCCTGGGTCGTGTTCGTGCCGGCGTTCGTCCTCGCGGTCGTCTCGGTCGCCACCGGATTCCACAACGGGCTGACGGACGAGCCGTACGCGATGCCGGCGTTCGCGGGGCCGCTCCTGCACGGGCACAATCCGTACGTCGACCCCGTCACCGTGACGTACAACCAGTACGGAACGATCTACACGATCTCGCCGACGTACGTCTACCTCCCGGTCCTGATCTTTCTCCAGCCGTTCGTCGTGTCGTACAAGTGGTTCACGGTCGCGAGCTGGGCCGTCACGGTCGTGCTCGTCCGGCGGCGACCGGTCGCGGTCGCGGCGATCGGGCAGGGAGCGATGGGGCTCCTCGCGGCGAGCGGGTTCAACGACTTTCCGGTCCTGCTCCTCCTGACGCTGGGGACCGTCGGCATCGCGGGCCGCCGGCAGCGTTGGGCCGAGTGGCTCTCCCTCGGCTGTAAGCAGTTCGCGAACGTGTTCGTCATCGCCTACTATGCCGTCCGACGCGACGTTCGCGGCGTGGCGGTGGCGGTCGCGGTGACGGTCGCCCTCGCGCTCCCGTTCCTCCTCTGGAGCCCGGGGCCGTTCCTCTGCGGTGCGGTGGTCGTCTGGCCCTCGTCATGCGGTTCCGGAAGCGCGTCCGGGTTCTTCGGCCACCTCAACTACTGGGCCTGGCCGATCTGGGCGGTCGGGGTCTTCTACCTCCCGCTGCGCGCGTTCGCCGGCCGGACGCTCGGCCGGACCCGGGTGACCGGCGGCCCGCCCGACCTCCGCGCACGAACCGATGGGGTTTCAAGGACCGACGCGACCCCCGAGCGAGGCGCGTAACGTGGCCGAGAGCTCGACCCGGACCGTTCCGGGCATCGTCCCGCCGTCCGCGCGGCGCCCGTTCCTCGCGAAGTACGGACAGTTCGTCCTCATCGGGCTCACCGGCGTCGTCGTCAACCTGATCGTCTTCTCGCTCGTCCTCGACTCCCTCTCGGCGAACCCGACCCACGACCTCGTCCAGAGCTTCCTCCGGTCGACGTCCACGTCCGGTTCGAACCCGGTCGACAACTTCCTCGCGAGCGCAATCGCGTTCGCGGTCGCCACCCTCTGGAACTTCACGTTCAACAACCTCTGGACGTTCCGAACGACCCGCGGCCACCGCCATCCGTTCCGCCACCGGCTGGGGCTCTACTACGGCGTGTCGCTCGGCTCCCTCGCGGTGAACGAGGTCGTCCTGTTCGGGTTGGGCTTCGCCCTGGCCCCCCTCTACGGGCAGGCCGTCGGCATCCTCGCGGGCAGTCTGGTCGGGTTCGCCGGGAACTACCGGCTGACGTTCGCCGAGGCCGACCGCGAGCCGTAAACGGCCGACCCGCGGGTCGGGTCGACCCCGGGACCGCACCGGTCGTCCCGGTTCGGGCGAGGAACCGGCGTGTAGCGCGGTCGGCTACTCGGAGGGGTCGGGGGGGGGGTCGTTTGAGCCCCATCCGCTGGCGTAGGCTTCCCGCGCGCGGGAAGGGTTATCTGCCCTACCGCCGAGGAAAGGGTGCCTATGTGCGAGGAGGTGGAGCATGACGCTGGCGGCCACGAACGTCCGAAACGTCCGCGGCGTCGATCTCTCTCCCCGCGGGGCAGCCGTTAGGGAGTTCGCCGCGCGGGAGTACCCGCGCGAGGACTTCCGCTGGATCGCGTCCATGGTGCGTCCGGCCCCCGCTCCTCGGAGCGGGCTCCGGGCCCGATGGGACCGCTTCCGGCGCTCCTTCGGCTCCCCTCGGGAGACGGAGACCGACGCCGAGACCGTGGCGGGCCCCGGGACGGCGTAGCCGTCCCGTGCGAATCCCGGACGACCGGACCCGGCCGTCCGGGGCAACCCTTTCCCCCCTCCGGGGTCGGACGGTTCACTTCGCCGGGCGAGGGGTCGGGACGCTCTTCACCACGAGCACCGAGCACCGCGTGTGGTGGAGGATCCCGTCCGAGACGCTCCCGAGGAAGAACCGGCCGGTGCTCGAGAGCCCCCGAGAGCCGACCACGAGGAGGTCGACCGACTTCTGGTCGCAGAACTCCACGACCCGGTCCACCGCCTCGCCCACCAGGACGGCGGTGCGGATCCCTTTCATCCCGGCCTTCTCGAGCCGCGCCTTCACCTCGGCGAGCAACCGGTTCGCCTCGTCCTCGGCGTCCTGGGGCGAGCTGCCGGGCGGAACCTCGCCGGCCAGCGCGCCGACCGTCGCCGGCACGACCGTGACCAGCGTGAGCGTCGCCCCGACCTTCTGCGCGACCTCGACGCCCTCCGCCAGCGCGGCCAGGGAGGGTCGCTCCCCGTCGAACGCGACGGCGATCGACTTCAGCGTCATCGGCCCGGAAACCCGGTCGGACGGCTTAGGCGTTGCTCTCGCCTCCGGGCCTCCCACAACGCCTTATCGCGGGCCGTCGTCGCGCCGCGAGTGAAGGCGCTGGTCCTGATCGGCGGGTTCGGAACCCGGCTCCGCCCGGTCACCTACGCCGTGCCGAAGCAGCTGATCCCGCTCGCGGGACAGCCGATGCTCTACCACGTCCTCGACCTGCTCCCATCGGACGTCGAGGAGGTCGTCCTCGCGACGGGGTACAAGGCGGAGCTGATCGACGCCTACGTCCGAGCGCACCCGACGCGGTTTCCCGTTCGGACGGTCGCGGAGACCGAACCGCTCGGCACCGGGGGCGGGATGAAGAACGCCGGCGGGGCGATGAGCGACCCGTTCTACCTCCTCAACTCCGACGTGATCGCCCAGGTCGACCTCGCGGCGATGGCGCGCGCCCACGCGGCGAAGCGCGCGCTCGGCACGATGGCCCTTTTCGAGGTGGACGACCCCCGTCCGTACGGGGTCGCGGCGCTCGGGCCCGAGGACCGGATCACCGCGTTCGTCGAGAAGCCGGAACCGAAGGACGCCCCGTCCCGCTGGATCAACGCCGGCCTCTCCGTCTGGGACCGCTCCGTGCTGGACGCGATCCCGCCCGGTCGCGCGGTGAGCTTCGAACGCGAGACGATGGGGGGCCTCCTGGCGCGCGGCGTCTTCGGCTACCGGCTCCCGAGCTTCTGGGACGACGCGGGGACCCCCGAACGCCTGCTCCATGCGCAGCAGCTCCTGTTCGACGCCGGCCGCGGGGGCGCGGGCGGCGTGCCGCCGGGAGCGCTCGGGTCCGGGCCGGTCGCGGCGATGCCGGGCGCGAGTGCGCGCGGGGCGTCGTTCGGCCGGTACGTGACCCTCGGGCCGAACGTGATCGTCGAGCCCGGTGCGCACGTCGACAATTCGATCCTGATGGACGGCGCGGTCGTCGAGCGCGAGGCGACGGTGGTCGGGAGCCTCCTGGGTCCGAAGGTCCGGGTCGGCGCCGGCCACCGGGTCCAGGGCCAGGTCCTCGGCGAGGGCGCGGTCGCGTAGCGGCTACGCGGCCGGGCCGGTCACGACGACCTTCACGGCGACGTCCGGTCGTCCGGCGAGGTCGAACGCCTCCGCGATCGCCGCGAGCGGCCGGCGGTGCGTCACCAGGTCGGAGATCCGGAGCCGGCCGTCCGCGAGGAGCGCGTGGACGTCCCGGACGTCCGGCTCGGTGGTCGCGTAGGTCGGGACCACCCGGACCCCGCGCAGGTAGAGCTCCTGCAGGTCGACGTCGAGCCGACTCGCCGGCTCGGGGAGCCCGAACAGGTTGAGCGTCCCGCCGCGGCGGACGAGCCCGTAGCCCGACCGCATGACGGCGGGGTGTCCGGTGGCGACCACCGCGAGGTCGACCCCCCGCCCGTCGGTCGCGTCCGCGACGGCCCGTTCGACCGCACCGGACTCCCGGGGGTCGACCACCCGGTCGATCCCGCCGCGCTCCGCCGCCGCGCGTCGGAGCGGGGCGACCTCGCTCCCGCCGACCCACGCCGCGCCGAGGGACTTCAGGAGCCGGGCGTAGAGGATCCCCACCGGACCGAGCCCGAGGACGAAGGCGCGGGCCCCGGTCGGCAGTCCGACCTTGCGGATCGCGGTCAGGGCGCAGCCGGCGGGTTCGAGCAGCGCGCCCGCGTCCCAGTCGATCGCGTCGGCGAGGCGGAGGACTGCGCCGCGCCGGACGTTCTCGGCGGGGACGCGGAACGTCTCGGCGAAACCGCCCGGGTCGAGGTTCGTTTTCGAGTACGTCGGGCAGAACGTCAGGTCGCCACGGGCGCAAACGTCGCACGCGTAGCACGGGACGTGGTGGTGGACGAACACGCGGTCGCCGACCGACGCGCCCGAGACGCCCGGCCCGACGGCCGCGACCCGCCCGACCGGTTCGTGCCCGAGGATCCCCGCACTCCGGTAGTTGCCGCGGAGCTTTTCGAGGTCCGTCCCGCAGACCCCGCACGCCGCGAGGTCGACCGTCACCTCGCCGGCGGCCGGTTCCGGCCGCTCCGCGTCGGCCAGCTCGACCGCGCCGGCGCCCGCGAGACGCCCGTACTTCATCCGGCGGCGCGCGCGGCCCGGATCGCGTGGTCGAGGATCTCCATCGCCTCGTCGATCTCCGCGCGCTGGACGATGAGCGGGGGGATGTACCGGAGCGAGGAGCGGCCGCACGGCAGGAGGATGAGCCCGCGCTGGTACGCCTCGACCAGGACGCGGTCGCGGAACGCGACCGCCGGCTCCTTCGTGCTCCGGTCCTGGACGAACTCGGTCGCGGTCATCAGGCCGAGCCCGCGCACGTCGCCGATCTCCTCGTACTTCGACTGGAGCTCGCGCAGGCGCGCGAGGAGGTAGGTGCCCTGGATCCGGGCGTTGTCGACCAGGTGCTCCTTCTCGATCACGTCCAGGGTCGCGAGGGAGGCGGCGACCGCCGCCACGTTCCCGCCGAACGTGTTCGAGTGCGACCCCTGGGTCGGGAAGTCGAGCGTGCTGCGGAACGCGATGGCGCCGAGCGGCAGCCCGCCGCCGATCGCCTTCGCCATCGAGAGGATGTCCGGCTCGACGCCGAAGTGCTCGATCGCGAACATCTTCCCGGTGCGGCCGATCCCGGCCTGGACCTCGTCGTCCAGGTAGAGGATGTGGTGCTCGTCCAGGATCGACTTGAGCGTCGTGTGCCAGCGCGGCGGCGGCACGATGTAGCCGCCCTCGCCCATCACCGGTTCCGCGATGAACGCGGCGACGTCGTCGGGCGGGATGGACGTCTGGAAGTAGAGCTCCTTCAGGATCTTCGCGCAGTAGAGGTCGCAGCTCGGGTACTCGAGCTTGTAGGGACACCGGTAGCAGTTCGGCGCCGGGATGTGGTGGCCGCCGCCGACGTATGGCATGAACCGGCCCCGCTGGACGGGCTTCGAGGTCGTCATCGTGAGCGAACCCATCGTCCGCCCGTGGAACGCCCCGAGCAGGCCGATCACGATCGGCCGCTGGCGGTAGAACCGCGCCATCTTGAGCGCGGCCTCCGCGCTCTCGGTCCCGCTGTTGGTGAAGAAGACCTTCTTGTCGAACGCCCCCGGCGTCAGGTGGGCGAGGCGCTCGGCGAGCCGCGTCTGGTTCTCGTAGTAGAAGTCGGTCCCGGCGAAGTGCGTGAGCTTTCCCGCCTGCTCGCGGATCGCGCGGACGACCTCGGGATGCGAGTAGCCGGTCGCCTGGACGGCGACCCCGGAGGCGAAATCGAGGAGGCGGTTCCCGTCGACGTCGGTGATCCAGACCCCCTCCCCCGACGCCGCGACGATCGGCGCGGTCTTCGTGCTCGTCATCAGGTACCGGTGGTCCCGCGCGATGATCTCGCGGGCGTTCGGACCGGGGATCGGCGTCCGGATCTCGACTCCGTGCCGGGGCTTCGCGTCGCGCTCGGGGGGGGCGACGGGCGGCGCGGCGGGCGTGCTCTCGCTCATGGGACGGCGGACGGACGAGCCGACACGGGGTAAAATCTTCTCGGTCGCCGGCCGCGGCCCACCGGCGAGTCGAACCGCGCCTTTTTGTGCCAACTCCCCGGCTCCTCCGCCGCGATGGACGCCCCCCGCCGCGACCCCGACCGGCTGGACGTCGCGCGCGAGGAGCTGCGGGAGGTCGTCCCCGAGCGCGCGGTCCTGACCGAGCTCGCCCGAGGGTTCCTCCTGGCCCAGCATTCGAACCCGGACCGGGCCGTCCGGTTCCTCGAGACGTTCCTGCGGGAGCAGACGAGCCCGGCGGTGCCCGCGCGACCGCCGACGTTCGTCGGGGCCCAGTCCCGGCTGCCGAGCCGGAAGGTGGGCGGCGGCGTCATCGACCCGTCGCGGGGCCGCTAGCGGTCCGGTCGCGGACCGCGCGATACGCCCGGAAGTCCGGCGCGAACGAGCGCCGGGTGAGGCAGACGCGGACTCCGGACGGGTCCCCGAACAGCGAGCCGGGGCAGACGAGCACCGACGCGCGGAGGCACCGGGCGGCGAGGTCGTCGCCGTCGCCCCCGCGGCGGTCGAACGCGAGCGGGGCGACCGGCGCC
>JASHPZ010000048.1 GCA_030037815.1 Thermoplasmata archaeon | reverse complement strand
GCCCGGCGCGCGAAGCCTAAGCGCCCCCTCCTTCTCCCGGGGCGCCCGTCCATGGTCGACCCACCCGCGCCGCCCGACGCGCCCCCGCCCGCGCCGCGGGCGAGCGCCGGCGATTGGGTGGCGCTCGCGAAGCCGGGGATCACCGCCCTGATCTGCCTGGTCGCCGTCGCGGGGTTCCTGCTCGCCGACCCGACCTCGATCGACGTCCCCCGCCTCGGGATCCTCGTGGTCACGGGCGCGGCGGCGAGCGCGGGCTCGGCGATGCTGAACCACTACCTCGACCGGGACGTCGACGCGCGGATGCGCCGGACCCAGGGGCGCCCCCTTCCGGGCCGGCGGATCGACCCGAGCGGCGCCGCCGCCGCGCTCGGGCTCCTCCTCCTGGGAGGGGGCGTCGTGGCCGCGACGGTCTGGCTGAACCCGCTCACGGGGGTCTCGATCCTGCTCGGCGGCCTGACCTACGTCGTCGTCTACACGCTGTGGCTCAAGCGACGCTCGAGCTGGAACATCGTGGTCGGCGGGTTCGCCGGGAGCGCGCCCGCGCTCGCCGGCAGCGCGGCCGCCGTCGGGAGCTGGACCCCGGGCGTGCTCGCGTTCGCGCTGCTCGTGTTCCTCTGGACGCCCCCGCACTTCTGGAGCCTCGCGCTCCTCCTGAAGGACGACTACCAGCGGGCCGGCCTCCCGATGCTGCCGCGGATGGACGACGTCGCCTACTCGGGGCGCGTGGTGGTCGTCTCGGCCGCGCTGCTCGTGCCCGCGTCCCTCCTGGTCGCCTGGTACGCGCCCGTCACCTGGCCGGTCGCGGTCGCGCTGGTCGCCCTCGGGGGGGTGTTCGTCGTCTACACGCTGCCCCTCTGGCGGACGGTGACGCGGGACGTCGCACGTCGCGGGTTCATCTACTCCGGGCCGTACCTGCTCGGCGTCGTCCTCGCGGTCGCGGCCAACGCCCCGCTCGTCCACCTCGGGTGGCCCCCGGTCCGGTAGCGCCGGGGCGCCGGGGCCGCGCACACCTTATTTCGACTGCGCGCCATCGTGCTCGGGATGGACGAACCGGAGCGGATCGCACCGGCGGACGACCGCCAGCGCACCGCGGAGCACGTCTTGAAGCGGCTCGGCTACGCCCGGGTCCCGCCCGCGCCCCGGACGCCCGAGGCGAGCGCGTCGTTCTGGGTGCAGGAAGCCGGGGTCCCCCGTCGGACGTTCCCGGTCTACTTCCCCACCCCGGGCGACCAGGCGTTGCGCGCCGATATCGACGCCTGGGCGACCCGCGGGAGCGGCGGGAGCGGCGGGGGCGCCTCCCCCCGGCGCGCCATCTTCGTGGTGGGCACCGACGGCGACGCGGAGTCGGCGTGGGACCGGCTGCGCGAGGTCGCCGGCGGGCCGCTCGAGAGCGAGGTGTCGGTCCTGGTCGTCCCGCCGTCCGGCCCGTCCGCGAGCGCGCCCCACTTCCACCTGCGGATCGTCCCGCCGCGCGAGGTCCTCCGCCTGGCGACCGGGGTCGTGGTCGGGCTGTTCCGGCTCTCGGCCGCGACCGAGGGCGGCCACCCGGTCGACTTCGAGGAGATGCTCCAGCACCTCAAGACGAGGTTCGGGATCGACCTCTACCGTTCGCTCGGGGTCCGGTCCGACGAGGACGCGCTGTTCATCCTCTACCAGCTCGCGCTCCGCGACTCGTACGCCCCGGGCGACCCGGGCGCGAACCTCCACACGCTCGTCCTCAAGCCGACCGGACCGGCCGCGCGGCTCCCGTGGTTCGCCGCGTAGGCCCGGGAGTCGAACCGAGCCGTTAAGAATCGGCGTCCGTCCTTCCGGACGACGATGTCGGACGAGGCGTACCGGAACCCCTACACGCCGAGCCCGGGCGGCTCGACGCCGCCCGACGGCACGACCCCGCACGAAGGGAAGGGCGAACTGTGGGGCTTCTTCTGGCTCGCGATCGCCAACACCGGCATCATCGCGGTCGCCGGTGTCGTCACGTGGTGGTTCGTCCACTGACGGCGTGTCCCGCCGGGCCAACCCTTATCTAAGAGGTCCCGGTCCGCGCGCCGCCGGAGCGGCGCGGGGCCGTGGGGTAGCTTGGACCATCCTTCTTGCTTGGGGTGCAAGAGACTCCGATTCAAATTCGGACGGCCCCACCGGCCGTCCTCCGGCGCCGCCCGCCGCGCCCGTCCCTTCATGTAGCGCCGCCCGCTCGCGCGACGGATGGGCCGCCGGTTCGTCGACGAGCGGCGCCGCGACCCGTACTACCGCGCGGCGCAGCGGGACGGGCTGCGCTCGCGCGCGGCGTTCAAGGTCGCGTACCTGGACGACCGGTTCCACCTCTTCCGCCCGGGCGCGCGCGTCCTCGACCTCGGGGCCGCGCCCGGCGGGTGGTCGGTGGTCGCCCGCGCCCGCGTCGGGCGGCGCGGAGTCGTCGTGGCGGTCGACCCGCGCCCGATCGAACCGATCGACGGGGTCGTCACGGTCCGCGGTCGCGTGGGCGACCCGGCGCTGGTCGCGCGGCTCGCGGACGCGCCGTTCGACGTCGTCGTCTCCGACATGTCGCCGCGGATCAGCGGGGCGTACGGGACCGACCACGCCCGCTCGGTGGGGCTCGTGCGGGACGCGCTCGGTCTCGCGCGGGTTGTGCTGCGCCCGGGCGGTTCCTTCGCGGCGAAGGTGTTCGACGGCGACCTCGTGCCGGAGCTCGAGCGCGAGTGCGCCCAGGATTTCGAAGAGGTCCGACGGACGAAGCCGCCCGCGTCCCGCGAGCCGTCCAGCGAGATCTACCTCGTCGCGCGCGGACGACGGGCCGCGGCTCCGGCCCCCTCCACCGTCAGGACCGGCGGTCCCCGGGCTCTCGATATATAGTTTCAGCGATTGGCCCTTTCCCTTCGTTTGAGGCCTGATCCGTTGTGATCCGATTTGGACCGGCCGGTATTCCCCTGTCCTGCAAAGGGCGTACGCTCCGGGACGGAATCGCGGACGTGCACCATCTCGGGCTGACCGCGATGGAAGTGCAGTTCATCAAGGTCAATCCGCTCACGCGCCTCGTCCTGGACGAGGAGGTCGGCAAGCTGCCGCGCGAGCTCGTCCAGCAACTGGTCGTCAGCGTCGGGGCGGGCGAACACCAGGGCGGCGCGCCGAGCCTCGAGGCGCTGACGTCCCCGATCAAGCGCCGCAGTTCGCTCTCTACGCTCACGTGGAGCCTCGCGAAGGATTACCCGGACCTCCAGCAGACGCGGGCGCTCGCCCGGGCGCTGGACGTCGACCTCACCCTGCACGCGCCGTACTACGTCGACTTCTTCGGTTCGACCGACGCGCGTGAGCAGTCGACCCGACAGATCCAGTGGGCCGGCGTCCTCGCCCAGGGGCTCGGCGCGCGCATGGCCGTCACCCACCTCGGGTTCTACGGCCCCGGCGAGCGCGCCGACTCGGTGCAGCAACTCACCGAGATCGTCTCCGACCTGGCGGACTGGCTGAAGAAGTACTCGAAGGGGACCGTGCGGCTCGCGATCGAGCCGAGCGGGCACCCGGACGTCTTCGGCTCGCGCGAGGAGGTGCTCGAGCTCGTCCGCCGCGTCAAGGGGACCGTGCCCGTGCTCAACCTCCCGCACCTCGCGGCGCGCGAACGGCGGAACTTCGAGACGGCGGAGGAGCTCGCGCCGATCGTGAAGGAGTTCGTCCAGGCGACGGACGGGCCGCTCTACCTGAACTTCTCGGGCGTCGAGTTCTACGGCCCGGGAGAGTTCCGCCTGACGCCGATCAAGCGCGGGCTCGTCCGGTTCGACCCGCTCGCGGAGCTCCTCGCGGAGCGCGACTTCGACGTGACGGTCATCTCGAGTTCGCCGCTCCTCGAGCACGACGGGATGTACATGAAGCTCCTCTACGAGCGCGCGCTCACCCGGCGGTGGACGAAGCTCCACGCCCCGCCGCCGAAGCCGGCCGCAAAGCCGCCGGCGCCGCCCGCCCGGCCGAAGCCCGGGGCCGCCGGAAAGCCGAAGCCGACGGCCAAGCCCCCGGCGAAGCCGGCGCCGCGCCCGCCGCCGCGACCGAAACCGAAGGGAGGAAAGCCCCGTGACCGCGGACGACGCCGGTAACGGCTCCCTCTTCGGCGAGGCGAGCCGGTACATCGGCGACCGGGTCACCGCCGCCCTCTCGCGGATCGACCGCGTCGCGATCGTCCGCTCGGTCGAACTGCTCGCGTCGGCGCCCCAGATTTTCGTCTACGGCGCGGGACGGAGCGGGATCATCGGGCGCGCGTTCGCGATGCGGCTCGTGCAGGCCGGCCTGCGCGCGTACGTGATCGGCGAGAGCGTGACGCCGATCGTCCGGAAGGGCGACGCCGTGTTCATCCTGTCGGGACAGGGCGAGAGCTACTCGTCCATCCAGACCGCGAACATCGTCCGCCGCGAGGGCGCGGAATTGATCGTGTTGACGGGTCGCGCCGGCTCGAAGCTCGCCCATACCGCGACGCACCTCCTCGTGCTCGACTTCCCGGAGGAGGCGGAGCGGCCCCGCCTCGCGCCGCTCGGGACGCTGTTCGAGTCCGCGAGCCTCCGGCTCACGGACGCGTTGATCGCGGAACTGATGGTCGCGCGCGGCGAGACCGAGACGACGATGCGCCGGCGTCACGCGATCATGGTGTAACGCCGGCGCGCGGACCAAAGTTTAAGCGCGCGCTTCCCTCATCCGCGACCGTGCCGAAGTCGAACGACGCGGAGTCGCTCTCCTTGATCCCGGTCCCGTCCCGGTTCTTCGTGACGAGCGGCAAGGGGATCAACAAGACGAGCGAACTGAACGCGTTCGACCTCGCGCTCCTCCAGGCCGGAATCGGAGAACAGAACCTCGTCAGCGTCTCCTCCGTCCTGCCGATCGGCATCCGGCAGGTCGACCGGATGCGGATCGCGCGCGGCGCGATCACCCACTGCGTCCTCTCCCGCCACGGCGGCGGGGAGGGCGAGGTGATCAGCGCGGGGATTGCCTACGGGTTCCGCACGGACGGTCAGGGCGGCTACGTCGCCGAGGGCCATCTCCACGGGACGCAGAAGTCGCTCAAGGAGTTCCTCAAGTGGCGGATGGAGGAGATCGCCCACTTCCGCGGCGTCGAGTTGCGGCGGATCCACTACCGCACCGAGGAGCTCTCGATCCCGATGGACCATTACGGCGTCTGCATCGCCGCGACCGTCTTCCTCCCGTAGCGACGGTGCGGCGGGGGCGAGACCCCGACCCGGTGCCGAGACCGTGACGACCCCCGGGCGACCGTCCACCCCGCTCGAGTCCGCCGCCGTCGACGTACACGGGGTGCGTCGGCCGTACTGGCTGCGTCCCCCTCCCGCGCGGCCCGCCCCGATCGTGCTGTCGCTCCACGGACGGGGCACGCGACCGGCGTGGCAGGCGTGGATCTCCGGCATGGACGGCTACGCGGCGGCGCACGGTGCCGCGGTCGCGTTCCCGTGCGGTTCGGTCGTCTGGGGGGCGGACCGGTTCGATTGGGACCACGCGGCGGACACCCCCTACCTCGCGGCCGTGATCGCCGACCTGCGCACCCGGTTCGGCGGCGCGGACGACCGGGTCCTCCTCGCGGGGATGTCGGCCGGGGCCCGGATGGCGTCTCACTACGCGAGCGTGCGCGCGGCGGACGTCGCGCTCCTCGGCGCCGTCGCGGGGCTCCGCGCCCCGACGGCGGTTCCGGCCCGGCCGGTGCCGGTGGTCGCCTTCCACGGCACCGCCGACCGCCTCAACCCGTACGCCGGCGGCGCGACCGCCCGATGGCGGGAGAGCGTGCCCGACGCCGCGCGGGCGTGGGCCGCCGCGAACGGAGCCCCGCCCTCGGCCGAGGTCGCGCCGGTCGCGCGGCACGTGACCCGCACGACGTACGGCGCCGGGACTGGCTCGTCAGTGACGCTCTTCCGCGTCGAGAACGCGGGGCACACGTGGCCCGGGCTCCGCGGCACGGGCCTCGTGATGCGCTGGTTCCTCGGCCGGACGAGCCTCGACGTGGATGCGACCGCCGAACTCTGGCGCGGTTTCGAATCCGTGCGGAGCCGCGAGGGTTCCGCGGTCCCGCGCTAGAGCAGCTTGCGGAACAGGAGCTTGTCTTCGAGCGAGCCGTCCAACGTGAGCTTCCGCGTCACGAGGGCCTTCATCGGGCCCATCTCCTTCTTCACGAGCGCCTGGAACGTCGCGGTGTCGGTGGTGATCGTCACGTCCGCGCGCGGCGCGGTCCCGCTGCGCAGGTTCGCGAGCCGTCCGTGCGTCAGGTCGACCGCGTACGTCCCGCCGTCCGTGATGCGGACCTGGATCGTCCGCTCGAGCCCCGCCAGCTCCTCAGCGGTCCCCGGGCTCCGCTCCGCGTGGCGGTTGAACCGGTCCACGACGGACGCGAGGACCTCCTCGACCGTCATCCCCGAACGCCTCGAGCGATCGAGCCGGACGAGCGGGCATAATCCTTTGCATCGTGGCCCACGACGCCCGCACCCACGACGGGGCTTCGGCGCCGCCGGCCGTCAGGCGCCGCACGCAGTCGACCGTCGCCGGGTCGGACGGGTAGCCGCTCCCGAGCGTCTCCCCCAGCGCGCGGGCGAGCTCGGCGACCGCGCGGTCCCGCCGGACCTTCGCGACGATCGAGGCGGCGCCGACGACCGGAAAGTCCCGGTCGGCCTTGTGCCGGGCCACGATGCGGGCGTCCGTTCCCGCGCGCCGCCGGACCGCCGCGCCGAACCGGCGGGCGTTCGGGTCGCAGGCGTCGAGGTAGACGACGTCCGGTTGGGTGGCGCGGACCAGGTCGGCGAACGCCCGGGCCTCGAGTTCGTTGAGCGCGCCCCGCACCACGTGGCGGTCGATCGTCGCCGGCGAGAGTTCGACCGAATGCATCTCCCCGACCCGGCCGAGCGCGGCGTAGGCGAGCTCCCGCGCCTTCGGGGTGAGCGTCTTCGAGTCGGCCGCGCCGGCCGGCACCAGGTCGTCCAGCCGAGGCGCCTCCACGAGGAACCCCCCGACCACGAGCGGACCGACGAACGAACCCCGACCGGCCTCGTCGATTCCGAGGACGCGGCCGCCCGTCGTCCCCGGCATCGGGGCCCGAGATGGGCCCCCACCTTAAGGCGCATCGGCTCTCTCCGCCGACGATGGCGCTGGACGGACTGTCGGTCCCGGTCCCCACACTGTTCGGAGCGGACGGGAGTCTCGACCTCGGGAAGAACGCGAAGTTCGCGCGCGCGCTCTCCGAGGCGAAGGTCGACCACCTGTTCGTGCTCGGGTCGCTCGGGGAGTTCCCTTCGGTGACCGAGTCCGAGCGGCCGCGGCTGGTCGAGATCGTGATCGACAGCGCGACCGGCGCGACCGACGTCTGGGTCGGCGTCGGCGCCCCCTCGACGCGGCAGGCGATCGCGAACGCGGACTCGGCGGAATCGCTCGGGGCCGCCGCGCTCGTCGCGGTGCCGCCGTACTACCTGCACCCCTCCCCCGGCCAGATCGAGCGGTACTACCGCGCGCTGGGGGAGTCCCGCACCATCCCGCTCCTCGCGTACAACATTCCGTCGCTGGTCGGCTACGCGCTCCCCCCCGAGCTCGTGCACCGCCTCGCCCGCGACGGCGTCCTCGCCGGGGTCAAGGACACCGCGGGCTCCCTCGCGAGCGTCGAGGGGTTCCTTCACGGAGCCCCGGCCGGGTTCGCGGTGATGCCGGGCGACGACAGCCTCGCGAGCGAAGCGATCGCCCGGGGCGCCACGGGCGCGGTGATGGGGATGGCGAACCTCGTGCCGCGGCTGTGCGTCCAGCTCGTGCAGTCCGCCCGCATGAAGCACGGGTCCGCGGTCGCGAACCTCCAGCCGATCGTGGACGAACTGGTGGCGGTGAGCCGGGCCGGTCCGTTCCCGTCGGCCGACAAGTTCCTCGCGGCCCAGTTGTGGGGCGCCGACGTCGGGTACCGCGCACCGTTCGACCCCCTGACGCCGGAGGAGGAGAAGGCGGTCCTCGGCCGGCTCGAGCCGTTGCGTCCGAAGCTCGCCCCGTTCCTCGGAAAGTCGGCATGAAGGCGGCGATCGCCCATCCCCCCGCCGCCGGGGTCGAGGTCGCGGACGTGCCGAACCCGTCGCTCGTCCCGGGCTCGGTCCGCGTCGCCGTGCTCGAGTGCGGCGTCTGCGGCACCGACCGCGACATCGTCGGAGGGAAGTACGGCCGGGCGCCCGACGGGGCGTCGTTCTTGATCCTCGGCCACGAGAACCTGGGGGTCGTCGCCGAGGTCGCGCCCGGGGTGTCGGGGTTCGCCGCCGGCGACCTCGTGGTCGCGACCGTTCGTCGCGGATGCGGGATCTGTCGGTTCTGCAACTCCGGACGGTCGGACTTCTGCGAGACCGGCAAGTTCACCGAGCGCGGCATCGGCGGCGCCCACGGCTACTTCGCGGAGGAGTACGTCGAGCGGCCGGAGTACCTCGTGAAGGTGCCCGGGGCGCTCGCGAACGTGGCCGTCCTCCTCGAGCCGATGTCGGTCGTGGAGAAGGCGATCTTCCAGGGGCAGCGGGTCCTCGACCGCAAGGAGCCGACCCCCGGCCAGCCGCGGACGGGGACCCCTACCGCCCTGGTCGCGGGGACCGGCGCGATCGGGATGCTCGCGGCGCTCGTCCTGCGGGTCCGCGGCTGGACGGTGACCGCCATCGACCGGCACGATGCGAACACGCTCGCCGGGGCGCTCCTCCAGGAGATCGGGGCGCGGCACGTGAACGCCGCCGCGGGCGTCTCCGCGCTCGGGACGGACCGGTTCGACCTCGTGGTCGAGGCGACCGGTTCGGTCGCGCTCGACTTCTCGCTGGTCGACCTCCTCGGTCCGAACGGCGTGCTCGTGCTGACGGGGATCCCCGACGCGACCGCCCCGTCGACCCCCGTGCCGGGGGGAGCGCTATGGCGGGAGGTGGTGCTGGGCAACCAAGCGATCGTCGGTTCCGTCAACGCGAACCGGTCGTACTTCGAGAGCGGGCTGCGGGACCTCACGGTGATCGAGGAAAAGTGGCCCGGCCTCGTCGGTCGGCTGATCTCGGCGCGTCGCCCGCTCGCGGACGGACCTGAGGTGCTCACGGGGCGGGACGCCGGCACGGTGAAGGTCGTCCTGACGGTGAGTAACCGAGGTACCACTAGGGCGCCGTAGGGTACAATCTTCGGTCCTGGAGGGTATGCGCGGGGTGGTCTGCTCGGATTGGACTCCAACTCCGCGGTTTTCTCCGGATCGGCGCCGGCAGATTGGTCAGGGACCCCCGAATTCGAAACTACTGGTCTCTTAATGCTGTCGGAAATCCCGCCGCAGTACTTTGGGGGATACGTTGTCAAGATTGCCGTCACTCCAGCCCGGACATTGATCAGATGGCCAACGTATCCGGTTGTCGGCCCCGCCCGGCCACGCACTCCAGTCCATCATACACGAACGAGGGGGGCGTATGCACTTCCTTTGCGGGCGGTGCCACTCTCATCATGCGGTGCAACACGACTGTGTCGAGACCGGGCATCGCGCCCGGGTCTCCCGTGTCAAGGTTCTCGGAGTGCCACGCCACTTGGTGGGTGAGTCGATCCAGCGAAGGGTGTTCGCGGGGCTGAGAGAAGGCCGGAACCCGCCTCGAGAGTTTCAAATTGTGATATGGGGTATCGAAGTTCGATTCGAACTCCAGACTAATTCTGACCCAAGGCAACCGATAGTCGGATGTATTGTCTGTATTATTGGAAACTGTTGACCATTCAGCGAACAAGTGGGTCCGACGCGTCGTGGCCGTCCTTGTCGGATTTACTACGTGTGTGGCCGGTGCCGTCGTTTTGCCCACTACAAATACTTCTGTCGCCGTTCTGCATTCAGGACCACTTCAGTTCGATGCGAATAACACGACCTCAGATACAGGACTCGCCCCAGCCCTTTCAGTGAGTTCCTTTGGGACGTGGCCCGTATACGACCAAAATGGAGCTCGCACGGGCTCACAGTCGCTTGAGAGGACTTTGGCACCTCGCAATGTGTCTCTGTTGACTCTCGCAAGTCACATTCCATTCAACGCAAACGGGTCGATCGCCGGTTCGGTTGCGGTTGCGAATGGGACGGCCTACTTCGGGTCGTTCGGAGGGAACCTCTACGCCCTCAATGTGACAACTGGGAACGTATCAGGCGCTGCGTCATGGAACGCGACTTCGACCGGGAAGGACACTCCGAATAGCTGCAGCGGCGTACCGCGAGGGGTCGTTTCGACTCCGGCGATTTGGGGGAAGTACGCCATTGTCGGCACCGGGGATACTGCTGGCAAGTTTGGATACGGGTGGGTTCGGGCGTACAATCTCACGGGAATGACACGAGGAACTGCGAGCTGGTCGACTAACTTGTCCACGAGTGTGAGCAGCGAGTGGTATGGGTCCTACGTCTGGTCGAGTCCCGTCGTGTGGGACGGGAAGGTCTACATCGGGTTCGCTAGTGGTTGTGATGGTCCGTTAGTTCAGGGCGCCTTGTTCGAACTAAACGCCACGACCGGCGCCGTTCTACATCAGGCAAACATGACGGCGCCCGGTACTCTGGGCGCGAGTGTTTGGAGTTCCCCCTCGATCGATCCCGCGAACGGAACCGTATGGGTCACCACTGGAAACAATCTGGCGGGCACAAACGAGTCCCTTTCTTCCGCGATCGTGGAACTCTACCTTTCGAACCTCACCGTGAAGGCCTACTGGCAGGTTCCGGGGATTGCGGGCCTGGACGACGACTTTGGCGCAGGTGCGACTCTCGTCTCTGGAACCCACGGGGCGCCAGTTGCAATCGCGACGAACAAGGACGACACTACCTACGCGTTGAACCGCAGCAACCCCGGTGCCGGACCAATTTGGCAGGACGATGTCGGCGGTCAAGCGTTCCAAGGGGACATCGCCCCAGCGGCCGCCGGGGGTGGGTATGTCTACTTGGCCGGCGGGCCAGTGGCTCCCGACAACATCACGTACACTTACACGGGACTTCCCAGCGGCTGTTCCTCGAACAACGTCACGACCCTGACGTGCAAGCCCTCCAATGGGAGTGGGCTCTCCACGATTGAAGTGAAAGGAGTGGACGCCGCGGGTCATGTGGGATACGCCAACACGAGTCTAACCATCGCGACCGCCGGGGCCTTTCAGGTCGATCGGTTCAGCGTGTCTCCGGAGTTCGGTAGCCCATTGGGCGCCCAAGTGATGTTCACCGTCGGCGTGGCGAACGCGGCGGGGTCGGTCCCGTACGCGTACACCGGTTTGCCCAGCGGGTGCACTTCGACCAGTACTCCCACTCTCGCGTGTGCTCCCTCGGCCGTCGGGAGTTTCCGTGTGGAAGTCAATGCGACGGACTCGATGAGTCACACGGCGTCCGCGATTCTGACGCTCGGCGTGATACCGCAGTCCAGAGGGTTGACCGTGCTGGGTTTCTACAACGAGGCTCCGACCATCGTATTGGGGAAGGCGGCAACTCTCGCGGTCGAGATGGCCTCGTCGACCGTGACGGGGTCGGTCCGCGCGGTGTACGCCGGGAATGGGACCACCCAGTGGGTCCACAGTACGCCCGGCTTCCTCTTCGCCGGCCCCACCTACGCGAACGGACTCGTGATCGATGCCGCGATCTCGGGGAACTTCACGTGGACGACCCTCGAAGTGCTCAACGCGGCCACCGGGAGCCGACTTGCGTTCTACGGAGTGAGTGGGATGGTGGTCGGAGAGCCGGTCGTTGCGGATGGCCGCATCTACTTTGGAACCGCTACGTCGACCTTCATCGGGAATGGGAAGTTCTACGCGCTGGATTTACCTTTGGTCGCCCAGCCCACCGGCGCGATCGTCACTCCCCCGTCGAACAAGGGGCTGACCGTAGAGTGGCAGGGAACCTCGGTGGGAGGCTCGCCCCCGTACACGTGCGTGTGGGCGCTGAACTCCACGGTTCACCAGAGCGGGTGCGGGAGCTTTCAGTACACCTACGCGACCCCACTCGGCGTGAGTCCGATTGGAGTTCGCCTGAACGTGACCGACTCGGTGGGCGCCTTTGCTTCCGCGAACTACACCGTTTCGGTAAGCTGGCAGTCGTGCACGGGATGGTGTCCCCACTGGATGGGGGCGGTCGAGAACCTCACGACGGAGGCCTGTTCAACGGGCTCTCCGCTCCAGTGCCCGGAGCCGCGAACACTCTCGTTCGCAAGCTACGAGTCGGGCGGGCCGTCCCCGTATACCTACCTGTGGAAGTTCGGGGACTCGACCGAATCGACCAGCGCCTTTCCGACGCACACGTATTCAGAGGCTGGGGAATATACAGTCACTCTCACCGTGACCGATGCTGACGAGCAGCAGGCCAGTCTCCAACTAGCCGTAGTTGTGTACTGATTGATGGGCAAGACCTATCGAAAGAGACGGCTACGGGTGACAGACCCCCGATGAACCCAAGTCGCCGCGGCGCCAACGGGCGTAGAATCGGCGCGTCGAGCCCCACCTACTTGATTTTCCGAGCGAAAGCCTCGCACCGACGAGCGCTTTGCCTAGGAGTCTCAATCGTGGTTCTAGTCGCCCTCTCTCCGCAAATTCATCCCCAGCAGATCGTGCTGTCGGGCCGATTCGCCTCTCCAGGCGGGAGTGCCATCGCCGGATTCTCGTCGGAGGTCCTCCCCCGGGTTATCGGGAAGTCAGAAATCCCGAGCCGATGGATGCCCACGTCTACAACGGAGACGTTCGACACCCTCAACAATACGGAAGCTCGAGGAGTTTTCAACCCACCTTCCCCCGGTTATCCTACTACCGCTCTGGCGGTTCCCTCGCTGAATGAGTTCGTCCTCGGCGACTCCCAAGGGGCCTACGTCTACGTCATGAATGCCACATCCGGCGCCGAGGTAGCCGCAATTCGAGCCGGCAATGCTCCCGACTCGTTCGCGTACGACCCGACGACGGGCATACTTTACTGCGCCTTGAGCGGAGGTGCGAGTAACGCCGTAGCCTTCGTCAACCTCGAGACCGAGCGCGTGATCCGGACGGACTCCAACCTATCCAATGTTGAGGACGTGGCCTACGATCCGACCAACCAGCTTCTCTACGTAAGCAACTTCACAGGGGTCCTTGCGCTGAACGCTTCGACCGGCGCGACGATTGCGTCGGTGTTCATCCACTGGGGACTAGTCGCGCTTGCCGTCGATCCCTTGACTGGGGACCTCCTTGCGGCGGACCAAGGAAACAACACAATCTATGCCGTTAATACCTCGGACCTCCGTGTCGTGACGCAGTTTTCCACCGGAAATCGCGGTGCCGGCGTCGACCCCGACTCGCTGCTCTACGATCCGTACAGCCTGAAGGTTTACGCAGCCGATTCCGGAAACGGAACCGTGAGCGTTATCGACGCCCGGACGTATAGCCTGAACTCGACCCATCCCGAAATCTACGTTGGTGGGCTCCCCGCCTCGCTCGCGTTGAACCCCTCCCAGCACGAGGTGTACGTGAGCAGCTGCACCCCGGACAACTCCCGGGTCTGCGCGTTCTACGACACCAACGACACCGTGGTGAATCACACCTACCCCGGCTATTACCCCACCTACGTCGCCTTCGACCCGGTCTCGGACCGCCTCCTCACCTACCTCGTCAACGACTCGGTCTACGTCTACAACGGCTCGACCGACCAGCGGGTCGCCTTCGTCCCGATGATCGACTCCTATCTCGGCGCCGCCCTCGACCCCACGAACGGGCTCGAGTACATCGCCACCCCCAATCTCGGCGGAATCTGCACCGTCTCGGGGAGCGTCACAATCTTCGACCCGTCGGCGCATCCGAGGGTCCTCGAGTCGGTCCCCGCCGGGGAAGGCCCGAGCCAGGTCGCCTACGACCCGACCGACCAGCGGGTGTTCGTCACCAACTACTGCGGCAACTCCGTCACCGCCATTGAGGCCACCAACAACTCCGTCGTCCAGTTGAATCTCCCCGTCGGGTCCGAACCGTACGGGATCGCCTACGACAATCGGACGAACACCCTCTGGGTGGCGAACTACAACTCCCAGAACCTGACCGTCCTCAACGCCTCCTCTCTGGCCCGCGTCGCCTCGATCTCAACGCCCACCGGGTATCCGTACGGGATCACCTACGACCCGACGAACAACTCGGTCTTCGTGACGAACGACTACGCCGCCTCCCTCACGGTGCTGAACGCCTCGACGTTCGCCGTCACCGCGGCGTCCATCCCCGTGGGGACCTACCCGCAGGCGCCGCTCTACGACCCTGAGAACGGGCTCGTCTACGTGGCGAACGGCGGCTCGGACAATCTTTCGGTCGTGAACGCGACCACGCTGCGCGCCGTCGGTTCCATTCCGACGGTCGCGGGCACGTCGTCGCTGGCGCTCGACCCGGCGGACCACCTGCTGTTCGCGACGGACGGGGGCGGGAGTCGGATCGTGGTGGTCGACACCCTCACGAACACGGCCGAGAGCCCGACGCTGCCGGCCTCCGAGACCCCGGAGGGGGTCGTGTACGACCCGATCACGCGACAGGTCGACGTACCCAACTTTGGTACGGGGGCGATCAACATCCTCGCGAACCTCCCGGTGGTCGCGAACTTCAGCGTCACGCCCGCTCTGGGGGAGGCGGGTCAGCCGCTCTCGTTCTCGGTCTCCGTCACCAACGGGACCGCGCCGTACTCGTACGCGTACTCGGGACTCCCCGCGGGCTGTGCCTCCGAGGAGCTCGCGGCGTGGAGCTGTACCCCGACCGGGAACGGGACGTTCTCCATCACGGTCACGGTACGTGACTCGCTCGGCTACACCGCGACGGCGAACACGAGCGTCTCCCTCGTCCCGGCGCTGTCGACAGGAGCCCTCACCCTGACGCCCGCCGCGACCGACGTGGACTTCCCCGTGAACGTAAGTTGGTCCGCGCAGGGCGGAGCGCTCCCGTGGACCTACGCGTATGCCGGTCTCCCCCCCGGGTGCGCGTCCGTGAACGGCTCGGCGTTCTCCTGCGCGCCGACCGCGGCCGGAACGTACGTGGTGGAAGGGACAGTGACGGACGGGTTCGGGGTCCGGGAGTCCGCTTGGGCGGTGCTCACGGTGAACGGCCCGGTCGAAGTCGCGTCGTTCGAGGACGAGACGCCGCAGGTGGAGGTGAACGGCACCCTCGTGCTGGAAGCGAGCGTGACCGGTGGGGCGGGTCCGCTCAGGTATGCCTACCGTGGACTGCCGTCGGGATGCGTCTCGCTCAACGCCCCTGTGCTGAGCTGCGCGCCGAACGTCGCCGGGAACTTCAGCGTGAACCTGACCGTGACCGACGGGGTGGGGGCCCACGCCTCCCGGACGATCCCGGTGGACGTGGCCGCGCTCCCGCCAGTCGAGCCCCCGGCCCCGGTGGTGCTCGCGTTCTTCGCGGTACCGGCGAACGTGACGCTGGGGGAGAACGTGACGTTCTACGCGATCGTGAGCGGGGGCGCCGCTCCGCTCCAGGTCGCGTTCGGAGGTCTGCCCACCGGATGCGCGACGTCGGCAGGGACCGCGACGTCGTTCAGCTGCCGGCCGACGGGGACCGGGGAGTTCCGGCCGACTGTGAACGTGATCGACGGGCTGGGCCGGAACGCGACGGGCAGCACATCCGTGTCGGTGATCGCTCCCGAGTCCGGGAGCTCCGGTCACGAACCAACGCCGGTCGAACTCTACCTGGCGGCAGGAGTGGCGGCGGTGGCCGGGGGAGTTGTCGGAGCGTTCGTCGGGCTCTACCTGAGCCGCCGCAGAGAACGGGCCGAGCGCGCGGCGACGCGGGAAGGTGGCGCACGAGAGTGACCGCCCCGGGACCTCGGGCTACCGCGCGACGGAGCGGTGGAAGAGGACGCCGTCGACGATTGTGGTGGGCGCCGCGCGCGACGAGGGGTAACGCTGTCCCGTCGAGCCTTACGTCATTTGAGTTCGGAGGAGCGGGCTCACGTGACCGCACGCCCCGTAGACGGCAGGGCCGGGAGTTCGGGCGGATTCGAGCTCTCGAGAATCGGCCGCGCCCGGATAAAGGTCATATAGACCACCCCGCTCGAGCGCCCTCCGCCGAGGCACCATGGGGATTTGGCAGGGCCGCTCGCGTCGCAAGCGCTCGGGCGGACGCCTCCGCCCCATTCGCAAGAAGCGCCGCAACGAGATCGGCCGCGAGCTCCAGACCGCGACGATCGGCGCGGGGACCGTGAAGACCTACCGCGTCCGCGGAGGGAACCGGAAGCTCCGCATCCTGACGACCACGACGATCAACGTGTTCGACCCCGCAACCAAGAAGATGCAGCGCGCGAAGGTCGTAACCGTGCGGGAGAACCCCGCCAACCCGAACTTCGTCCAGCGCAACATCATCACGAAGGGCGCGATTCTCGAGACCGACCTCGGACTCGTGCGGGTGCGCTCGCGGCCGGGCCAGGACGGCATCCTGAACGGCGTGCGGGTCGCGGCGCCCGCCGCGTAGGGCCCGACCGTCTTCGGGAGGGCGCGATGCCCGACCATTTCTACGTCTACCCGACCTACCTCGAGAAGGCGGTCCCGCGCTCGGGCGGCCGGCGCGTGCCCGACGGCGACGCGCTGGTCGAGCCGACGGCCGAGGAGATCGTCGCGGCCGCGAAGCGGCTCGGCTACCGCGCGGAGGTCGAGGTCGGCAAGGAGTACCCGCGGCGCCCGTACGTCTACCGGGGCCGCGTGAAGGTGGCGAAGCGGGCCGGGACCTCGAAGGCGAAGTTCCTCCACGCCGTCTCGACCGAGCTCCAGCGGATGCGCCAGGCCTCTGGGAAGAAGTGAATGGAGGAGCCGGGCACCGTCTACTTCACCGGCACCGCGGGGGCCGGGAAGTCGTCGTTCGTCCGCGCGTTCGCCGAGTGGATGAAGTCGACCGGCCTCGACACGACCGTCGTCAACCTCGACCCGGGGATCGAGGGGGACGACCTCCAGCCGGACATCGACATCCGCGAGTGGGTGCGGCTTTCCGACCTCCAGGAGGAGTACGGCCTCGGTCCGAACGGCGCCCAGGTCGCCGCCGCCGACATGATCGCGCTCAAGATCTTCGAGGTCCGGCAGGCGGTCCAGGAGCTCAAGTCGGACTACGTTCTGGTCGACACGCCGGGCCAGGTCGAGCTGTTCGCGTTCCGCGAGGCGTCGAAGGCGATCGTCGACGCCCTGAGCGGCGACCGGTCGGTCCTCGCGTTCCTGTTCGACCCGGCGCTCGCTCGGACGCCGGGCGGGTTCGTCTCGCTGCTCCTCCTGAGCGCGAACGTCGAGTTCCGCTTCCGGCTCCCGACCGTCAACGTGCTGGCGAAGGCGGACCTGCTCTCGCCCGCGCAGCTCGCGGACGTGATCGCGTGGTCGGACCAGCCCGACGTGCTCGAGGAGGCCGTCGGCCGCGACACGCCGACCCCGGACGTCCAGCTCTCGACGGAGCTCCTCCGCGCAATCTCGACCATGAGCCCGTCCACGAGCCTCCTGCCGACCAGCGCGAAGGAGTCGACCGGGATGGAGCCGTTCTACCAAGCGTGCCAGCGCGTGTTCGGCGGGGGCGACGACGTCGAGCCGTCCCACGCGGCGTCCAACGAGTGAGGGCGGTTCAGCCCTCGGTGAAGAAGAGGCCCATCCCGGCGGAGGCCGCCTCCTCCTCGTCCTTGAACCGACGGTAGAGCGCCTCTGCGTCCGCGCCCGGGAGCTTCGTCCCGACCGGCCCGAGGAGCTCGTCCGCCCGCTTCATCGCGTCCGCGCTGCCCTCGAGGAGGACGTAGGTCGCGTCCGACGGCCCGCCCATCGCGCCCGCGTCGCGCACCTTCTGGCTCTGGCGGGAGAGGACGTCGTCCTTCAGCACGCCGTCGAGCTCGGAGCGCTTCGCGCTCGGGACCGAGAAGAGGGTCCACGCCATCGGCCCGCCGACCCGCCTCCCCTATTTGGGGGTTTGTGCGCGGGCCCGCGCGGCGCCCGCTCGGCGTGAACCTACAAGAGGGACGACGCGCGTCGGCGCCGGCGTGTTCGCCCGGACGACCGAGTCGCCGGTCCTCCTCATCGGGGCGGCCCACATGGTCGACCTCGCCGTCCCGCTCCGCTCGACGCTGGGCGGCCGGGTGCTGGACGGGGTCGCGGTCGAGCTCGACCCGGAGCGCGCGCAGGCCCTCTTCGCCGAGGGCGACGCGGCGCGCGGCGGCCGGAGCGGCGTTCCGCTGTTCGCCCGCCTGTGGGGGCTCATCCAGAAGCGGCTCGGCGCGGAGATCGGGGGTGGGACCCCCGGCGCCGAGATGAAGGTCGCCGTCTCGGTCGCGCGCGAGCGCCAGCTACCCGTGTTCCTGATCGACGACCCGATCCGCCAGACGCTGCTCAACCTCGTACGGACGATGCCGTTCAAGGAGCGGGTCGCGCTCCTCGTCGGTGCGGTGGTCGGCCTGTTCGTGCCGGCGCGCGTCGTCGAGCACGAGATGGACCGGTACACCGAGGACCCCGCGGCGTTCACCTCGGAGATCCGGCGCGCGAGCCCGACCATCGCCCGCGTGCTGATCGACGACCGGAACGAGCACATGGCGGAGCGTCTCGCGTCGCTCCGCGGGCAGGGGTACGGCCGGCTGGCCGTCGTCGTGGGCGACGCCCACCTCCCCGGCCTCTCCGCGGCGCTCGGGCGCCGCAGCATCCCGGTCGAGTCGATCCCGTTCCGCGAGCTACGGCGGACTACAGGACCGTCATCGAGCTCTGGGTAGCCTTCTCGACCGCGGATTCGAACGCCGCGCCGAACTCGGCGACCTCGGGCGCGACGTGCTCGTCGAGGCGTCCCGCGTCGGCGAGCTCCGACACGGCGGCGACGACCGGCAGGTGGGCGAGCACGGGCACGCCGTACTCCTCCGCGACCTTCCCGACACGGCTCGGCCCGAACAGTTCCGTCTTCTCGCCGCAGTGCGCGCACCGCATCCACGCCATGTTCTCGACCACGCCCAGGAGCGGGACGTGGAGCTCGCGGGCCATGTTCATCGCCTTCTTCACGATCAGCGCGGCGAGGTCCTGCGGCGTCAGGACGAACACCATCCCGTCGATCGGAATCGTCTGGAAGACGGTCAACGGCACGTCGCTCGTCCCGGGCGGCATGTCGATGAGGAGGTAGTCGAGCGCTCCCCAGTGGACCGAACCGAAGAACTGCGTGATGAGCCGCGTGACGAGCGGACCGCGCCAGATCACCGGCGTCTGCTCGTCCTCGACCATGAACTGAGAAGAGACGACCGGGATCCCGACGCGCGACACGGCCGGCTCGATCCCTTCGCCGCGGTCGGTCAGCGGACCGGTCAGCCCGAGGAGCTTCGGGATCGACGGGCCGGTGATGTCGGCGTCCAGGATCCCGACGGTGCGGCCCCGCCGCCGCAGCTCGGCCGCGAGCAGGGCGGTCACGGACGACTTACCGACGCCGCCCTTACCGCTGCCGACCGCGACGACGTGGCGCACCTGGCCCTTGTCCATCCGCTGCAGGACGCCGCGGCCGCCGTGCGGCGCACCGCCGCCCGCGTGGGAGGGAGACGAGGTCGGTCGCGTGCCCGGGGGCGCTCCGCCGCCGCTCATGCAGATTCGACCGCGCCACGCTATATAACGCGAAGCCGGATGGCCGGCGGTCCCGGGCATGCCGATCGGCCGCTCCGTCGAGCTGGACGAACTGTTCCGGCCCGCGTCGGTCGCGGTGATCGGCGCCTCGAACCGGCCGGGCCGCGTCGGGACGAGCCTGTTCCGCAACATCCTCGCCGCGGGCTTCCAGGGGGTCGTCTATCCGGTCAATCCCTCGTGGAAGAGCGTCTCGGGCGTGCGGTGCTACCCGGACGTCGCGTCGCTGCCGGAGGCGCCGGACCTCGCGGTCGTGATTGTGCCCGCCCCGTCCGTCGGCGCGACGATCGACGCGCTCGGCGCCCGAGGCACCCGTGGGGTGGTCGTCATCTCCTCGGGGTTCCGCGAGGTCGGAGGGGCCGGGGTCGCGCTCGAAGCCGACCTGGTCGCCCGGGCGGCGAAGTACCGGATGTCCGTCGTCGGGCCGAACTGCTTCGGGGTGTTCAACACCGACCCCGCGGTCAGCCTGAACGCCACCTTCAGCGGCAGCCTCCCGCCGTCCGGCAACATCGCCTTCGTCTCCCAGAGCGGGGCGCTCGGCGCCGGGATCCTCCAGTACGGGATCGAGGAGGGGATCGGGTTCTCGCGATTCGTCTCCGTCGGGAACCGCGCGGGGGTGGACGAGAACGACCTCCTGCCCGCGCTCGCGCGCGACCCCGCGACCCAGGTGATCTTGCTCTACGTGGAGAGCCTCGCGAACGGCCGGAAGTTCCTCGAGGCCGCCCGCGAGGTCACGGAACAGAAGCCGGTGCTCGTGATCAAGAGCGGCCGCACGCCGGCCGGCGAGCGCGCCGCCCGCAGCCACACGGGCTCGCTCGCGCAGTCGGGCCGCGACCAGCTGTACGACGCGCTGTTCGCCCAGGCGGGCGTGCTCCGCTCGGACACGCTCGGCGACCTGTTCCGGACGGCGAAGATCTTCGCGTCCGGCCTCTCGCTCGGGGGGCCGCGGCTCGTCATCCTCACCAATTCGGGCGGGCCGGGGATCGTCGCGGCCGACGCGGCGACGCGGAACGGCCTCGAGCTCCCGCCCCTCCCGCCGGCGACCGCGCAGACGATCGCCCGCACGCTCCCGTCGATCGCCTCGGTCGCGAACCCGCTCGACATGACAGCCGACGTCGGCGCGGACCACTACCGCGACACCCTGACGACGCTCCTCGGCGACCCGACGATCGACGCCGCCCTCGTGATCGCCACGCCGACCGGCACGATGACCGGGGCCTCGGTGGCCCAGGCGCTGCTCGCCGCGAAGGAGGGGTCGACGAAGCCGATCGTCGCGTGCCTGTTCGGCCTGACGGACCTCTCCTCCGACGTTGAGGCGCTCGAGGAGCACGGCATCCCGACGTTCACGTTCCCCGAGGAGGGGGTCCAGGGGTTGGGCAGCCTCGCCCGATACCGGGCGTGGCTCACCCGGCCCCGCACCGAGGTCGTCCAGTTCTCCGTCGACCGCCCGTCGGTGCGCGCGACGATCGACCGGGCGCGCGCCGCGGGGACGACCGTGCTCCCCGAGTACGCCGCGCGGGACCTCCTGCGCGCGTACGGCATCCGGTTCCCGAAGGTCGCGCACGCGACGACCCGCGAGGAGGCCGAGCGGGCGGCGGAGTCCGTCGGCTACCCGGTCGTGCTCAAGGTCGCCTCGCCGGACATCTCGCACAAGACCGACGTCGGGGGCGTCGCGCTCGGAATCCAGGACGCGGCGGGGCTCCGCGCGGCGTGGGACCGGATGCACGTCCGCCTGGCCGCGACCGCCCCGACCGCCCGGATCGAGGGGTTCGAGGTCGAGGCGCAGATCGTCGGGGGCAAGGAGGTCCTGATCGGGGTCCAGCGGGACCCGAGCTTTGGGCCGATCGTCGTCTTCGGGATGGGCGGGATCTACGTCGAGGTCCTGCGGGACGTGACGTTCCGGCTCGCGCCGTTGCGGGCGCTCTCCGCGCGACACATGATCGAGTCGGTGAAGGCGTATCCGCTGCTGACCGGCGTCCGCGGGGAGCGCCCGAGCGACGTGGACGCGCTCACCGAGGCGATCGAGCGGATCTCGCAGCTCGCGGTCGAGGTGCCCGAGGTCGCCGAGCTCGACCTGAACCCGATGATCGTGCGGGCGTCCGGCGACGGCGTGGTCGCGGTGGACGCGCGGATCGTGCTCGCTCCGTCTTCCAGATCGGGACCGACCGCTTGAGCTCCTCGATCAGGTAGCGCGCGGCGCCGAACGCCGCGTCCCGGTGCGCGCAGGCCGCGCCGACCACCACCGCCACTTCGCCGACCCGTACGCGCCCGACGCGGTGCCAGACGACCGTGCGCCGCGCCCCGAACGCGCGGACCACGTGGGACGCGATCGTGCGCAGGCCCTCGAGCGCGAGGTCGCGGTCGACCTCGTAGTCGAGGGCGGTGACGCGCCCCGCGCGGCCACGGTCCGGTCGAACGCGGCCGGAGAACACCACGATGCCACCGAGCCCCGGACCTTCGAGCTCCCGATAGGCGGCGGCGACCCGGAGCGGCCGGTCCGAAAGGCGGACGCTCACAGCGTCACCCCCCGCCGTACGGGGGGTGGACGGAGAACTCGTCGCCCGGCCGCACCCGTTCCGCCGTCGACGCGAGGTACGCGCCGTTGCGGACGAACCGCGCCGCCCGGAACGTCGGGCGGAGCCGCGGGTACGCTTGCGCGAGCGCGGCGAGGAGCGCGTCCGCGGTCATCCCGCCCGCGGGGACCGGCCACTCGAGGGTCGCGGTCCCCGCGGCCTCCCGGGCGGTCGCGAAGAGCCGGACGCGGACCGTCTCGGTCACGAAACGGGGCACGCGACGTCCGGTTCTTAGGTGTGCCGGCCTCCTCCGGGGGAACCCATTAATACAGTCGGAAACTGAAACGGACATGAGTGAAATCGCGGTCCGCGTCGGCGGCCAAGCCGGCGACGGGATCGCCTCGATCGGCGAGTCCCTCGCGCGTTGTTTTTCGCGGCTCGGCTGGCACACGTTCGGCCTGAACGCCTACCAATCGGTCATCCGCGGCGGCCACGTCTGGTTCCAGGCCCGCGCCGCCGACCCCCGGCCCCACTCGCAGGGCGACGGGGCCGACATCCTCTACGCGCTCGACAAGGCGACGGTCGAGATCCACGCGCCGGGACTCCGCCGCGGTGGCGCCGTCGTGTTCGACCCCGAGAAGTTCGCGGTCGCCGACGGCGAGCTCCCGGCGGGGGTCCGGGCCGTCCCGGTCCCGACGCTCGAGATCGCCCGCAAGTACACGAGCCAGTCGATCCTGCAGAACGCGGGCGGCATCGGCGGGGCCGCCTACCTCGCCGGGCTCCCGCTCGACATGCTCCACGAGGTCCTGCGCGACTCGTTCGGGCGCAAGTCCGGCGAGATCGTCGACTGGAACCTCGGGGCCAGCGAGGCCGGATACCGCGCCGCGGAGAAGGCCGCGGGGCAGGTCCCGAACGCCGTGTCGAAGAAGGGCGCGCCGAAGCTCCTGATGAACGGCAACCAGGCGATCGCGCTGGGCGCCGCGGCAGGCGGCTGCAAGTTCCTCGCGCAGTACCCGATGACCCCCGCGTCCTCGGTGATGCACTGGATGGCGGCGCACGCGCACACGCTCGGCGTCGTCGTGAAGCAGGCGGAGGACGAGCTCGCGGCGATCAACATGGCGATCGGCGCGTCGTTCGGCGGCGTCCGGTCGATGACCGCGACGAGCGGCGGCGGGTTCGCGCTGATGGTCGAAGCCCTCGGGATGGCCGGAATGACGGAGACACCGTTGGTCGTCGTCGAGTCGCAGCGGGCCGGACCGTCCACCGGCGTCCCGACCAAGACGGAGCAGGGCGACCTGAACCTGATGCTCGGCGCGGGCCAGAGCGAGTTCCCCCGCGCGATCCTCGCCCCGGCGGACCCGGCCGAGGCGTACCGCGCGACCGTCCGGGCGTTTGAGCTCGCGGAGTCGTGGCAGACGCCGATCCTGGTCGCGAGCGACCTCCACCTCTCCGAGAACTTCTTCACGGTCGACCGCGCGGAGATCGACCTGAACGTCGAGGTGCCGAGCCTCTTCACCGTGCAGCCGAACGGCCACGAGTACCTCCGCTACCAGTACACCGAGTCCGGCGTCTCCCCCCGCGCGATCCCGGGCCAGCCCGGCCTCCAGTTCGTGGCGGGCTCGGACGAGCACGACGAGCACGGACACCTGATCTCGGACATCAAGGCCGGGATTCCCAAGTACATCCTGGAGCGGCAGAAGATGATGGACAAGCGAATGCGCAAGCTGACCGGCCTCGCGCACGAAGTACCGGAGCCTCGCTGGGAGGGCCCGGCCGACGCCCCCCTCACCTTCGTGGCGTGGGGCTCGACCGTCGGAGCGATCCGCGACGCGATGGTCGTCCTCGCCGCCCAGGGAAAGTCGACCAACCTCCTCGCGTTCCCCGCGGTCCACCCCCTCTCCGAATCCGCGGTCCGGGCCGCGTTCCAGAGGACGAAGAAGACCCTCCTGGTCGAGGGGAACTTCTCCGGCCAGTTCGGCCGTCACCTGAGGGCCGAGACCGGCCTCTACCTCTCCGAGCGCCTCCTCAAGTACGACGGCGAGCCGTTCTTCCCGCACGAGATCGTCGCGCGGGCGCTCGAGGTGATGTAACGTGTCGGCCACCACGGCCCCCGCAATGGGCACGCCCCTCCCGCTGATCGGAAAATCGGACACGAAACCGACCTGGTGTCCGGGCTGCGGCGACTTCGGCGTCGTCGCCGCGGTGGAGATGGCGGTGAAGCGGCTCAAGATCCCGAGCCACAACGTCGTGGTCGTCTCGGGGATCGGCTGCTCGTCGAACCTCCCGCACTTCCTCTCCTCGTACGGCTTCCACGGGATCCACGGTCGCGCGATCCCGGTCGCCGAGGGGATCCGGTGGGCGAACCACGGCCTGACCGTCATCGCGACCGGCGGCGACGGGGACGGGTTCGGGATCGGGGCCGGCCATTTCGTCCACGCGATGCGCCGGAACGTCGACCTGACCTACGTGACGATGGACAACCAGATCTACGGGCTCACGACCGGCCAGGCGAGCCCGACGTCGAGCCTCGGGCAGAAGACCAAGTCGACGCCCGACGGCGTCATCGAGAACCCGATCGAGCCGGTCGCCCTCGCGCTCGCGAGCGGCGCGACGTACGTGGCCCGGGGCTTCTCGGGCGACGTGAAGCAGCTCGCCGACCTGGTCGCGGGCGGCATCCAGCACAAGGGGTTCTCGTTCGTCGACGTCTACAGTCCGTGCGTCACCTACAACAAACTGAACACGTTCGACTTCTTCCGCCAGCGCGTCTACAAGCTCGAGAGCGCCGGCCACGACCCCTCGGACATCGTGAAGGCGTGGCAGCGCGCGCTCGAGTGGGGCGACAAGATCCCGATCGGGCTCTTCTACCAGACCGACCGGCCGACGTACGAGGACCTCGAGAAGGTGCTCGAGGCAGGGCCGCTCGCCCTCCAGACGGCGGGGATCCGCGGCGGCGAGAAGGTCCTGGACGAGTTCGTCTAGGTCGGACGCGCCCGGCTCACCCCGACGGGGTGTAGGCGAAGAGGTAGGCGTCGTCCTCGTGCCACGCGATCGGGAACGTCCCGCTCGCGTTGAGGAGGGGCGCGGGCGAGAAGGCGGGCCAGAGGACCGTGTTCCGCTGCGTCACCATGAGGTAGCCGACCGCGAGCGCGTTCAGGTCGGCGAGCCCGGCGGGCGGCATCGTCCCGTTCGTCAGGTCGGAGACCACCGCGAGGTAGCTCGCGTTCGCCCACGGCCATCCGGTCGTCATCGGATAGAGGACGACCACCGCGCCCGCGTAGCCGGGGAGGAATTCGGCGACGCTGCCGGGGGCGACCAGGACGCGGGCGCCGGCGGGCAGGTGCGCGCCGGCGTACGCGAGCAGGGCGAAGTCCGCGGCGGAAACGGAGGAGAAGTCGTCGTAGGTCGACCGGAGCTGCGGCGCGAGCTGGACGGGGGTCAGGATCAGACCGGGCGCCACCAGTGCGGCGGCGACCAGCGCGGGCGCGAGCCACTTTGTCGTGGACCGCCGCGCCGCCCGGGCGGGTTCGGCGACGGGCACGGACGTTTCGGAGAACGCCTCGGACGCGCGCGACAGGACGTACGCCAGCGGGACCGCCGCGACCAACCCGTAGAGCAGGAACAGCCAGAACGTCAGTTCGTCCGCGTTCGTGAGATTCGCGACGGCGGCGAGGACCCGGTCGCCCCCCCCCGCCGCCACCAGGAGCGCGAGGAGCCCGACCAGCACCCACCCCCCGACGAGGACCAGCCCGCGGAAACCCGCCTCGACCTTCGGTCGTCGCACGATCAGGAGGAGCGCGCCGGCCACGAGCAGGACGATCAGCTCCAGCCGGAGGGCGGGGACGGAGGAAAGGGCGACGTCGCCCGCCCCGAGCAGGAACGGGTCCACGTGCGGGACGAAGGCGGAGGCGGCGAGCGCGTTGCTCGTCCCGCCCGGCGGCGCACCCGCCCCCGGCGGCAATCCGGGTACCGAGCGTCCGAGGTAGAGGACGTAGAGATTCGGGACGATCCCGACGAGCGCCGCCGCGACGGCCGCGGCCCAGCGGGCCAAGGTCGCGAGCCGCGCGCGGACGCCCGCGTCCGACACTGCGAGGCCGACCAGGAGCACGGTCGGCAACAGCCACTCCGCGCCGGTCGGGTTGATCGCCGCGGAGTAGCCGGCCAAGAGCCCGAAGCCTGCGGCGTCCCCCCATGCGAGCGGAGCTCGGGCCATCCACGTCGGGAGCTGCGCGGCGAGGAGGAGCACCAGCGGCACGCTCAGCACGAGGTCGTTGCTGCCCCCGACGAGGGCCCGCGACCCCGGGCCGAGCGCCGCGAGCGCCAGGGCGAACGCGGCGCCCGCGGCCTCGGTCCCCAAGAGCCGGCGGCCGAGGACGTAGCCGGAGAGGGGCGCGAGGGCGAAGAACAGCGGGGTGACGAGCAGGCTCGTGCGGGCCGGGGGCAGCCCGAACAGGAGCTCGGCCCACCCGAACCAGGCGGTCGCGCCCTGCGGGTAGAGGATGCCGCCGCTCGAGTACGGCACGAGCGAGATGGGCAGCGACCCGCCGTGACGGAGGATCGCGGTGAACAGCGTCAGCACGCTCGAGTCGAACGTGTTGCCGGTCGCGACGGGGAGCGCGACCGCGAGTTCGAAGGCGAAGAGCGCGACCGCACTGCCCACCGCGACCAGCGCCGCGGGGCGCCGGAGCCCGACCGCCATCGCGCCGAGGTCGCGGACCGCCGACCCCCGACGGAGCCGAACTCCGGCGAGCACGGCCCCGAGCGCGACCGCGGCCAGGAGGACGGGCAGCGCGAACGCGCCGACCGAGACGGCCGCGATCAGGAACACGGCCGCGCCGCCGAGGTAGAACGCGAGGAGGGCCCGCTCGATTGGGTCGCGCGTGCGCCACCACGGGACCCACCGCGCGCCGAGCCAGCGGACGCCGTCGCCCACGAGCGCGGTCGCGGCGGCCCAGGCGACCAGCGCGACGGCCCACTCCGCGCCCGCCGGTCCGGGGGGGCTCACGCCCAACGGAGCCGACCGCCCTTAACAAACGTGCGCCTTCAACGCGCATTCTATTACACCGGCGGCGCAGCCGTCCGGCGGGCGCGGGCTTGGCAACTTCGGACGACCGGGACGTGCGGGACGGCCTCGCGTCGGTGACCCGCGGGACCGCGCTGATCCTGGTCGCGACCCTGCTCTTCGTCGCGCTCGGGTTCTTCACCCGCGTGCTCCTCGTCCGCGCGATCTCGATCGCGGACTGGAACGCCTTCTCGCTGGGGCTCTCGATCGTCGGGGTGCTCGCCGCCGTCGGAACCCTCGGCCTCCCGAGCGCCGTCGCCCGCAGCGTCGCGTACGCCCCGTCGGACGCCGAGCGGCGGACGATCGTGCGGACGACGTTCCTCTACGGCTCCGGGTCGGCGGCGACGGCCGCCGTACTCCTGTTCGCGCTCGCCGGGCCGATCGGACGCGCGCTCGGTTCCGCCGAGATCACCACCGCGCTCGAGCTGTTCCCGGTCGCCGTCGCCTGCGCGGTGCTCCAGGCGCTGATCGCCTCGGTCTTCCAAGGGTTCGAGGACGCCTGGCCGAACGCCGTCTTCGTCCTGATCCTGAACCCGGCGCTGTTCCTCGGATTCCTGGTCGCGCTCTGGCTGAGCCCGTTCGGGCTCACGTTCACCGGCGCCCTGGTCGCCTACGCGCTCGCGAACGCGCTCGCGCTCGCGGGGCTCGGGGTGCACGCCGTCCGCCGGATCCCGCGACGGCTCGGGTCCGGCCCCGGCGCCCCGGCCGCCCGCGGCCCGCTCCTTCGGCTCGCCGCGCCGTTGTTCCTGGTCGGCGTGATGGCGAGCCTGATCGGCACCGGCGACACCCTCGTCCTCGGGATCTACCACAGCGGGGAGGTCGGGACGTACACCGCGTCCCTGACCCTCGCCCGGCTGCTGCAGGTCGGGGTCGGGGCGGCCGGATTCATCTTCCTGCCCGTGGCCGCGGGGTACCTCCGACGGGGCGACCGGGCGTCGATCGCGCTCACCTACGCGACCGTCACGAAATGGATCGTGCTGTTCTCGCTCCCGTTCGTCCTCGTGTTCGCGCTGCTGCCGGCCCGCTCGCTCGGGTTCGTCTACGGGAGCGGCTACACCCACGTGCTCGTGCCGTTGCAGATCACGAGCGCGGCCGCCTTCGTCACCGCGCTCCTCGGTCCCGCCGCCCCCGCCCAGGTGGCGTT
This sequence comes from Thermoplasmata archaeon, assembly GCA_030037815.1. GTDB lineage: Archaea > Thermoplasmatota > Thermoplasmata > Lutacidiplasmatales > UBA184 > Lutacidiplasma. The sequence goes on along the minus strand of JASHPZ010000048.1, from coordinate 1,110 downwards.
CGGGGACGCGCGCCTCCAGGCGTACAACGGGGTGACCGCCGCGGCGGTCGACCTGGGCGTCGCGTTCGCGCTGGTGCCGGCCTGGGGGTACGTCGGGGCGGCGGTCGCGTGGAGCGCCGCGAACCTCACCTGGACCGCGCTCTGCCTGGGCGAACTCGCGCTCGCCCGCGGCGTCCACCCGTTCCGGCGCGCGTACCTCACCCCGCTCCTCGCCACGTTCCTCCCGGCGACCGTGCTCCTCGCGCTGTTCGGCGCTCGGGTCACGTACTGGATGCTTCCGCCGATCGCCCTCGCCATCGGCGGGGTGTTCGTGCTCCTCGTGCTGCTCACCCACAGCATCGACGACGGGGACCGCCGGCTGCTCGAAGCGATCGAGGGGCTCCTCGGGCGCCCCCTACCGTTCCTTCGGCGTCTCGGCCGCTTCGCCCACCGCCCGGGCGGAACTCCCTGACGGGGGCTCCGGAGTCGGTCCCGAACGGACGTGTTCGATCCACAGGAGGATCAGCCCCCCCCCGAGCAGGAGGACCACGTAGCTCGCGAGCAGCTCGGCGGTGTGGAACTCCCGTGCCGCCTCGAAACCGCCCGCCACCAGGAGGAGCAGGAGCGCGCCCACGACCGGGTACCGGGCGTCGAGGCGGGCCCACACCGAGTAGGCCATGTAGGCGACCAGGAGGGCGACGAACACGTAGGTGTACGAGAACGCCAACGCGGACCCGTCCGGGCGAGTCGCGTCGGCTTCAAAATCTAGCCGCCCGCGACCCGGTCCAGGGTCCGCCCCACGGCCCCGGCCCTGACGTTCATAACCAAAATTACTCGTCAGGTTTACATAGGAAGGCCCGCATGCTCGGTCACGGGACGCGCGCGTCCTGTGTTCATGGGAGAGAAGACGCCCGGTCGCCGCATCGTTCCCGTCGGGTTGGCGGTAGCGATGCTCGTGACCGTCGTGGCCGCCGGCTTCGTCCCGAACACGTCGGCCACCTCGACCCAGGCCGGCTGCTCGTACAGCCAGTGCCCCGCGGGCACCTCGATCCCGTACTGGCTGATCGGCGTCCTCGTCGTGCTGGTCCTGATCGGGCTCATCGCCGCGGTGCTGATGTTCCGCCGCCGCCG
>JASHPZ010000047.1 GCA_030037815.1 Thermoplasmata archaeon | reverse complement strand
GCCGCCCCGGGCCTCAGCGGGCCGAACACGCTGCTCGGAGGAACGATCTTCCGATCGCGGGGCCGACGCGCGACGCCCCAGTTCTTCTCGCGAGTCGTAGTGGAGGTGGACCTGCAACACGAGCGGCTCGCGGTCCCTCCGGCCGACGTCTTTCGCCGGTTGGAAGCGTTCTTCCAGGAGCAGGAGGTCGTGGGCGGTGAGGGCGTCCTCCGGACCACGGCCCTGCTGTTGCATGCGCTGAGCGCCCGAGGATTTCGGCAGGTGGACCACTGGGAGGCCGAACCGGGGGGTTGGTTGCCCCTGCCGGAGCGGACGCACCGCGGCCCGCGGGAACCGGTCGGTCACCTGCTGCGGGCGCTGGAGAACGCGCAGTGGAAGACGGTCGACGCGGCCCGCTCCTTTTCGGTCCGGCTTTCCGGGTCGGAGGGGAACCGGCTCGACGCGGTGGTCCGACGCGTGCACCGCGAGCGGAGCCACTCGTTGACGTTGGAATGGAGAGGCCGATTCCGGCGCACCGAGTTGGTCGCGCTCCTCGACGCGGTCCATGCGCGCCTGCCCGTCCTGCGCGCCCGCGTGACGCACTTCACCTACGTCTGAGCCCCGGACGTTCGGGGGGACCAAGCCATAATCCGGCGCGCGTCCCCGCCGGAGGCGGATGACGGGCCTGGGAGTTCTGTACCTGCCGGCGCTCGTGGTCGCCTTCTTGATCACGCTGCTCGAGATGACCGAGGTCGTCGCGCTGGTGTTCGCGCTCGGGGCGGACGCGACCAGCCTGCGCCACGGCGCGGCCGGCGCGATCGCCGGCACCGCGACCGTCGCGCTCGTCGCCGTCGCGTTCGGGGCCGCCCTGGTCGCACTTCCGCACTCCGTCCTCCTCTGGGCATCGGCCATCGTCCTGGCCGCGTTCGGCGTGTTCCTCTTCCGAAGTACCCTTCGGACGTTCCGGCGCGCGCGGGCGGCGGCCCTCCACCCGGGCGCGCCCGTGTCCCCCCCGCACCGGGTCGTCCAATTCGCGGGCGGGTTCACGGTCGGCGCCGTGGAAGCGACCGAGGCCGTCGTCGTGCTGATCGCCCTCGCCGCGGCCGGCTACGCAGGGTCCGCCGTGGTGGGGGCGCTGACGGCGGGGGCCCTGCTGGTCGCGGGTGCGTTCCTGGTTCGGGAACAGATTCGGAGGATCAAAGTCCCCTGGCTGAAGCTCGGGGCGACCTCGGTGATCTTCTCGTTCTCGGTGTTCTGGGCCGGGGAGGCCGTCGGCGTGCAGTGGCCCGGCGCCGACCTTTTCCTCCTCGTTCTCTTCGCGGTCGCGGTCGTGTTGGTACGCGCCGCCCTTGAGCTGTTCCTCCGGCGGGACGCACGAACGGCGTCGAGCGGCGCCTAGGACCGGGGCCGTCGCCCCCGACGCCTTCGGGCAGGAGCATCTGGCCTTCGGCGGGGTCCCCGACGAGCCCTCCCCGGCCGCCGAGAAACTCCCGCGCGACCCATGCCAAGGTCGCAGCGTCGAGCTCGTCATGAGTCCGTGCGCCCCGCACGAGGTCCCCCCGGAGACCGAGCCGCACCAGGGCGCGCTGCAGTCGCTCGACGCCCTGCGTCTTCCGCGGGATCCCGAGAAGGTCCTGCGCGCCGCCCGGGTACCCTTCGTGCACCGTCAGACCGGCCGCGCGCAGCCGCTTCGCGATCCGGATCCCGCGGGTCGTCAGGAGCCGCATCGGTCCGAGCGTGATCGGGAAGAACCGGATCCCGAGGCGGCGCAACTCGAGGTCGCAGGCGCGGAAGTGCGGGCCGGTTCGGTCCTCGATCGAGCTCCGCCCGCGCGGGATCGAAAGCGGCGCGTCGACCACGACCAGGTCGGGAGCTGAGCCCACCACCCGCGTGACGATCGCCTCGTCGTCCGCGAGCACTGCAGTCGAAAGCACGCCCTCCGCTGTCAAGAGGCAGAAGCCCGTGCGCCGGTTTGGCGACCCCGCGAGGTCGAGGCCTACGACCGTTTGCGAACGTTTCCGCGGCTGACGTCTCGCCGGAGCGCCCGTCGGGTCTCGGCGAGATTTCACGTCCAACCCACGGAGCGGTCAGAATAGGGTGGGAGAAAGGGTTGGCTCGGGGCGCGGAACCCCCTCAGGTGGGGAGCACCTTCCGCCCGTAGTTCCAGTTCGTCAAGTCCGCCATCCCGACGTACCATGCCACCACGCCGGTCAGGACGATTTCGCTGCCGACGAGCCACGACTCCCAGTCGGCGATGGAGTGGCCGCCGCCCATCTGGTAGAACTTGATGACCAGGAGGATGTACGCGATGAACAGGAAGACAAACACGCCCGTGATCCCCCAGCCGTGCTTCGGGGCGTTGATCATGAACGCGAACGTGAACATCATCCAGACAAACGCGAACCCCGCGACGCCGTAGAACAGCGCGGTCGACGTCGGCGCGCCCCCAACGTAGTTGTTCAACATCAGGGTGAACGCGATCCAGAACGCGCCGTAGCCGATGAACGCGGACCCGGCGAACATGTTGCCCTTCCGCAACGCGATCACGCCGGCCACAAACTGGGCGATTCCGCCGAACGCGATCGCCATCCCGAACACCGTCCAGTTTGACCCCCCGCCCGAGGGCGTGGAGACGACCCCGAATCCGGCCCCGTACGGGAGGGGGAGATTCGAGAGTCCGGCCAATATGGTGGTCAACGCGAACCCCATCAGACCGACCGTGGCGGGGCTCGCCCACCACTCGGGTTTCTCCTCCTTCATCACCGGTGCTTCCTGCATCCCGTGGGCCGTTTCCATGGTATCGCCGGCAGCTGGCATGTTACGGTGGCGCACGGCGTTCGGGTAGATAATCCCTCTTTTCGACGGCGTTTGTTCGTTACAGCCGGATCCTGTTTCCAGCGGGGCCCGGGGCGCGGCTAGGATTATCGACCGGAGGGATTACCGACCGACTCCCATGCAGGACCGGTCCGAGCTCGAGCAGGTGGTGTTTGGCCAGACGCGCGTGATCCTGACCCGGGATCTCTCGGTGATGAACCCGAACCTTGTGGTCGGTTCCCAGGGGCTCGTCGTCGGGAAGCTCGCCAACTACACGCTCAAAGTCGCGTTCCCGAACGTCACGGTCGGGGTGAACTGGAAGGACTGCGACATCGTGCGTGGCAAGACCGGGATGCCCACGGTGGCCGACCAGCCGCGCGTGGTGCCGAAGCCTCGCCACATGGGCGAGGAGTGACGGCCCGGGTCACCCTCCCGCCGGAAGCAGCCGCCCGATCCACCGCTCCACCTCGCGGAGCGTGGTGGCCGTGTACTCCGCGGACGGGCGGCCTCCTCCGTGGGTCATGAACAGTTCGTGGTACCGGGCGCCGTACTCGTGGAGGCCGGTGAACAGAACGGCAGCCCGAAGGTGGGCCGCCCGGGCCCCTTCGACGTCCGCCCAGCCGTCCCCGACGTGGACCGCCTCGTCCGGCGTCGCATCCAGGCGGTCGAGCGCGGCCCGGAACAGTACCGGGTTTGGCTTCGTCCACGGAAGCTCGTCGCTGAACAGGTACGCTTCCACGAACCGGTCAAACCCGTACCGGGTCAGGAGCGGGCGCAGGTAGGCGCCGGGCTCGCCCACGGTGTTCGAGATCACGGCGACCCGGTGCCCAGCGCGCCGGAGCCCCTCGAGGAACTCGAGCGCGCCGTCGGCGAGGCCGAACGGCATCTCGTCGATCACGCGCTTCAGCCGCCGGAGGTATTCCGACGCCGGGGCGTCCCGCCCGGCCCGCGCGGCCGCGATCCGAAACTGCTCGCCCGGGGCGATCGTGCGGCCGGCGAAGGACGCGTCAACCGCGGCCTGGTAGACCTCCACGAACGTCTGCCGAAGCTCCTCCTCGCCCAAGGCGGCCCGTCCCGCCCGGACGGGAGCCTCGGACAACGTCATCGTCGCGAGGTCCGACTGGGCGTGGAGGTACGATTCCTCCGCCGCGGGCGGCAGGTAGATCAGGGTGTGCCAGAGGTCGAGCGTGACCGCCGTCAACGGCGCCCGACCTGTGGACCGGCAACCGGGCACACGGACGCCGCGAGTCGGGTCCGCCTAAAAACGCCCCGGTTCGAGAGGCGAATCGCTATGCCCCCCGGGTCTTCCGCGGGTTCGTGCCGGGGTCGCCCCGCCTGCTGGTCGCGTTAAAGGAACGACCGGAACTGCCCGGTCGGGTCGCCGACCGCCTCCCCGACGTCGAGTGGACGTACTTGGCGGCCGCGCCGGCCGATCGGCTCGGCGCGGTGGAGGCGATGCTGCTCGGCTCCCCTAGCCGCGAACTCGGGGCGTTCGGCGCGATCCGCACGCCCCGGCTGCGTTTCGTCCAATCCCTCTACACGGGAGTGGACGGGGTTCCGTTCGCGCGATTCCCCGCCCCGATCGAGGTCGCGGGCAATGTCGGCGGATACGCCCCGTTCGTGAGCGAGCACGCCGTCGCCTTGCTCCTCGCGGCCGCGCGGGACCTGCGCGGGGGCCACGAACAGGTCGCCACCGGCCGGCTTCGCCCGCCGCCGGCCCAGTACCCGATGTTCGGTCAGACCGTCGTGGTCCTCGGGTACGGAGCGATCGGACACGAGATCGCGCTGCGCATGCGCCCGTTCGGGGTTCGCGTGGTGGGGGTGAATCGAACGGGCCGAAGCGCCGCGGGCGTGGACGCGGTCTACAGCGCGGACCGATTGGACGAGGCGCTGGCAGAGGGCGACGCCGTCGTGGACGTCCGCCCGCTCACCCGGTCGACCGTCCGTTCGATCGGCGCACGTCAGTTCGCCTCGATGCGGCCCCGCGCGGTGTTCGTCAACGTCGGGCGGGCCGGAACTGTGGACGAGGAAGCGCTCTACCGGCATCTGACGGCCCATCCGGAGTTCCGCGCGGGGATCGACGTCTGGTGGGAGGAGGGGTTCGCGGACGGCCACCTCACCACGCGGTTCCCGTTCGCGAGCCTACCGAACTGCGTCACCACGCCGCACTCCGCGGCGTTCGGCTCCGGCGCCGACGCGTACGCGCTCGACCGCGCGCTCGAGAACCTCGCGCGCTACTTCCGCGGGGGCCGCCCCGCGCACGTGATCGACCGATCGGAGTACGAGGAGCCCGCGGCCTGAGCGGCCCCGAGCGGGCCGGTGGTCCGCCGCTACCGAATCCGTTGCAGGGCGAACGAGCCGACGATCAATGCCCGGTTCGTGGCGCGGACCTCGACCCAGTCGCGGGTCTCCGCGTCCCCGAATCCCTTGACGGCCAGGAACGTCTTGTCCCGCTCCTGGCGGAACACCACGGCGCCGTCCATGCGGCTGAGCAGCGTCGTGACCTGAGCCTCGGAGAGGGCGCCCCCTTCGAGCGAGTAGACGGCCAGGGCATCCCGCGGCTTCAGGATCCCGACCGCGTTCTGGAGGAACGAGAAGGCGGCGCGCTCGTCCCCGTGCGCGAGCACCGCGGAGAGACCCAGGAACCCGACGCGGAACGGACCCTTCCGTTCGTCCTCGAGCCGCTTCGCGACCTTGACGAGGTTCGAGAGGATCCCGACCTTGTCGTCCGAGCCCTTGACGACGATCCGTCGGTCGCTCGAGGGGGTCCCGGAACCCGAGGCGTCAATCCACGTGACCATCCCCATCTGTTCGTACTCAAGGAACTGGGGGAGCACGACGCCCAGGCTGTCGGCGACCTCGTTCGGCGACCGGGCGGCGGTGATCAGGACGGCCGGTTCGCCGCGCTTCAAACCCTCCGCGACGAACGCGTAGAGGACGACCTCCTTTCCGACGAAGGCGTCGCCCAGGAGGACCACGTGGCCCTTCGGCGGGAACCCTCCGAGCAAGAGGTCGTCCAGGCGCGCCGTTCCGGTCGGGAGGCGATCCGGGTACCGTCGGCCCGCGGCGGGGGTGAGCGCGTCCGGGGTCGGGGAGGCGGAGGAGAGGTCCCGGATCGCAGGCGTAGCCGCGCCGCTGCCGGCGCGTTCGGTCCCGGGGGCCGTCGCGAGCGCCGGCAACCCGGCCAGGCCGACGTCGCCCGTCCGGGCGATCGCCTGGCGGCGGAGGCTCACTTCCGCTTCGGTGGCCGAGAGGGCCCGTTCGCGGGCGGTGACGGCCCGGTCCCGCCCGTCGAGCTCCCCGAGCGCCGCACGCAGGCGCTGCTCGCGAGCGTCCAACTGCGCGCTCCGTTCCTCGGCGGACTTGAGCGTCCGGCTCAAGTCCGTGCTCTTCTGGGCGAAGTCGACCCCCTTCTGGTTCAGGTCGGTGAGCCGGGATTCGTAGTCCTTGGACGCGGACTCGTACTGAAGCTTGCGTTCGTCCGCCGATTTGAGCAGGTCCTGGAGCCGCGACTCCTGGGCCCGCAGCGCGGCTTCGCGCGACGCCAGCTGCGCCTCCTTCTGGACCAGTCCCCGCATCGCCTCCGCGACCGTGCGCGCGTTCTCGGCCGACTCCTTCGACTTCCGGCCGAGCGTGGCGTTCTGGTCGTCCAGCACGGCCTTGAGCTGCGCCAGCCGGGCTTCCCGCTCGGAGAGGTCCGAGCGCCCCGGGGAGGCGACCGAGCCACCGGCCCGCTCCCGCGCGGAGACGTCGGCCTCGCGCCGCAGCAGGTCGGCCATCCGCTGGTCGAGCTCCTTCTTGCGGCCGTCGAGACGGCCGTCGGCCTCGGTGGCGGCGACCGATCGACGGTCGACCTCCTGGCCCCGCTGGGCGAGCTCGACGTCCCGCTGGGTCTGCTCGCCCTCGCGGGCGACCATCCGCTCCTCGCGGGCGGCGACCTGGGCGACCTGTCGGGTGACCTCCTGCTCGCGCAGCTCGACCGACTTCGTCCGGTCGTCGACCAACCGGGCCTTGCCGTCCATCTCCGCGATCTTCCCGGCCCACTCCCGCTCGTTCTGCATCAGCGCGTCCGAGCGGGTGCGGTACTCCTGCTCCAGTTCGTCCAGCTGGGTCCTCGCCTCGGTCAGGGCGTCGTTCTGGCGGCGGAGGGACTGCTCGCCGTTCTCGACGTCGGCCTCCCGCTTCACGAGCGCGCTCTCGCGGAACTGGACGGCGGCCTCCTTCTGGCGCACTTCGTCGGCGAGCCGGAACAGCCGGCTCTGCCCCGACGTGATCAGCTCGCGCTCGTGGGCGCGGGTGCCGGACGAGATCAGGTGGAGGAACGAGCCCGAGGTCTGGTAGAGGAGCGCGGACAGTAGGAGCGCGACCGCCAGGGCGGCCGAGTCGCCGCTCGTCCCGCGCGGGTGGAAGTAGAGGAATGCGCTCGTCGCGATCGGCAGGAGCGCGGCGATCGCGCTCGCCCATTGGCGGCTCGTCCAGCCGCTCCACGTCAGGACGATGCCCAGCATCGCGGTGGAGATCCCGGCGAGCGCGGCCGGGAACATCCACGGGTAGAGGGCGGCCGTGTTGAACGGAGAGACCGCGAGGATCCGGAGGACGTAGACCGCGGCGATCGCGACGTTGCCGAACAACGCGCCGACCGTCGTCGAGAAGTGGGCCTCCCACGGCCACAACTGGAACGCCTCCCACTTCGACACGAGTCCGATCACCGCGATCGCGACGCCGGCCGCGACCGGGATCAACAGGAAGAACGTCGTGCCGAGCGCCGCGAACCCGCTCTGGGAGCTCGTCAGCGTCGGCAGGTTCGGGTAGAAGAACAAGAGGAGGACGGCGTCGAAGGCGAGCGCGGCCGAAACCACGACCGTGTACAGATGCGCCGACCGCCCGATGCGGAGCTGGAGCAGCGCATCGTCCTTGGCCATCTCGAGGTCCTCGGGGCCGGGGACCGTCACCGAGCGCGTCGCGGGCGGAGGGGTCTTCGCCGGCGGCTTTTTCGCCATTCGACTACGGCAGTAAAGTGGGAAGGAGGGCTACTTAGTGCCTTGGGTCGGCGGAGGTCGTTCGAGGGCGACCAACAGCGCGGCGGCGCTCCGCCACCGCTCGGGCGCGCGCCCGAGCGTCTCCTCGACGTCCAGGAGATTCGACCACGCCTTCGGGTCGGAGCGCACGGTCGCGATGTGGTCGAGAGCGGGACCGAGCGACGGCGCGACGGCCACGGTCTCGCGCACGACCCAGCCGTCCCGGACCGCCGGACCGGTCAGTTGGTCGACGGTCCATCGGACGAAACTTCCGGGCGTCGCGCGGCGCAGAGGTTCGGTCCGAAAGCCTTCGGCCCCGACCCGTCCCACCACGGCCCGGACCGGTGACCGGAGCAGTCGCGCCGACGCCGTCGGGGGAAGACGGGCGAGGTACGTGGAGCGCTCGCCCGGGCCGGGCGCGATCTCGACCAACAAGCGGCCTCCGGACGCGACGAGCGTACGCGCGGCGGCGAGCGCCCGCGGACCGTCGTCTTCGGCGAAGCCGAGGAGGTTCCCGAACGCGAGGACGGTCCGGAACGACTCCGCGCGGAACGGCGGGGTCCGGGCGTCCCCCCGGACCCGCACGACGGCGAGCGTCCCGGCCATCGCCGGGTGGCGTAAGGCCTCCCGCGACACGTCGAAGGCGACGCTCCGCCCCTGCGGCCCTCCGAGCGAGCGGGTGAATCGGCCGGGACCGGCGCCGAGGTCGATCGACCAGCCGTCCCCGAGCGCGTGGCGGGCGATGAATCGCTCGCGGAGCGTGCGGAAGAGGTCGCGCTGCGGGGTGCCTTCGTACCGCGCCCGTTCCCGGTCGGTTCGGTACCGACTCGCCGTGCGGAATCGGTCGCGGCCGCTCGCCTCGGGGCGTTCGGGCGCGGGCCGCCCACTCGCGGCGCTCCGGCGGGCGGTGGCCGGTCGTGGAGTCCGTCGGTCTTGGGGCACCGGCACCTCAGTCCGAGCCGACTGGAGCCTGCCTCCTTTATAGGGCGCGCTCGTACGGGGGTCGGGGAGTTCCGATGCCCTACTACGAGTGTCCGAAGTGCGGCGGGGGGTACGTCATCGACGTCCCGCCGAGCGCCCGGCCGACGTGCGACCGCGACGGAGCGCGCCTCAAACGCGCCAGCGACGCGTCGTACGAACGGAACGCCCGCGAAGACTGAGCGCGGCGACGCGATGCCCGACTCGGACCGCCGGGGCCCGCTCGTCCACCGTTCGGTCCACCACGCGGCGATCCTGCTGCTCGCGGGGGTCGTCTCGTTCCTGGTCGGCAACGCGCTCGCCCAGTGGGCGTGGGACTACTACCGCACGCCGCCGACTCCGGTCTACAACCTGCTGCACAACTACATCAGCGACCTCGGCGCGATCCACTGCCACAGCTACGGGGGCCGGTACGTCTGTTCGCCGTGGCACGACGTCTTCTCGGGCTCCGTGATCCTGCTCGGGCTGTTCCTCATCCTCGCCGTGCCGCTCCTCAAGACGGCGTTCCCGCCGCGGCGCACGCGCACCCTCGGACTGTTGCTGCTCGCGATCGCCGGCGTCGGGGCGATGGGGGTCGGTTTCTTCCCCGAGGACTTCAACCTCTCCGCCCACACGGCCTCCGCGCTGACCGCGTTCCTCCTTTCGAACGTCGGGATCCTCGTCCTCAGCCTCGCGATGTTGCGGGACACGCGGTGGGACGGATTCCGCCTCTTTTCGGTCGTCTGCGGGCTGGTCGGGCTCGTCGCGCTGGGCTTGTTCGCGGCGCACGCCTACGGACCGATCGGGGTGGGCGGCATGGAGCGCCTGATCGTCGCGCCCGTCTTGCTCTGGTCCGCGGTCATCGCGGTCCACCTGTTGCGCGTGCCGACGTTCTCGGCGCCGAAGCTCGCGTCGGCCGCCCCGTGACCCCGGGCTCGGAACTCACTTCAGGACCCAGGTCTGGCCCGGGCCGGCGAACAGCACGACCTCGAGGCGGGCGGGGTCGTACGCGACGAGCGTGGGGGATTTCACGAACGGAGGGGTCGTCGTGAGACCCCCGGTGATGTTCTCCCAGTGGCCCGAGCCGTACGTCCAGGTGTCGGTGAGGTTGGCGTAGACGCCCTTCGTGACCTTGGTGTAGCCGCCGACCAGGATGTCCTTCTGGATCGCCGCGTCGTAGGCGAGGCCCAGTCCGGCGCGGTTGGACGGCGAGTTGACCGGGTAGAGCCGCTGCCAGAGGCCGTCGTGGAACGTCCAGGTCGCCTGGGAGACGTAGCCGCTCGCGTACCCCCCGACGAACACGACCTGGCCGAGCGCCCCGTCGTAGGTCATCGCGCTGTCCGCGTCGACGACCGGGGTCGGGCTCTGCGTCAGGTTCGTCCACGCGCCCGCGTGGAACGCCCAGGTCTCGTGCGAGTCCGCGCCGGCGATGCAGCACCCCCCGGTGAGGAGGACGTAGCCGTCGGAGTCGTCGTACGTCATCGCGAAGTCGTAGAGCGGCGGGGGGGCCGTCGCCGTGGCGACCAACGACCAGGTGTCGTTCGCGAACGCCCACGTGTCGTTCTCGGCGCCGCACGCCGAGAGGCCCCCGAACAGGATCGCCTCGTTGTCGGCCGCGTCGTAGGCGAGGCCGCCGCCGCCGCGCCCCGGCGCCGGACCGGGTCCGACCTGCGCGGTGAGGTTCGTCCACGCCCCGCTCGCGAACGTCCAGGTCGAGGAGCCGCCGCACCCCGGGTCCGCGGCGACCAGGAGGAGCCCCGAGACGCTCGGGTCGAACGTCATCATGCTCGCGTTCGTCGTCGGGGTGAGTCCCGTCGCGAGCTGCGTCCAGTTCGGGCCCGGCGGCGGGGGAACGTACCCGCCCGGGATCGACGGGTTCGCCACATTCGGGAGCGGGATCGCGCCCGAGATCGCGAGGCCCGCCACGAGGCCGATGGCGGCGATCGCGCAGATCGCCAACGGGACCCGCCGGTTCACGCCGAATCGACCCCGCCGAGCCTATTTCTACCTTGATACGCCCCGCGGAGGGGCCGGTGGGACTGAAACGGCGCCGCGGCGTCCGTGGGCCGTGCCGGAACCGAGAGGACTCCCGTGCCCGGAGTGCGGCGGGGAACTCGGCCCGCTCGAGAGCGGCGACGTCCACTGCTTCCGGCGCTGCGGCGACTGCGGAGCGCGGGTCAGCGCGGACGACCCGCGTCTCAATCCCGGCCGCTGACCGAGTTTACGTCGTCTCGCCGAACCGCTTGATGTCGTCCGGCCCGGCCTTGGTCGCGACCTTCTCCTTTCCCTGGACCGAGACGCGGATCTGCTCGACCACTTCGGGGTTCGAGAGGGTCGTGATGTCGCCGTAGTCCATCTGGTTCGAGATGGACGCGAGCACGCGGCGCATGATCTTGCCCGAGCGGGTCTTCGGCATGTCGGGGACGATGCGCACGACCCGCGGGCGCGCGATCTTGCCGATGGTCGTCTCGATCGCCTTCGAGACCTTCTCGGGCACGCCGTCCGCGGACATCCCGGGTTTCAGCGACACGTAGACCTCCGGGACCCGGCCCCGCTCGGCGTCCACGATCGGGACGACCGCCGCCTCGGCGATCTCCGGGACCGTCAGGCAGGCGGACTCGAGCTCCTTCGTTCCCAGCCGGTGGCCCGCGACGTTGATCACGTCGTCGACGCGCCCGAGGATCCGGATGTACCCGTCGGGCGCCCAGGTCGCCCCGTCGCCCGCGAAGTACGGCCAGTCCCTCCAGTCCTGGGACGTCGGGTTCCGGTTGTACTTCCCGTAGTAGTTCTTGACGAACCGGTCGGGGTCCCCCCAGATCGTCTGCATGATCCCCGGCCAGGGGTTGCGGATGCAGATGTTCCCGGCCTTCCCGGACCCCGCGGGGATCTCCTTCCCCTCCTCGTCGTAGATGATCGGGTAGATCCCGGGCATCGGCGGCCCGGCGCTCCCGGGCTTCATCGGGTCCAAGGCCGGCTTGGTCGAGCAGACGAACCCGCCCGTCTCGGTCTGCCACCAGGTGTCCGTCACGGCCGCCTGCCCCTTCCCGACGTTCTCGTAGTACCAGCGCCACGCCTCGGGCTCGATCGGCTCGCCGACCGTCGTCATGCACTTGAAGTTCAGCGGGTACTTCTTCGGCTCGTCCGGGCCGACCTTGCGGAGCATCCGGATCGCGGTCGGCGACGTGTGGAAGATGTTGACGCCGAGCCGCACGGCGATGCGCCACGGGCGGCCGGCGTCCGGGTACGTCGGGACGCCCTCGTACATCACCGTCGTGGCGGCGAGCGCGAGCGGCCCGTAGACGATGTACGAATGGCCCGTGATCCACCCGATGTCGGCCATGCACCAGTAGACGTCGGTCGGATGGATGTCCTGGATGAACCGCGAGGTACCTGCCACGTAGGAAAGGTACCCGCCGGTCGAATGCTGGCAGCCTTTCGGCTTGCCGGTCGAGCCGCTCGTGTACATCAGGAACAACGGCGCCTCCGCCGGCATCGAGACGGGCGGGACGATCGCGCCGCGGTGCGGCTTCAGGAGGTCGTTGACGACGAAGTCGCGCCCCTCGACCATCGGGGTCGGGCTCGCCGACCGGTCCGGGAACCGCCGCCAGACGAGGACTTTCTCGACCTTCTGTCCTTCCGACTCGGCCTTCGCGACCGCGATGTCGGCGTTCGCCTTGTGGTCGATGACCTTGCCACTGCGGTAGTAGCCGTCCATCGAGATCAACACGCGGCTCCCCGAGTCGACAATGCGGGCCCCGCACGCCTCCCCGCTGAACCCGCCGAAGACGACCGAGTGGATCACGCCGAGTCGCGCGCACGCGAGCATCGTGATCGGCAGCTCGGGCACCATCGGCATGTGGATCGTGACCCGGTCCCCGGTCCGGAGCCCGGCGAAGTCGCGCAGGACGGCCGCCACCTCGTTCACGCGGTGGTAGAGCTCGTTGTACGTGATCGTCTGGCCGGCCTCGTCCTCCGGCTCCGGAACGTAGACGATCGCCGCCTTGTTCCCGTACTTCCCCAGGTGCCGGTCGACACAGTTGTACGCGACGTTCAGTCGGCCGCCGACGAACCACTTCCAGAACGGCGCCTTCGACGTGTCGAGCGTCGTCGTCCAGTACTTGTCCCAGGTGAGGAGGTCCGCGTACTCCCGGAAGCACTCGGGGAAGTTCTTCTCGGCGAACCGCTCGGTCACGCTCGGGTCGGTAAGGTTCGCCTGCCCGATGAACCGGGCGTTCGGGTAGAAGTACGACTCCTCCTTCCAGTGGACCGCAATCTCCGCCTCGCTCAGGCGCATCGCGTCCTCTTTCGCTTCCCGGTCGTCGCGTGCTTCCGCCATCGACAGGAACTCCTCCGCGCGCCCGACGCGGTGTTCGGTTAAACGTGTTGTGCTTTCGCATGGCACACCCTCGCACAGGCGGCCCCTATCCCACGCGGCCGGTCGGGCGCCCGGCCGCCGGGTCGCGAACCGGGTTATCCGACAGGTCCGGCGCGCCGTCGCGCGCTCGGCGGCCTCGAACCCTTAAAGGCCCCCCCCGTCTAGCCTCACGCCCGGAGCCTCATGCCCGGAACGGGTCCCACATCGTCGCGGCCCGAGAAGACCGTCCACCTGAGGATCGACCCGAATGACGAATCGACCACCCTCGAGGACGTCCTCAGCCGGATCTCGGAGCTCCAGCGCAAGCACCCCGACCGCGAGGTCTTCTTCGACGGGGACGAGTACGCCATCTGCTCCCGTCCGAAGCGCGCCCGCGCGGCCGCCGTCCACTGACGGGCGACGCGGATCCGCGCCGCTGTTCGTGCTGAACCTCAAGACGTACCCGTCCGCGATGGGGGCGGGTGCGGAACGGATCGGCCGCTGGCTCGAGGAGGAGGGCCACGCGTCGGGCGTCGCGACGGCGATCGCCCCCGCGTTCCCCGACCTGGGCCGCCTCGCCCATGCGCTCGGCATCCCGGTCTTCGCGCAGCACGTCGACCCGATGGACGCCGGGGCGCACACCGGGTTCGTGCCGGTCGATGCGGTCGCGGCCGCCGGAGGACAAGGGAGCCTCGTCAACCACTCGGAGCACCCGATCTCGCCGGGGGAGACGCGGGAGGCGGTCCGGCGGATCGCGGCGGCCGGCCTCACCGCCGTCGTTTGCGCACGCGATGTGCCGGCGGCCCGGCGCCTCGCCCGCACGCGCCCGGCGTACCTCGCGGTCGAGCCCCCCGAACTGATCGGGGGGGACCGCGCGGTCTCCACCGCGCGCCCCGAGGTGGTCTCGGGCACCGTGGCCGCGGTGCGGGCGGTGGCCCCGTCGACCCACACGCTCTGCGGGGCCGGCGTCCACGACCGGCGCGATGTCCGGGCCGCGCTCGCGCTGGGGGCGGACGGGGTGCTGGTCGCAAGCGCGGTCACCCGGGCCGACGACCCCCGCGCGGCGATCCGGGAGCTCCTCGCGGGATTCTAGCGCTCGTTCCGCCGAAATCCGGCGAACGCGGTCGACGCCCGCGCGGCGTGGGCACGGCTTCATGAGGCGGGCGGCCGTGGGCGCCGCCGCGGAGGCGGGAACCGGGCCGGAATGTCCGCCAGTCGGACGGCGCGCACGACGCGACGCAAGCCGCCGCGTTCCCGCACGCGGGGAAGGGGGGCCGGACGCGGGCGGGGGCGCCCGAAGACCCGCCGCGAAGTGCGTCGCCGTGTCCCGCGGGCGGCGCCCCTCGACGAACTCGCCGCCCGCCAGGGGGCCCGCCCCGGAGAGGGGGAGTTCCACCGGCTCGTTCGACCCGAGACCGCCCCCCGCCCGCTGCACATCGTCCTGGTCGGCTGGGAGTTTCCGCCCCATCACACCGGGGGACTCGGGGTGCACTGCTACGAGCTCGTGAAGGAACTGACGAAGCTCGGTCACCGCGTCACGTTCCTGAGCCCGTTTCCGGGCCCGTTCACGCCGGTCGACGGCGTGACGTTCCGGCACCCCGGCGACGCGACGGGCGGGACGCCCGCCGAGTACCCGCCGGCCTACTGGGAGGGCCGGACCCCGGACAGTCCGTTCGCGAACGCGACCGACGGCTACAACGTCTGGATCTCGAAGCTCGACCGCCTCGGTCCGGTGGACGTCGTGCACGTCCACGACTGGTTCGGGACCGTCGGGGGCGCGGCGCTCGCGGAACGCCTCCACCGTCCGATGGTGATGACGGTCCACTCGACCGAGTACGACCGCTCGCTCGGCCACCCGTGGGACCACATCCTCGCCCGCGAACTGTCGGGGATCCGCGCGGCGACCCGCGTCATCGCCGTCAGCCGCCACCTCCGGCTCCAGCTGGTCGAGCGGTACGGCGCAGACCCGCGCCGCGTCCGCGTCGTCTACAACGCGGTCCGTCCGACCGACCGCCTCGAGCGGATCGACTCGACCAAGCGGGTCGTGCTCTACGTCGGCCGCCTCGCCGCGATGAAGGGCGTCGACACGTTCCTGCGGGCCGCCCAGCGCGTCGTGCCGTCGTTCCCCGACGTGCTGTTCGTCATCGCCGGGGAGGGGCCGGAGTATGCCCGGCTGATCCAGCTCGCGGCGACCCTCGGCATCGGGGACCGCGTGATGTTCCTCGGGAAGGTCAGCGACGAGGAGCGGGAGGTCCTCCTCTCCGGCTCGTCGGTGTTCGTCCTTCCGTCCGTGGTCGAGCCGTTCGGGATCGCCGCGCTCGAGGCGATGGCCGCGGGCGTTCCGACGATCGTCTCGAAGACGAGCGGGGTCGCCGAGATCAGCACCGGCACGTTCCGGGTCGACTTCTGGGACGTCGAGGAGTTCGCGAGCCGGATCGCCGAGTTGCTCGAGTATCCGACGTTGCGGCGGGCGATGGGCGAGATGGGCCAGTGGGAGGCCCTCCGGGAGGGTTGGCCCGAGCGGGCGCGCGAGACCGTGACGGTCTACCTCGACGCGATGCGGGCGTTCGGATCCGGCCCGTGAAGATCGTCCTCTACCTGCACCTGCACCAGCCCTGGCGCCTCGCGCGGTTCCGCTACCTCGACCTCGGGTCGGGGCGGTCGTACTTCGACGTCGACCGGAACCTCGCGATCTTCCGCGGGATCGCCGAGCGGTGCTATCGGCCGACGATGGACCGGCTGCTCCGCGCGCTGGCCGAGCACCCCGAGTTCCGGGTCAGCCTCTCGGTCACCGGCACGTTCCTCGAGCAAGCCCGGCTCGCGGCCCCGGACGTGATCGACCGGTTGCGGGAACTCTACCGGACGGGACGGGTCGCGCTCGTCGGCGAGACGTACTACCACTCGCTCGCCTTCCTCGTGCCTCCGCCGGAGCTCTCGGAGGAGGTCCGGCTCCACCGCGAGGTCCTCCGCAAGGAGTTCGGGGCCGACCCGAAGGTGCTCCGGATGACGGAGCTCGCCTATTCGGACGACCTCGCGCGATTCGCCGAAGGCGAACGGTACCAAGGGATGCTGGCCGAGGGGTGGGAGGGCGCGCTCCACGGCCAGCCCCCGACGCACGTCTACTGCGCGGTGAGCGCGCCGACCGTGCTCCTCCTGCTCCGGCACTACCCGCTTTCGGACGACGTCGGATTCCGCTTCTCCTCGACGAGCTGGAACGAGTACCCGCTCACCGCCGAGAAGTACGCCGGATGGCTGGCCGCCACCCCCGGCGACGTCATCGGGTTGTTCATGGACTTCGAGACGTTCGGCGAGCACCACGCGGCCCGCACGGGGATCCTGGAGTTCCTCAGCGCGCTCCCCGCCCAGGTCGCGCGGCACCCCCACCTCGGCTGGGCGACGGTGGAGGAGGCGCTCGGGAACAAGCCGCGCGCGCCGATCTCCGTCCCGTACACGATGAGCTGGGCCGACCAGAACCGCGACCTCGGCGCCTGGCTGGGGAACGACCTCCAGCGGTCGGCGTTCGAGGCGGCGAAGAAGGTCGGCGTGCTCGTCCAGCAGGCCGACGACGAGGGGATCCTCACCGACTGGCGGAAGCTCCTGACGTCCGACCACTTCTACTACATGTACGTCAGCGGGCACGGCGCCGACCAGGGCGTCCACCAGTACTTCTCGAGCTACGAGAGCCCGTACGACGCCTACGCGAACTACATGAACGCGATGACCGACCTGCGCCGTCGGGCCCTCGACCGGCTGGGCGTTCCGATCCTCAAGTGACCCCGGCCGCGCGGCGGTTCGAACCGAACCGTTATGGGCCGTCGCGGTCCCCGAACGACCGTTCGATGGGGCCCGACGCGAGACGCGCCGCCCGCGACCCGGGCGCACGGCCATGATCACCCAGGTCACGGGGAACGGGCGGGTCCTCCTCACCGTCAACGAGAACGGGGACTGGAACGAGCTCACCTACCCGTACCCCGGCCAGTTCCAGCATCTGCGCGAGGCGCGGCTCGGCGTGTTCGACGTCCGGGACGCCCGCTTCACGTGGCTGCGGGGCGGGAACGGCTACACGATCCGACAGGCCCCGTACGGCGCGGGCCACCTGCCCGAGTCCGTCTGGACCGGCCACGGCCTCCAGATCTCGGTGCGCGACCATGTGCACCCGAACCACGACCTCGTGGCGCGCGTCTTCCGACTGCGGGCGGACCCCGCCCGGCCGGTGCGGCTGTTCGCCTACCACGCCTTCCAGATCGCGGAATCGATGTACCAGGACACCGCGTACGTCGAGCCGTCGATCCCGAGCCTGGTCCACTACAAGCGCGGCTACTTCTTCGAGTTCTTCAGCGACCCGCCGTTCAACCAGGCGGTGTGCGGGGAGCACACGCTGAAGGGGCTCCGCGGCACCTACGTCGACGCCGAGGACGGGCGGCTCGAGGGCCGCCCGGTCGCCCACGGCGCCGCCGACAGCGTGATGCAGTGGGACCTCGAAGGGGTCGCCGACCGGGACGCCGAGATCCGCCTGTTCATGGCGGCCGGTCGGAGCCTGCCTGCGGTCCACCAGGTCCGGTCGTACGTCCAGAACGGCGGGTACGCCCGGTTCGTCCGCGAGTCGGAGGCGTTCTGGGAGAGCTGGGCCCAGCGCCGGCTCCCGCAGGCGCCGGGAGGACTCTCGGACGCCGCCCGCGACCTCTACCGGGCCAGCGTCCTCCTCCTGCGCCACTCGACCGGGGCGAACGGCTCGATCATCGCGTCGCCCGACACCCGCTCGCTGGTCGCCGCCGGCGACACGTACAACTACTGCTGGTGGCGGGACGGCGGCTACGTCTCGAAGGCGATGGACGAGGCCGGGCTCTACGAGAACTCCTCCCGGTTCCTCACCTTCGCCCACGAGAGCCAGAACCCGGACGGGTCGTTCTTCCACCGCCACTACCCGGACGGGGCGATCGGGAGCACGTGGCACCCGCCGCCGTTCCTCCAGATCGACCAGACGGCGACCGTCATCGCGGCCGCGTGGCACCACTTCAAGCGCGGCGGGGACCCGGACGTGCTGGTCGACCTGTGGCCGCTCGTGAAGGGCGCCGCGAACTTCCTCCTCGCCTTCCGCGACCGCGACACCGGTCTCCCGCTCCCGAGCTTCGACCTGTGGGAGGAGCGCCTCGGGGTCCACGCGTACTCGACCGCGGCCGTCGCCCACGCGCTCGAGCGGGCGGCCCGGGTGGCGACCGAGATCGGGAAGGACGCGAGCGCCTGGCGGGCCGCGGCCCGCGAGATGAGCGAGGCGGCGCTCCGCCTCTTCTGGGACCCGAAGCTCGGCCGGTTCGTTCGGTCGCTCTCGCCCCGCGACGAGAAGGTCGACGCGTCGCTCCTCCTCGCCCTCAAGCTCGGGCTGATGCCGTGGGACGACCCGCGGATCCGCGGCGTGGTCGAAGGGATCGAGGCGCGCCTCTGGTCGAAGCCGATCGGGGGCGTCGCCCGGTACGAGGGGGACCAGTACTACGGCCTCGAGAACCCGTGGATCGTCTCGACCCTCTGGCTCGCCGAGGCCCGCCTCCGGCTCGGCGACCGCGGGCGGTGCCGCGAGCTCCTCGAGTGGACCGCGAACCACGCGACACCGACCGGGCTCCTCCCGGAGCAGGTCGACCGCGCGACGGGAGAGCCCAAGAGCGCCACCCCCCTCACCTGGTCGCACTCGACGTTCGTCGACGTCGTCCACAAGTATGCCGAGTCGGAGCGGGCGGGCGCGGTCCCCGAAGAGTAGTCGCGGCGACCCGTCCGACCTGGTCCTCGGCATCGACTTGGGCGCGACCAAGGTCGTCAGCGGGCTGGTCGACGCGAACGGCGCGGTCGTGCGGCACAGCGGCCGGCACCTCCACGCGAACGACGGACCCGGCGGCGTGATCCACACCGTCGTCCAGAGCGCGCGCGCGTGCCTGGACGAGGTCGCGGAGCCGCCCGCCCAGATCGGAGTCGCGGTCGCCGCGCAGGTCGACCCGCGCACGGGGACGATCGTCCACGCCCCGAACCTGGGGTGGCGGGACGTCGCGCTCGGGCACCGCATCGAGGCGGAGCTCGGGGCGCCGGTGTCGGTCGTCAACGACGCCCGTGCCGCGACGGTGGCGGAGTGGCGACACGGCGCCGGGGCGGGCGTGGAGGACCTCTTCTACCTCGCGCTCGGCACGGGGGTCGGCGGGTCGGCCGTCGTCGGAGGACGGCTCCTCGAGGGGGGCAGCCACGCCTTCGGGGAGGTCGGGCACATCACGATCGTGGTCGGCGGGCGCAAGTGCCACTGCCCGAACTGGGGGTGCTTCGAGGCGTACGTCGGCGGCTGGGCGATCGCGGAACGGGCGCGCGAGGCCGTCCGGGCGGACCCGGCCGGCGGCCGACGCCTCACGGAGCGGGCGGGCGACGTCGCGGCGGTCACCGCGCAGACGGTCCTCCAAACGGCGCGGGCGGGCGACCCCCTCGCCCAGCGGATCGTTCGTGAGACGGAGCGGTACTTCGCGGACGGGGCCGTCTCGGTCGCGAACGCGTTCAACCCGTCGACGTTGATCCTCGGCGGCGGCCTGCTCGCCGGCCATCCGCCGCTCCTCGCCGTGGCCGAGTCGGCGATCCGCGCCCGGTGCCAGCCGCCGGCCGCGGGGGCCCGGGTCGTGGCCGCCCGGTTCGGAGAGGATGCGGCGATGGTCGGCGCCGCCGAAGTGGCGCGCCTCGAGCGCCGTCGGCGGTAGGTGCGCGACGCCCGCTCAGGGGGTGGCTGCGGACGCCCGCGTCCGCGCGGCGCACAGCGCGAACAGGCGTTCGGCGTCGGGGAGCCGACGCGAAGCCGCCGAGCCCGGCCGCGCGCGCCGGTCCGCGAAGTACTCGCCGGTGACCGAGGCGAGCTCGGGCGCGGTGGCGACGTAGAGCGGAGTGTCGGCGCCCTCGTCGGCCGACCGGCCGAACGCGCGGCCGAGCACCCCGATCACCGCGGACGTGGCGCCGGGCGTGTTGCGCCCGAACCCCGACCGAACGAACCCCGGGTGGACGGCGTTCACCGTCACCCCCGTCCCGGCGAAGTGTGCGGCCCACGCCCGCGTCAGGAGCAGGAGCTCGAGCTTCGACCGCCCGTAGGTGCGGAACCCGCGGTAGCCCGAACGGGAGTCCAGGTCGTCCCACGGGACGTGCCGCCCGCGGTGGGCCGCGCTCGTGACCATCACGACCCGGGACGGGGCGCCCGCCCGCAGCCGGTCCGCGAGGAGCTCGGTGAGCAGGAACGGGGCGAGGACGTTGAGCGCGAGGGTCCGCTCGACCCCCTCCGGGGTGACCTCGCGCCGGACGAACATCGCGCCCGCGTTCTGGACGAGGACGTGAACCGCGGGGTAGGACGCCCGAAGGGCCTCCGCGAGGGTCCGAACGTCCGCGAGCACGGCCAGGTCGCGCACCGCGAACGGTCGGACCGCAGGGTTCCCCGTCGACCGGGCGATCTCGGCCGCGGCCGCCTCGGTGCGGGGGGAGCCGCGGCCGACCAGCGCGACCGCGAAGCCGCGGGCGGCGAGCCCG
>JASHPZ010000007.1 GCA_030037815.1 Thermoplasmata archaeon | reverse complement strand
GATCCTCTTCTGCTTCGGCGGGCCGGTCGTGTACCACACCGATCAGATTCACGTCTTCCTGTCTCAGGCGAACCTGTCGCCGCGCGCCGGTCACCCGCTCGGGACCGACAACGACGGGAACGACGTGCTCGGCAGGCTCATGAAGGGCGGCCAGGTCTCGCTGGAGGTCGGCGCCGCGGCCGGGGTGCTGGCGGCGCTGCTGGGGTCGTTGTGGGGCGCCACGGCTGGCTACCTGGGCGGCGCGATCGACGCCGTCCTGATGCGCATCGTCGACGCGGGCATCGCCATCCCGGCGATCGTGCTGCTGCTGGTCCTCGTGTCGCTGTACCGGCTGTCGACCGGCACGCTGATCCTGGTGATCGCCGCCACCTCCTGGCTGAGCACCGCCCGGCTCGTGCGCGGCGAGGCGCTGGTGTTGCGGTCCAGGGAGTACGTCCAGGCCGCCCGGGTGATGGGTGGCGGCGGGCTGCGGGCGATCGTGCGGCACATCGCCCCGAACGCCATGGGCACGATCGTGGTCAACGTGACGTTCCAGATCGCCAACGCCATCCTGCTGCTGGCCGCGCTGAGCTGGCTCGGTCTCGGGGTGCAGTACCCGTCCGTCGACTGGGGCGACATGCTGAATGCCGGGACGCAGCTGATCGACGACGGCTACTGGTGGCAGATTGTGTCGCCGGGCGTGGCGATCGTCGTGGTCGTGGTTGCCCTCTTCATGCTGGGTGACGGCCTGCGCGACGGGCTCGCACGCGATGAGTAACGGGCTGAGTCTGGCGCCGCGGCCGGAGCTGGCGCTCAAGGTCACCGACCTGCGGACGGAGATCAGGCTACCGGGCGCGACTGTGCACGCCGTCGATGGCGTCAGCCTCGAGCTCGGGCCGGGTGAGTGCCTCGGCCTGGTAGGGGAGTCGGGCTGCGGCAAGACGATGACCGCCCGGTCCATCATGCGGCTACTGCCGCCCGGCGGAGTCATCACCGGCGGCTCGGTCGTCCTGGCCGGAACCGAGCTCACGGAGCTTTCCGAGCGGGACATGCAGACCGTGCGCGGCCGGGACATCGGGATGGTCTTCCAGGACCCGTCCAGCTGCCTCGACCCGACGATGACGATCGGCCGTCAGATCAGCGAGTCCGCGGTCGTGCACGCGGGCGCGAACCGGGAAGCGGCGGCGGCGCGCGCGATCGAGCTGCTCGGCATGGTCGCGATGCCCGAGCCCGAGCGCACCGCCGCGCTGTACCCGCACCAGCTGTCGGGCGGGATGCGGCAGCGGGCGATGATCGCGGCCGCCCTCGCCTGCGGGCCCCGGCTGCTGATCGCCGATGAGCCGACCACCGCGCTCGACGTGACGATCCAGGCGCAGATCCTGGACCTGATGCGGGACCTGAAGACCCGCGTCGGGACCGCGATCCTCCTGATCACCCACGACCTCTCCGTCATCGCCGAGGTCGCCGACCGCGTGTGCGTGATGTACGCGGGCGTCATCATCGAGAAGGGGCCGGTCCACGAGGTGTTCCGGCGTCCGCTCCACCCGTACGCGCAGGGGCTCCTCGCGTCGATCCCCCGGCTCGACCAGCCCGACAAGCAGCTGACGTCGATCCCGGGTTCCGTGCCGGACCTGATCCACCCACCCACCGGGTGCCGGTTCCACCCGCGCTGCCCGTACGCGATGCCGGTCTGCAAGGAGCAGCGCCCGCCGATGACGGTCGAGGGGCCGGGTCACACCGTGGCGTGTTATTTATACCGGGGCCCGGTGGCCGCCGACTAGGAGGGCGGTGACTTGGATAACGGGTCGTCGCCGGTCGTGCTCTCCGCCCGGAACGTCCGAAAATACTTCCCCATCCGCGGCGGGTTCCTCTCCACCCGCATCGGCGACGTCCGCGCCGTGGACGGCGTCTCGTTCGACATCCGCGAAGGCGAGACGGTCGGCCTGGTCGGCGAGTCCGGCTGCGGCAAGACGACCGTCGGCCGACTCCTCCTCCGGCTGATCGAGCCGACCGCGGGCCAGGCGTTCTACCGCCCGCCGCCCGCGATGATCGACCAGATCGACGGACTCTACTCGCGGCTCGCGCCGTTCGCCGCGTCCGACGGGAACGGCCACGCCGCGCGGATGCCCCCGAACGCCCAGGTCGCGCTCCGCGAGCTCGACCAGCTCGCCGCGAAGTACTCGCTCTACCGCAAGTCGCCCCGCCAGATGCGCCAGCTGCGCGGGAAGCTCCAGATCGTCTTCCAGGACCCGTTCAGCTCGCTCAGCCCGCGGATGCTGATCCGCGACATCGTGGCGGAGCCGCTCGAGATCCACCACCAGGGGAGCCGCTCGGAGCGGCAGCGCCGCGTCCAGGAGCTCCTGCGGCAGGTCGGCTTGAACCCCGAGCACGAGTGGCGGTTCCCGCACGAGTTCTCGGGCGGGCAACGCCAGCGGATCGGGATCGCCCGCGCGCTCGCGCTCCGGCCCGAATTCATCGTCCTGGACGAACCGACCAGCGCGCTGGACGTCTCGGTCCAGGCGCAGATCCTGAACATCCTGAAGCGGCTCCAGCAGGAGCAGCGTCTCGCCTACCTGTTCATCTCCCACCACCTCTCGGTCGTCCGCGCGATGAGCCAGAAGGTCGTCGTGATGTACCTCGGGAAGGTCGTCGAGCGGGCGCCGACGGACCAGTTGTTCGGGCGGCCGCTCCACCCGTACACCCAGGCGCTCCTCTCCGCGATCCCGATCCCGGACCCCGACTTGAAGCGCGAGCGGCTGATCTTGAAGGGCGACGTCCCGAGCCCCGCCTCGCCGCCGCCGGGGTGCCGGTTCCACACGCGGTGCCCCGCGGTGATGCCGATCTGCTCCAAAGTCGAGCCGCCGCTGATCGAGATCCGCGAGCAGCATTTCGTCGCCTGCCATCTCTACCCGACGCCGCTCGCGAAGTCGTCCGCGGCGGAGGCGGCCCCGGCGGCCGCCACGACGGTCGGCGTCCCGAGCGCTCCCGCCGCGCCGTAGGGGGCCGCGACCGTGGCGTCGCCGCAGCAGTCCGCGAAGATCGGCGCCCCGCGCGAGTACGACTCCGACGAGGAGGTCTCGGTCGGCGAGCGGATGGACCGGGTCGCGGAGGAGAAGCGCCAGGCGCTGCTCGACCCCGGCCCCCCGTGGAAGGAGTGGTTCCTCTACTCCGGGGCGAAGTGGTGGGTCGGCCTCGGGTTCCTGATCGTCGACGTCTGGATCCTCGTCACGTGGATCGAGCTCGGCGCCGCGATCCTGTTCGGCCCGCTATTGGTCGTCTCCCTCTACCTCGAGGTCCTCCTCTACCGGTACCTCTGGTACCGACCGTCGGAACCGAGCCGGAACTTCCACGCCTCGTGGTTCACGCCCGTGCGGTACGGCCGCTGGACCCCGGAAGGCGGACAGCTCCGCGCCGGCGCCTCCCTCACCGACGTCGAAGAGGGGCCGAACCCGCACGAATTCCTCTAGCGGGCCCGTCCCGCGCCCGCGCGGCGCCCGTCGGCGACGGGCCTCCTAAATATCGGTCCGTGCTCGGCGCCGCGTGTCGCCCCCCGCGGTCCGGCGACGCCTCGCGCCGTCCCTCTTGAGCGCGGATTTCGGCGCGATCGGGGAGGCGGTCCGGGCGGCCGAGGCGGGCGGCGCCGACGCCTTCCACCTGGACGTGATGGACGGCCACTTCGTCCCGAACCTGTCGTTCGGCCCGGCGATGGTCGCCGCGGTCCGCGCGCGCACCCGCCTGCCGCTCGACGTCCACCTGATGATCGACGACCCGCTCCGGTACGCGGAGGCGTTCCGGAAGGCCGGCGGCGACACCCTCGTCTTCCACGTCGAGAGCGGCTCCGACCCTCGGGCGGTCGTGCGGCGTGTCCACGACCTGGGGGCGCAGGTCGGCGCCGCGATCCGGCCCGACACCCCGTTCGCCGAGGTCGAACCGCTCGTTCCCGACCTGGACCAGGTGCTCGTGATGAGCGTCCACCCGGGGTTCTCGGGCCAGAAGTTCCTGGCGGACGTCCTCCCGAAGGTGCGGGCCGCCCGCGACCGGGTGGACGCGCTCGGCACCGGCGCCGACGTCTCGATCGACGGCGGGATCACGACCGAAACGGCGCCCGCGGCTGCGGAGGCCGGCGCGAGCTTCTTCGTCTGCGGGAACTCGACGTTCGTCGGCGGCACGGTGGGGGAGAACCTCGCCCGGCTGCGCGCCGCGGTCGAGGAGGGCGCGCGCCGTGCGGTACGCTGAGCTCGCCGCCGCGTACGAGCGGCTCGAGGCGACCTCGAAGCGCCTCGAGATGCGGGCGATCCTGGCGGAGCTGTTCCGGCCGCTGAAGCCGCCCGAGCTGCCCCACGTGCTCTACCTCTCGCAGGGCCTCCTGCGGCCGGAGTACGAGGGGGTCGAGCTCGGCGTCGCGGACTCGCTCGCCCGCCGGGCGGTGGCGGCGGCCGCGGGGGTCGACGAGGCGAAGGTCCGGCACCGGGCGAAGGAGCTGGGCGACCTGGGCACCACGGTCGCGGAGCTGTTCGCGGGCCGCACGACGCTCGCCGCCGAGGAGCCGCTCACGGTCGCGCGGGTCTACGCGGTCCTCGAGGAGATCGCCCACAGCTCGGGCGAGGGGTCGCAGGAGGCGAAGGTGAAGGCGCTCACCGGATTGCTCGGCGCCGCCACCGCGCTCGAGGCGAAGTACCTCGTCCGGTTCGTCCTCGGGACGCTCCGCGTCGGCGTCCGGGAGATGACGATCCTGGACGCCCTGGCGGAGGCGTTCGCCGGCGGCGGCAAGGAGTCCCGCACGCGCATCGAGGCCGCGTTCAACCTCTCGAGCGACCTCGGCCTGGTCGCGTCGGCGCTGGTCGACGGAGGGCTGCCGGCGCTCGACACGATCTCGCTCGAGGTCGGGCGGCCGATCCGGCCGATGCTCGCCGAGCGCGAGCCGTCGCTCGCCGAGGTCCTCGAGCGGATGGAGGGGAAGGCGGCGCTCGAGTACAAGTACGACGGGCTGCGCGTGCAGGCCCACATCCCGCGCTCGGGTCCGGTGCGCCTGTTCTCGCGACGCCTCGAGGAGATCAGCGCCCAGTTCCCCGAGCTCGTGCGCGAATTGGCCCACGCCGTGCACGCGAAGCCCGCGATCGTCGAGGGGGAGTGCGTGCCGATCGACCTCGACACGGACGAGATCCAGCCGTTCCAGGAGGTCTCCCGTCGGCGCGGCCGCAAGCACGACCTCGACAAGGCCCAGGAGGAGATCCCGGTCGCGCTGTTCCTGTTCGACGTGCTCCTCGCCGGCGGGGAGGCGACGTACGGCCTCGACTTCGCGGACCGGCGCGCCCGCCTCGAGGCGACCGTCCGCCCGAACGACCGGATCCGCCTCGCGAAGCAGGAGGTCGTGACGGACGTTGACGCGGCCGCGCGGTTCCTGGACGAGGCGATCGCCGCGGGCGGGGAGGGCGTGATGGCGAAGTCGGTCGGCCCGGGGAGCTCCTATCGTGCCGGCGCCCGGGGGTTCTGGTGGATCAAGTACAAGCGCGACTACACGGTCGGCCTGACCGACTCGATCGACGGCGTCGTCGTCGGCGGGTTCCAGGGGAGGGGCCGCCGGGCCGGCCGGTACGGCGCGTTCCTGCTCGCGGTCTACGACGCGGAGAAGGACCGGTTCGAGTCGTTCTGCAAGGTCGGGTCCGGTTTCGACGACGCGGCCCTCGCGGAGATGCCGAAGCGCCTCGCCCCGTTCGACTCCGAGGAGCGCCCCGCCGGCGTCGAGACCGGTCTCGCCCCGGACCGGTGGTTCCGGCCGGGGCTCGTGCTCGAGGTCCGCGGGGCCGAACTGACGCTCAGTCCGATCCACCGGGCGGCCCGCGGCGCGGTCCGGGCCGAACTCGGGCTCGCGCTGCGGTTCCCCCGATTCACCGGTCGGTACCGCGACGACAAGGGCCCGACCGACGCGACCACGTCGCACGAACTCTTCGAGATGTACCGCGGCCAGGTGCGCCAGGCGGTGGCCGAGGCGCCGGACGAACCGGCCTGACGGTCTCCGACCGGTTCCGGCGTCCGGGGACGCCGCGGCGCTTCCCTTCAATCCAAAGGCATAAGAAGGGAGGGACGCGTCGGCGACAGTCGGGAACGGGCCATGCTGGTCGAAATGACCGAACTCTTGGGGCGCCAGATCTACACTCCTGACGGACGACTGCTCGGCGAGGTCGACAACGTGGTCGTCGACGTCGAGGGGTCGAAGATCGATGGGCTCTACGTCGACGAGACGAGCCCGATGTTAGTCGAGGACTCGCGCGCCACCAACGTTCCCTACCGCTGGGTCTCCGCCGTGAACGACGTCGTGCTGCTGAAGTACTTCCCGAAGCGCGTGTCGGTCAAGAAGGGCGCGCCGGCCCCCGCGGAAGAGGACGCCGAAGAGGCGGCCCCCGCCCGCTAGGCGGCGCGGGGATAGCCAAGCCCGGAAACGGCGCAGGACTTAAACGCCGGGCGACCGGCGAAGAGATCCTGCCGCGCAGGCGTTCGCCGGTTCAAATCCGGCTCCCCGCATCGCCCTCTTCGGGGCGACGGAGCGCGAGCGTCATCCGTCCCGTCGCGTGAGGGACTGCCGTGCGGCGGTCCGAGCTGGTCCGCGCGCTCGCCCGGGTCCCCGAGTTCCCGCATCCGTCGGCGGCGCTCGAACAGCTCGCCACCAGCCCCGAGGCGGCCGCCGAGCTCCTCGGGACGGCGGACCGCACGGACGGGCTCGCCGGCCGGTCGGTGCTCGACCTCGGGACGGGCACGGGCCGGCTCGCGATCGGCGCCGCCCTCCTCGGCGCCGGGCCGGTGCGTGCGGTCGAGGTCGACCCGGAGGCGGCCGCGCTCGCGCGCGCCTGGGCGGAGCGATTAGGAGCTTCGGTCGAGGTCGTGACGGCGGACGTCCAGGACGAGAGCCGCCGCGCCGACGTGGTCGTGATGAACCCGCCGTTCGGCGCGCAGCGGCGGCACGCGGACCGCCCGTTCTGGGACGCGGCGTTCCGACTCGCCCAGCGGTCGGTCTACGCCTTCGCCCTCGAGGAGTCCCGAACCTTTATAGCACGACGCGCGGTCGCACGCGGCGCCCACATCACCGAGACGCGACCGGTCCCGTGGCGCCTGGGGCGCACGCTCCCGCACCACACCCGCGACCGGGTGCCGATCGCGGTCGACCTCTGGGCGATCTCCACGGACGACGTTCGATGACCGACCCCGAGCTCCCGAAACTCGTGCTCCCCGGCGACTACCTCGGCGCAGCGGAACAGTTCCTCCCCGGCCGCGGCACCTACGAGGACCGCGGGCGGATCTACGCGTCCGTCCTCGGGACGCCGCGGGTCGACCCGCGCGACTCGTCCGTCCACGTCGACCCGAAGAACTCGATCCCGTCCGTCGAGGAGGGCGACCTCGTCTACGCGCGGGTCGAGGAGCTCAAGACCGCGATGGCGATCTGCACGATCCTCGGCACGACCACGAGCCGCCGGCGCGTCCCGGGCGACCCGGAAGGGACGATCCACATCTCGAAGGCGAAGGAAGGGTACACCGAGTCGTGGTCCGGCGAGTTCGCGGTCGGGGACATCGTCCTCGCCCGGATCCTCCAGTCGCGTCCGTCGGTGAAGCTCTCCACCGCGGCCGGCCCTCTCGGCGTCGTCTCCGCGCGCTGCCAGGTGTGCCACGGCCTGCTCACGCTCGGCGGCAAGGAACTCGTCTGCCCGCGCTGCGGCCACCACGAGCGGCGCAAGCTCGCGCAGGGCCCCCGGCCCGACCTCGCGGAGCGGCCCCATGCCGGCGCCGCCTAGCGAGGAAGCGCGGCTCGCCCGGCTCGTTCGCGCGCACGACCGCTGGCGCGGTCGCTCGGTGTTCAACCTCCTCGCGAGCGAGAACGCGGTCTCGCCGACCGCCCGCCAGTACCTCGGGAGCGACCTCGCCGGGCGGTACACGCTCCCGATGCACGAGACGATCGACGGGGAGCTCGTCGACAACAGCTACGCCGGGACGCGGTACACCGACGAGATCGAGTCGCTCGCCAACGCGGCGGCGACCCGCGTCTTCCGCGCCCGGTACGCCACGACCCGACCGCTCTCGGGCCATATCGCGGCGATGTCGGCGCTCGTGCCCCTCCTCCCCGCCCGCGCCCGGATCCTCGCGATCCCGCCGACCGAGGGCGGGTACGACGGCTACGCCGCGGGGTTCCTGCCCTCCGTCCTGGGGTACACGGTCCGACCCCTGCCGGCGGACGGCCCGGGGCACTCGGTGCGCGCGGACTCCGCGGTCGCGACGATCCGCCAGGAGCGGCCGAACGCCGTCGTGCTCGGCCAGAGCTTTTTCCTGTTCCCGTACCCGCTCCGCGAGATCGCCGAGGCGGCCCACGCGGTCGACGCCCTCGTGTTCTACGACGCGTCCCACGTCCTGGGCCTCGTCGCGGGCGGCGCGTTCCAGGACCCCCTCCGGGAGGGCGCGGACGTCGTCTACGGGAGCACGCACAAGTCGTTCCCCGGTCCGCAGGGCGGGCTCCTGTTCACCGACCGCGAGGACCTTTTCCGGCAGCTCGACCCGGCGCTCGTCTGGCGGGTCTTCGACAACGCGCACTGGAACCGGATCGCCGCGCTCGGCCAGACGCTCCTGGAGCTCGAGCGCACCGGGCGGGAGTACGCCGCCACGGTCGTCGAGAACGCGCAGGGGATCGCGCGGGCGCTCCACGACCTCGGCGTCCCGCTCGTCGCGGAGTCTGAGGGGTTCACGCGGTCGCATCAGGTCCACCTCGACCGGACCCACCTCAAGGCGACGTTCGGGGTCGGCGGGGCCGGACTCTGCCGCCGGCTCGAGCGCCAGCGGCTCCTGATCGACCTCGTCGGGCGGATCGGCACCGCGGAGGTCGCGCGCCTCGGCCTCACCCCGGCCGACATGCCGCGGCTCGCCGACCTCCTGGTGCGGGGCGGCCTGCGCCGCGAGAAGGTCGGCCCGGAAGTCCTCGCGTGGCGGAAGCAGTTCCCGGCCCTCCGCTTCGCGTGAACGCCAGGACGGACGGACCGATGCCACGACGTCCGGACCCGGGCCGCGCCCCTCCGCGCCCCGTCGCGTTGACCGGCACGCCCGGGACCGGCAAGAGTTCGGTCGCCGCCACCCTCGCTCCCCGCCGCTCCGCGGAGGTCGGCGAGCTCGCGCTCGGCTGGGGCGCGGCCGAACGGACGGCCGACGGGGTCGAGGTCGACCTCTCGGCGCTCCGGCGCAAGGCGCGCGCCCCGCACGCCTTCGGGTCGGTCGAGCTCGTCGTCGGCCACCTCGCCCACCTCTTGCCGCTGCGCGACGTGGTCGTCCTGCGCTGCCGGCCGGACCTGCTCGCCCGCCGGCTCGCCCGCGCGCGGCGGGGCACGCGGGAGGAGCGCCAGGAGAACGTGGTCGCCGAGGCGACCGACCTGATCCTGCTCGAGGCGGTCCGCGCCGGCCATCGGGTCTGGGAGGTCGACACGACGCACCGCTCGGTCGCGGACGTCGCGCGCGAGGTCGAGCGCCGGATCGCCCGGCGGGGGCCCTCCGACTACGGCCGCGTCGCGTGGCTCCGGGACCCGCGGGTCACCGCGCAACTTTTGGACGGCGAGCCGTAGGGCGCTCGGATGGTGCTCGAGGGATTTCGGGCGCGGGTCGAGCCGTACGTCGAGCGGCTCGCCCGACCGTTCCTCGCCTGGTCGCCGAACGCGCTGAGCGGCCTCGCGCTCGGCCTCGCCGCCGGCGCCGCCGCGCTGGCCGCGCTCGTCCGCTGGACGACCCCGCTCCTCTTCCTGCCGGTGGCGCTCCTCGTCTTCGCGTCGGGCCTGTTCGACGTCCTGGACGGCGCGGTCGCGCGGACGACCGGCCGCGCGAGCCGGCGCGGCGACTTCCTCGACCACGTGTTCGACCGGTACGCGGACGTCCTGATCGTGGTGGGGATCGCCGTCTCGGGGTTCGCGAACCCGGTGCTCGCGCTCCTCGCGCTCGTGAGCCTGCTCCTGACGAGCTACATGGGCACGCAGGCGCAGGCGCTCGGCGTCGGCCGGATCTACGCCGGGCTCCTCTCGCGGGCCGACCGGCTGGTGGTGCTCGCCCTGGCCGCGTTCCTCGAGTTCGACTGGTCGGTCGCCTGGCCGTGGGCTCCGACCCTGCCGTGGCAGCGGTTCGCGCTCGGCGGCGTGACGTTCACCGTCCTCGACGTCGCGTTCGCCTACTTCGTCATCGCGGGGCAGTGGACCGCAATCGCCCGGGCCCGGCGGGTCTACCGGGCGTTGCCCCCGGTGGGGTAGCCCCCTCGTCGTTCGGCTCCACGACCGCCCCGCCGCGCCACCGGTAGTACTGGAGCGGGTGGCGCAACTTCGGGTCGAAGCACCGCTCGTCGCGGGCGCGGTCGACCGCGAGCGCGGCGGTCGGGTCGCCGTCCCGCGCGCACAGGCCGTGGCTGCGGAGCGTGTCGCATACCGGCGGCTCGTACCCCTTGCCGCCGTCGCGCAGGGTGATGTGCTCGACCTGGTAGCGCGTGATCGACTCGTCGAAGTCGGGCGCCCCGCGGTAGGCGTCCACGATCGTCTCCTCGTCGGCGCCGACCCGGTGGAGGAAGGCGGCGAGCCCGAACCGTCCGGAGTGCGAGAGGTTCTCCCCCTTCTCGAGGGTGCGCATCATCTTCCGGATGCACGGAGGGAACAGCTCGCGGCGCAGGAGCCCCGGCGCCCCCGGGCGGGCCACGGGCGCGGGGGAGCGGCGTTCGAGCTCCGCGAACAGGGGCGCTTCGCGCACGCGGACGAGCTCGACCACCTCGGGCGCCAGCGGCACGGGGACGGCGAGCTGGAGCCGCACGGCCTCCTGGATCAGCCGGGCCGCGCGGACCGTCGGCACGTCGACCTCCCCGCGGTGCACCGACTGCTGGGCGAGGCGGAAGCCGGCCTCCCGGATCGGGACCGAGAGGCGCACGTAGTCGACCAGCGGCACCGCGACCCCGCCGGGTCGGGCCGCGAGCTCGAAGCCGAGGTGGCGCGCGACCTCGAGGAGCTCGTCGGCGGGGACGGCGGCGAGCCGGCCGTAGCTCCGCTTCGCCTCGGCGACCGCCCAGCGACGGAGCGCGGCGGGCACGGGGGCCGCCGAGAGCACGATCCGTGCGAAGAGGAACGACAGGTACCGCACCTCCGGAGTCGCCACCGAGAGCTCGGCGAGCTCGCGCTCCGCGCGCGGGTCGTCCGCGGCCGCGAGCGCGCGGGCGCGGCCCAGGCTCCGCGCGGCCTCGAACGCCGTCTCCTCGAGGAGCGCGCGGACGGAGAACGCCTCCTCCCCGAGCAGGGACTCGGCGCCCGGCAGGAACGGGTACTCCGCGAAGAGCGACCCGGCGGCTAGAGGAGTCGAGGCACGACGAACTGCCATACCAGCAAGAGGAGGACGAGGATCGACGACCCGGCGACCGCCTTCCCGGCGAACTCGTCGAGCCGGGCTTCCGACCACCCTTTGCGGAAGCGGGCGGCGAGGCTCGCCATGTAGTCGCGGAAGAGGAGTCCCCCGTCCAGCGGGAAGAGGGGGAGGGCGTTCGAGATCCCGAGCAGGAGGTTCATCCACGCGAGCCAGTAGAGGAGGTTCGCCCCGATCCAGAACGTGTTCGCGTTGGTGTGCGCGAACGGCCCCGTCAGGTGGAAGAAGTCGGAAGTGGTCCCGGCGACCGGCTCGAGCGAGGCGAGCGGCAGCACGATCCAGTAGATGGAGCCGGTGAGCGGGCCCGAGTCGCTGCCGAGGGGCCAGACGAGCGTCTGTTTCAACTCGGTCGGGGTGAGCGTCCCGACCTCGACCCCGAGGAACCCGCGGCTCGAGTTCGACGGGCTGACCGACAACGTGAGCGTCTGCGTCTCGGTCGTACCGGTCTGCACGGAGTAGTACTGGATCGAGACGTTCTGGCCCGGGTGGGTCGCGGAGAGGAGCGAGATGAACTGGGCGCTCGTCGTCACGGCAGTGCCGTTGACCGCCGAGATGATGTCCCCGGCCGCCAGGCTCGCGTTGGCCGCGGGGGTGTCGGCGACCACCCCGAGGACGCCGACCCCGCTCGAGTTCGGGGCGACCGAACCCGCGACCACCACGGACAGCACCGCGAAGAACAGGACCGCCAGGACGAAGTTCGCGAGGACGCCGGCCGCCGCGACCCGGTCGCGCTTCCTCCGCGAGGCGGCGAGCATCTCCTGGTCGTCCTGCTCGACGAAGGCGCCGATCGGAACGACGCACCAGAGGATCCCGAGGCTCTTCACGCCGATCTTCTGCGAGCGGGCGATGATGCCGTGCCAGAGTTCGTGGACGACGATCCCGACCACGAGCGCCACGATCCCGTAGCCGAGCGGGATGATCGGATTGATCCCCGGCAGCCCGAGCGCCTCGGTCGGGCTCGGCGCCTGGGACGGCGAGAGGCGGAAGGAGACGATCGCGCCGAACACGAGGAGGACCACGATCGCCCCCATCGCGAGGATCGAGAGGAAGATCCCGACGTCGCCGGCGACCGACCAGAACCGGCGGAACCGGCCCCAGCGGTCGAGGGCGGAGCGGCCCCGCTGGGTCTTCACCATCAGCGCCGGCCCGAAGAACGAGAACGTCCGGTCCGGCCCGATGTGGCCGGTGCGCCAGAGCGCGTACACGATCAGCGCGTACGCGAGGACCACGAGACCGGCGATCTCGTAGCCGAGATAGGGATCCACAGCGGTACCGGGCACCTAGTTCGGGCGGGGGTTAAGAGGTCTTGCGCGCCGGCGACTAATCGTCCCGTAAAGGTGGATATGGGGTCGTCCGAATCTCCTCGTATCCGATCCGCCATGCGCGGTTCCAGCGGAGGAATGGCGACCGCGTGGGCGGTCGCCGGGGCCATCACGCTCGCCACCCTGGCGTCCGTGCCGCTCGGCACGGGCGTCGGGTCGGCGCCGGCCGTTTCCGCCGTCGACGTCGCCGTCCCGACGACCTCCCCGGCCGCGCCGGTGGGTACCGGATCCGTGGTCGTGGCGCCCGGCTACTCGCCGCCTTCGGACGCCCAGGAACTCGGCGCCGTGCCGGCTCGGACGCCCGTCGAAGTCGAGGTCGGTCTCGGGGAATCGAACGCGACCGCCCTCGCGTCCGCGGTTTCGGCCCTCTACGCGCCCGGGAGTCCCGCGTACCACGCGTTCCTTTCGCCCACGACCCTCGGGACGGAGTTCGGCGCCCCCGCGTCCGAGGTCGGGGCCGCCCAAGCGTACTTCGCGTCGTTCGGCCTCACCGCCACCGTGGACACGGAACGGCTGCTGCTCACCGTCACCGGTCCGGCCGGCGCCGTCGGGGCCGCGTTCGGCACGAACCTGACCGAGTTCGAAACCTCCGGCGGCGGGGTCGAGTTCGCGCACACCTCGCCCGCAACCCTCCCCGCGCGCCTCGGCGTCAGCGGGGTCCTCGGCCTCGGAGATACGACGCCGATCCGCCCCGCCGCCGACGGAACCCCCGAGCTCCCGATCGCCGGCCCGGACACCGGCTGCACGGTCGCGCTCGGCGAGTACTCCCCGTGCGACATCCTCGGCGCGTACAACGAGACCCCGCTCCTCGCCAACGGGACCAACGGCTCCGGCGTCCGACTGGCCGTCGTGGACGCCTACTCGAGCGGCGAGCCGGAGGGACTCCTCGCGAACGACCTCGCCGCGTTCGCGAGCGGCTACGGGCTCACCTTCGGCCCGACGGACTTCGTCTACCCGGTGCCGACGTCGCGCGACCTGAACCAATCCGGCACGAACGTCGCCTGGACGCTCGAGGACGCCCTCGACCTCGAGTGGGCGCACGTGGCGGCGCCCGGCGCGACCGTCCTGATGACGCTCGCCCCCGACGCGGGCGCGGGGCTCTACGCGTCGGTCGACTGGCTGGTCGCTAACGACGCCGCGAGCATCATCTCGCTCAGCTGGGGCGAGCAGGACACCGGGGTGTTCAACGCCTACTCGACCCCGTGCGCGGTCGCGTGCAACGCCACCACCGACGGTTCGTACGGCATCCTCGGACCCGTGCTCGAGGCGGCGGCGGCCGAAGGGATCAGCGTCTTCGCGGCGTCGGGCGACTGCGGCGCCTCCGACGGGACCTCGGCCGTCTCGACCAACTTCCCCGCCTCCGACCCGTTCGTCACCGGGGTCGGCGGCACCGACCTGGACGTCACCCCGAACGGGACGTACGGCGGCGAGCTCGCGTGGTCCGGCAACGCGACCGGGGCCCACTCCCCGGGCTGCCAGAACCAGGGCGGGTCCGGCGGCGGATGGTCGCCGTTCCCGAGGCCCTGGTGGCAGACCGGCCTACCGTCTTCGCCCGCGCTCCGGGGGGTGCCGGACGTCGCGCTGGACGCGGGGTACCCGGTCGGGATCGAACTGGACGGCGACCTGGTCGGCGTGATCGGGACGTCGGTCGCGACCCCGATCTGGGCCGGGATCGCCGCGCTGGCGGACCAGTACCACGGCGAGGACCTGGGATTCCTCGACCCGACGCTCTACGCCGTCGCAGCCCACGACTACCCGACCGACTTCCACGACATCACCCGCGGGTCGAACGGGTACAGCGCGGGGACCGGGTGGGACCCGGTCACCGGACTCGGCTCGCCGAACGTCGTCCGCCTCGTGCCGGACCTCGGGGTCGTGGCCGCCGCGCCCGCGACCCCGCCGTCGGTCGTGCTCTACGGCTCGCCGCGGTACGGCACGGCGCCGCTCACGGTCCGGTTCCAGATGGAAGTCACCGGCGGCACCGGCGCCTACGCGCTCGAGGGCGTCGTCTTCGGCGACGGGAACTCCTCTACGGCCGTCAACGGGTCGACCGAGCACACCTTCACCCATCCCGGCGTCTACGCGGCGGTCGGCTACGCCGTCGACACCGGGGCGAACG
Organism: Thermoplasmata archaeon; assembly: GCA_030037815.1. Classification (GTDB taxonomy): domain Archaea; phylum Thermoplasmatota; class Thermoplasmata; order Lutacidiplasmatales; family UBA184; genus Lutacidiplasma. Next base: position 3,606 of record JASHPZ010000007.1, on the reverse strand, counting down.
GCTCCGCCTCCGCGCCGATCGCGATCGTGGTCGGGACCGGCCACGCGCTCACCGTCGGGCTGACCGTCGGGAACGCCCGGCCGGCGGCGGGCGAAGCCGTGGAGTTCAGCCTTGCGGCGAGCGGCGGTACGTCCCCCTACGACTACGACCTCTCGTTCGGCGACGGGACGTACCTCGACAACACGACCCTCACGAGCGTGCTCCACACGTACCCGGCGGCGGGCGGGTACTGCGCGGAGGCGGTCGCGCGGGACGCCGCGTCGGACCCGGACGGCGGGCAGAGCCTGCGGGTCGCGATGGCGGTCGGCGGAGCCCCCGTGCCCGACTGCGCGAACGACACCGCGCCGCTCGTGGTCACCGTGAACCCGAATCCGGGGATCCGGGACGCGCCGGCGGACTTCCCCGACCTGTTCAACTACACCGGCGGCGACGCGGGCGCCGGCGCCGTCGCGACGACCGTCCAGTACACCTCGGCCGACCCGTACCTCCACGCCTGCGGCTGCACGATCGAGCGGAATCCCGGACTCTACCCGGTCACGGCGTGGGTGAACGACACGGTCGGCCAGGAGGCGAGCGCGTCGACGAACCTCCTCGTGACGCCGCCCCTGGTCGGCACGTTCGCCGCCTCCACGCTCGACGGCCCCGAGCCGCTCCACATCTACTTCTTCTCGAAGGTGAAGGGCGGCTACCTCGCGAACGCCAACGACACGGTGTGGACGCTCGGCGACGGCCGCGAGATGGTCGGTCAGTCGATCAACGTCACCTACGTCGTGCCCGGGCAGTACGTCGCGGTCGGGCACCTCGAGGACGCGGCGCATGGCAACGTCAGCGAGGCGTTCCTGGTCGACGTCGAACCGAACACCGGGACGGCCCCGATCGGGGTGGTCGGCTCGATCTCGCCCGCGGTGGACGTCCCCTCGGGTTCCGTCGTGACGTTCACCGGCAACGCGGTCGGCCCGAACATGAACGCGCTGAACATCTCGCTCGACTGGGCGTTCGGGAACGGCGAGAGCGCGTTCGGCTCGCCGGTGAGCCAGTCGATGTTCGGACCGCTCCCGGCCGCGGACCACGACACGTTCGCGTCGTACGTGCGCGTGATGTTCTACGACGCCCAGGTGCTCCAGATCGTGAACTTCTCCCTGCCGTCGTTCTACGCGGTCGAGCCCGGGGGCTTCTTGGACGCCGTCACGGCGGTGAACGTCACCGGCACGCTCTCCGTCACGACCGGGCTCGCCCCCGTCCACCTGATCGTGCGGGGGAACGCCTCCGGCCCCGGCGGCGGGATCCTCTCGTGGTCGTTCGACGACGGGTCGACCGCGAGCGGGACGTACCTCGAGCACACGCTCTACGCGGAGGGCCCGTACAACATCGAGCCGACCGTCACCGACCCGTTCGGCGACCGCTCGTGGATCTCGCTCGCGGTCGTCGTGAACGGCACGCTCCAGATCTTCGGCGGCCCGTCGCCGTCGACCGGGGCGCCGCCGCTCCTCGTCCACTTCCACGTCTCCGCGCAGGAGGGCTCCGGCCCGCCGTACTCCTTCCGGTGGTTCCTGCCGAACGGCACCGAGTCGAACGCCACCGCGTTCACGGTGTCGCTGTCGAGCCTCGGCGTCTACAAGGCGACGGTGAGCGTCACCGACCGCGCGGGCAACGTCGTCAACAAGACGTTCAGCGTGAACGTGGTCGCGCCCGGGATCCTCTCGCCGCCGGTGATTCTGATCCTCGGCGCCGGAGCCGGGGCGGGCGTTTCGGCGGCCGCGTACCGGACGCTCGCGGCGTACGCGCGCGGCCGCCGGCCGTTCAACCCTTTACGACACCGAGAGGAACGAGCCTGGCGACGCGTTTGGTGAGCCCGGCGCCTTCCGCGACCCGCACGACCTCTTCGACGTCCTTGTACGCGCCGGGCGCCTCCTCCGTCACGCCCTCGCGCGTCGCGGAGCGGACGACGATCCCCTGCTGGGCGAGCTTCCGCGTGACCTCGTCGTAGCGGAACGTCCGGTTCGCCGCGTGCCGGCTCAGCCGGCGCCCGGCCCCGTGGCAGGAGGAGCCGAACGACCGCTCCATCGACGTCGGGAGCCCCGCGAGGACGTAGCTCGCGGTGCCCATGTCGCCCGGGATCAGGACGGGTTGGCCGTGGGGCCGGTACGTCGACGGGACCTCGTCCCGACCCGCAGGAAACGCCCGCGTCGCGCCCTTGCGGTGGACGAGGAGGCGTTTCGACCCGCCGTCCACCCGGTGCTCCTCCACCTTCGCGATGTTGTGGGCGATGTCGTAGACGACCGCGAGGTCGAGGTCACGGTCGGGCCGCTCGAACACGGCCGAGAACGCGCGGCGGACCCCGGCGGTGATCGCCTGGCGGTTCGCCCACGCGAAGTTCGCGCCGGCCGCCATCGCGCCGAGGTACGCCTGCCCGTCCTCGGAGGCGATCGGCGCGCACGACAGTTGGCGGTCGACCAGCGTCACGCCGTCGCGCGCGAGCCGGCGGTCCATCCGCTGGATGAAGTCGGTGGCGACCTGGTGCCCCAGGCCGCGCGAACCGGTGTGCAGCATCACCACGACGCGCCCCGGCGGCAGCCCGAGCGTCTCGGCGAACGCGGGGTCGAACGTCCGGTCGACGGCCTGCACCTCGAGAAAGTGGTTGCCCGAGCCGAGGGTGCCCAACTGCTTCGTCCCCCGCTTGCGGGCCGCATCCGACACCCCGGCGGGGTCCGCGCCGGCGAGGCAGCCTTCCTCCTCCTGGAACGCAAGATCCTCGGTGCGGCCGAGCCCGTGCTCGACGGCCCACCGGGCCCCCCCGGAGAGGACCTCGTCCATCTCCCGCGGGGCGAGGGGGCGACCCCCGTGCGAGCCGACGCCGCTCGGCACCTCGCGGTAGAGCCGCTCCATCAACGCGGGGAGCCGGGGCCGCACCTCCTCGACCGTGAGAGAGCTCCGGATCAGGCGCACGCCGCAGTTGATGTCGTAGCCGATGCCGCCCGGCGAGACCACGCCGTCGTCCAGCCCGAACGCCGCGACGCCCCCGACGGGGAATCCGTAGCCGAAGTGGATGTCCGGCATCGCGAGGGCGTGCGCCTCGATCCCGGGAAGGGTCGCGACGTTCGCCAGCTGTCCGAGCGAGGGGTCGCCGGCCACGCCCCCGAGGAGCGCCTCGTCCGAGAACAGGACGCCGGGGACCCGCATCCCGGCCGCCTCGTCGCGCGGGATCTGGTAGGTGAACTCGTCGAGTCGGACGAGCGGAGGAACGGGCGGCACGGTCGCGAGGCTACCGTACCCCCCTATTAAGGCCCGGGCGCGCGGCGCCTCCGGCGCTTCCGGCGCCGGGACAAACCCCCAAGTAGGAGCGGAGGCCTCCTCCCCCCGGGGGCGGCCGTGATCGTCCGGACGCTGCTGTCCATCGTCAACCTCATCGTCATCGCGGCGACGGTGTTCATCTGGTTCGAGCTCCCCGCGCTCGCCAACGTCGCGCTCTACGCGCTCCTGGGCTGGATGTTCGTCACGTTCATCGTCATGTACTCGCCGATCGGGAACCGCCCGGTCACGAGTGCCGCCCCGGGCGGCCCCACCGCGGGGCCCGGCCCGTTCGGGGGCGCCGCGACGCCCCCGCCG
>JASHPZ010000046.1 GCA_030037815.1 Thermoplasmata archaeon | reverse complement strand
GCCCCTCCGTTAGCGCGACGGCCCGCGCCGGGCGAGGAGCCGCCGCGCGTCCCGCAGCATCCGCCCGTGGTCGAACGCGAGCGGGTGGGCCGACTCGAGGGGCACCCACGCCGCTCCCGCGGCGTCATCCCCCGGCCGTAGCGCGCCGGGCCGCCCCCCGATGAGGAACGCCACGGACGTCGCCGGTTTGCGCGGGTCGCGTTCCGGACCGGAGTAGACCCCGACCAGCGCTTTCGGATGCCCCATCAGCCCCGTCTCCTCGCGCAGTTCGCGGACGACGGCCTCCTCGACCGTCTCGCGCTGCTCGACGAACCCGCCGGGGAACGCCCACATTCCCCGGAACGGGGCGTGGGCGCGTCGCACCAGGAGGACTCGACCCCGGCGGATCCAGATCGCGTCCACCGTCAGCGCCGGATTCTGGTACCGGGAGGACACGCCCTCCTTACCGAAGGCGGGTATTTGACCCGCCGCGCGCCGTCGCGCGCCCCCGCGAGGGGGCTGCGCGTGGAACCGAGAAGATTAAGGGCCGCGCGCCGCGGCCCGGTGGAGGGGCCCCTTGCCGTCGCCCTTGGTCAGCCGCTCGGTCCGCACGGGCGGTGTGCTCTTCGCGGTCGCCGCGGCCCAGTTCGTCGTCGCGATGGCGGTCGTCCAGCAGCGGTACCCCGGCTACAGCCTCACGCAGAACTACATCAGCGACCTCGGGGGCGCTCATTCGCCGTGGGCGCTCGTCTTCGACGGCTCGGTGATCCTGCTCGGCGTCCTGACCGTGGCGGCCGCGTTCCTCGCGTGGAACGCGTTCGACGCGCGTCCCAGCCGGGCGTGGGGCCTCCTCTTCCTGATGGTGGCCGGGTTCGGAGCGATCGGCGTGGGCGTCTTCCCCGAGACGACCCCGGTCCTCGCCGGCGGAGCCCACGTCCTCGCGAGCGACGTCGCGTTCCTCGGCGCGGGATTCGCGTTCGTCGTCCTCTCCTTCGCCATGCGGAATCCGCCCCATTGGCGCTACTCGAGCTCGTACACGCTCCTCACCGGGCTCGTGGTCCTGGCCGCCATCGGACTGTTCCTCTCGGGCACCTACGTGGGTCTCGGGCCGGGCGGCACGGAGCGCCTGATCGTGGCCCCGGTCCTCCTGTGGGGCCTCGTCGAGGGGGTCCACCTCGCCGCGCTGCCGCGGTATGCCCCGGGGCTCGTCCGGCGGGCGCCCTCGTAGGCGCCGAACGCAACGATTAAGGACGGTCCGCCCTCGCGAGCGGGGGCGCGAACGTCGTGGGCGGGCCGGGGGGTGACGGGGCGTCGGTCCCGCTCGTTTCGGTCGTGCTGGCGACCCTCAACGAGCACGCGAACCTCCCGATCCTGATCGACGCGCTCCGGGCGACGTCGCTCGCGTCGTATGAGCTTCTCGTGGTCGACGACGGCAGCACGGACGGGACCCGCGAGTACCTGACGAAGGAGTCCGCCCGCGACCCGCGCGTTCGACCGGTCTTTCACGACGGGAAGCAGACGACGTTGAAGGCACAGTGCCAGGGAATCGGCCTCGCGCGCGGTCGGTACATCGTGGTGATGGACGCCGACCGCCAGCATCCGGCGCCGACGGTGCCGCGGCTGGTGGCGGAGCTCGAGCGGGGCGCCAGCCTCGCGGTGGCCAGCCGGTACGCGCCGGGGGGTTCGGTCGGTCCGCGCACCTGGACCCGGGCGCTGATCTCCTACGCCGCCGAGGCGACGGCCAAGGTCGCCCTGACCGACGCGCGCGGGCTGACCGACCCGGTGTCCGGTTTCTTTGCGTTCCGGCGCGAGGTGTTCCGGCCGCTGGACCCCGAGGTCCGCGGCTACAAGCTCCTCCTGTTCCTGCTGGTGATGAACCACGGTCGCACGACCCGCGAGGTCGGGTTCGTGTTCGAGCCGCGCGGGTCGGGCGCGAGCAAGGTCACCCAGGGATTCGGGTTCGTCCGCGTGTTCCTGGCCGAACTCGGACGGGCGAGGCGCCTCGCACGTCGTCTCCGGGCCGAGCGAGCGCCGTCGAGCGCGCGGGGCGGGACGCCCCCCTGACGGGTCCCCTCCGGGGGAAACGTAATACCGTCACCGACCTCGAAGCGCGCGGGTCGAACCTCGTGAAGCTGCTCGTGACCGGGGCGTCCGGTTTCATCGGCCGACACCTCCTGGTGTCGGCGGTCGAACGCGGCCACGAAGTGGTCGGAACCTACCTGGCGCACGACGAGCTCGCGACTCGACTCCCGAACCCGTCCGCGGTCCAGTGGGAACGGCTCGACATGCGGGACTCCGAGGGGCCCGCGCGGATCCTCGACCGGGTGCGCCCGGAAGGGGTGTTCCATCTCGCCGCCCAGGCCTACGCGCAGAAGGCGTGGGCCGACCCGGTCGACACGTTCGAGTCGAACGTCATCGGCACGATCCGATTCTATGAAGCGCTCCGTCGCCACCCACCCCGATACGGGACGCTCCTGGCCGCGTCCGCGTCGGCGTACGGCGCGCCCCCGAAGCTCCCCGTGCCGGAGGACGTGCCCCTGAACCCCACCAACCCGTACGGCGTGTCGAAGGCCGCCCAGGACATGCTGTCGCTCCAGTACGCGCTCAACTTCGAGCTCCGCATCGTCCGCGCCCGGCTCTTCGGCACGACCGGTCCGGGCAAGACCGGGGATGCGCTCAACGACTTCGCCCGGCAGGTCGCGCGCCTGGAGCGCGCGGGCCAGCCCGGCGAACTCCGCGTCGGCAACTTGGACACCCGCCGGGACGTGTCGGACATCCGGGACGTCGTCCGCGCCCTATGGCTCGTCTTCGAGAAGGGCGACCCGCGCGCCCCCGTGAACGTAGGCGCCGGCCAGAGCTACTCCATCCGTGACATCGCCGACACGCTCGTGCGGCTCGCCAAGGTCCCGCTGTCGGTGATCCCCGACCCGAAGCTGTTCCGCCCGACCGACGAGCCGGACAACCGCGGCGACATCTCGCGCCTCCGTGCGCTCGGTTACACGCCGTCGTACCTGCTCGAGCGGACGATCCAGGACGCGCTCGAATTCTGGCGGGGCGAACCGTAAGCGCCCGACCCGATCCGATTCCCCGTAATCGGTCTCATATACGCCGGACGGGGTCGAGCGGCCGATGCAGGGCCATCCGATCCCGACGTGCTCCTGGGTGGGAGTCACCGGCGACGACGACGAAGAGGAGATCCCGTGCGGAAAACCGGCGGTCTACTACCTCGAGGAGTCGTCGGGGCATCGAGTGTACACCTGCCTCGAACACCTGAGCCACGCGAAAGCGGTCGCCCCGATGGGCCACGAGGTCCACGAGATCCCCGTCCGGAACCGGAATGCCCCGTCGCCCCGATCGGCCGTGCGGATCGAGTAGCGGCTCCGCCCACGGCGGGGCGGCCGGAGGGCTCGCGGGGGCGCCCGTCGTCGGCATGGCTGCCGGCGTTCAAAATGGTGGAAAGTAGGATATACACCGCCGTTGCTCGATAGTCGCGGTGACTCCCACTACGGACCGGGCGGACGGGGTCAGCATCATCATCCCCGCCTGGAATGAAGAGGACCGCCTCGCGCGTACGCTCGACCGATACCTGCCCGCGCTCGAGGCCCGGGGGTATCCGTTCGAGTTCATCGTCGTCATCGACGGCGTCGCCGACCGGACCGCCGAGGTGGCGGCCAGCTACGCCGACCGCGGAGTGCGAACGCTCTGCTTTCCCCACAAGCTGGGGAAGGGGGGCGCGGTGCTCGCCGGCATCCGCGAGGCGCGCTACGAGTACACGGGCTACCTCGACGCGGACGGCCCGATCTCCCCCGACGAGATGTACCGGCTCCTCGGCCATCTGGTCGAGGTCGACTGCGTGGTCGCCTCCCGGTGGATCCGCGGGGCGTCCGGGGTCGACACCGAACCGTGGTTCAACCGGTGGGTCGGCCGCGGCTGGAACTTCCTCACCCGTTCGCTCCTGTTCCTCCCCCTCCGCGACACGCAGTGCGGGGCGAAGTTCTTCAAGCGGGCCCTGGTGCCCACGCTCCTGAAGAGCGTCACCCTCACCAACCGCGCCTTCGACGTCGACGTCCTCTACCACGTTCGCAAGAGCGGCCACCGAGTTCGGGAGGTGCCGGTCCGGTGGCGCCACGACCCGGACACGCGGATGCCGATCGGCAGCGCGATCCCGGTGATGTTCGTCTCGCTGGTCGGCCTGCGGATGATGAACTCGCCGGTCGGGCGCCACGTCCCGCCGAAGCTCGTGTCGTGGTTCCTCACGCAGTGGGGCGACCGGTAGGCGGGACGGGCGCGCGCGGCTTCTCGGCGATCCCGAGGAACGGGAAGATCACGGATGCGCGCGGGCGCTCCGCCGCCCGGAACCGCGCGAACGAGTCGCTCCAGTCGACGTTGTCGACCAGGAGCAGACCGCCGGGGCGGAGCGCGGCCCACGCCCGCGCGATCTCGAAGTCCATCACGCGGGCCGTGTGCTCGCTGTCGTGGTAGAACAGGTCGATCGCGCCGCACACGGTCAAGAGGGGCGGCAACCGCTCGAGACTCGGGCCCCGCTCCAGGTGCCATCGGTCGCGCAGGGCCTCCGGAACCCGCCACCCGGTCTCCCGGCCCCCGAGCGGGTCCACCCAGCCGGCGCCGTCGTCGCGGCGGTAGGTCGCTTCGGGCAAGTCAACCGAGTGGAGCGTCCCGGCGCGGTTGTCGGCGAGCGCCGCGAGGATCCCGAGCGACGACGTGCCCGACGCGACCCCGGTCTCGACCACTGCGCTCGGGCGGAGCCGACGGCAGAACGCGTAGAGGACCATCGCCTTGAACCGGTCGGTTCGGCGCCACCAGTCGGCACCGGTCGGCAGAAAGTCGAGCTCGACCGCCCGCCGGCGTGCCTCGGACCAACGCGCCGCGTCAATGCCCCAGGCACGGAGATCGCCCCGGATGCCGGCCCACCGGCGCAGGAGGGTCGGCGCGGCCCGGACCCCGGTCCACCGGGACGCCGAGGGTGCACGAACGTCGGAGACGGCGGAGCCCATCGGTCGATCGTTACCCCGCGCCCGCGGAGGCACACGCCTTCAAGTGGCTATGCCACCGCTCGGCGGTCCGGTCCCAGTCGAGGCCGCCCGCGAACCGCCGGCAGGCCGTGGCGGTCACCTCGGGGTCCGCGCGCAACAAGTCCGCGGCCGCCTCGACCATGGCCGGGATGTTCCCGTCGGGCACCAGCCGACCGGTCTCGCCGTTCCGCACCACGCTCCGCATCCCCGGCACGTCGTAGGCCACGGTCGGGACGCCGGCCGCGGCCGCCTCGAGCACCGAGAGTCCCCAGCCCTCCGAGACGGAGCAGTGCACGTTCAGTCGCGCACGGGCCAGATGGTCGGCGACCGCAGCTTCGGGGACGCGGCCCGGGAAATCGACCGCGTCCTCCACCCCTCGAGCCGTGGCCCGAGCGCGCAGCTCCGGCAGCAAGGCGGTCGACCCCATCACGACGAGCCGTCCGGCGAGGCCCGCCTGCTTCAGCCCGGCGAAGACGTCGATCGCGTGTGCGGGGCGCTTGTACGGCTTGAGTCCCCCGAAATACACGACGAGCGGGGGTTCCTCCCGCGGGCCTCCGTGGAACCGGGACGCTTCCACGCCGAGGGGGATGACGACGATCCGGCCGGGGTCGATCCCGAGCGCGGCGACGTCTCGGGCGGACTGCTCCGACGTGACGACCACCGGGCGCCCTCGAAGCAGTCTGGCATAGCGCGATTCCGTGGCGCGGAGCACGTGGGCGAGCGGAGAGGGGAGTTGGCCGGGCAACGTCCGTTGATGGAGGTGATGGAAGAACGCGGTGCCGGGGCGGTCGGTGAACCGACCGGTGAACCAGGGGACGACGTGGCCGAGGTCCTCCACAATCACGTCCGGTCGCGGCGCCTCCCGCACCATGACCGGGACGAATGCGTGCTCGGTCAACGGACCCGGGAGCCGCCGCACGTCGATCCCGTCGAGGGTCTCGCGCGCCGGGAGTCCGCGCGCGCCGCCCACGACCCACCGCACCGAGAGTCCGAGGGCGGAGAGCCGTCGGAGAATCTCGTACGCGGCGCGCTCGGCGCCTCCGCTACGCGGGTGGCGCAGGTCGCGATGGCTGAACCAGAGCACCTGCATCGATCGTCCTGACGACGTCCCCCCGGCCGCCCGACGCGCGGGGCCTAGGGGGAACTCCTGGACTGCATCCACCGACGGAGAATCGCCTTCGCGAGCGGCGGAGGTCTCCAGACCGCGACCCCGAGCACCACGTAGAGCGCACCGACGACGACCAAGAGCACGGGTTGGGTCGTGAGACCTGGCAATTCGAACACGAAGGAGTGATTTCCGGCGGGGGCCGAGAAGATCATCCCGTTAAGCCCTCCGTCGGTCCCAGATTCCCCCGCGTCCCCGTCGATCGAGAGGCGCCACTCCGTGCTCGGGGGCTCGTAGAGGACGAGCCAGCCGGGAGATGACGCCCGGTAGTTCCCGTGGACCGAGAAGTCTGCGCCGACCGCGAGGCCGGAGACCGAGGCGGACGGCGTGGGCGCGGCGGTCGACGGGAGCAGCGCGACCGCGTCGACGGTCAGGTTGCCCGTCATCCGCAGCGAGAGCCCCGAAGCCACGGGGACGGACGAGAGTTCCCGCCACGACGCAGGACCCGGCGGTACGACCAACGTCGACGAGCCGGCCGAGGAGCTGACCTCGAGGAGACCCGGCCCCCCGACTTGCGCCCAGACGTCGACCGGGAACGCGGCCAGGGGGGTCGGTACGTCCGCCGTGAGATTCGACACGGCGAGCTCGGTCCCGGCGATCCCCAACGGCGCCCGGTCGATCTCGCTCCACGCGATCGAGACGTTCTGCAGCGCGACTTCGCCCGTGAAATTGGCGAACAGGCGGAGCGTGAACACCGCCGAGCCGGGCGCGAGGGTGCCGGTGAGGGCGAGATTTTGAACCCGCGTCCCAACCGAGACCGCCGTGGACGACGCCTGGCCCGTGTTCACCGCCGCATCGTTCGATGAGACGACGTTCGCCCAGACGGACCCGGTGCTGTTGGTCGTCGCCACCACCGACGCGGAGACGCGGTACGTAACCGTCGACTGGGGAGAGACCGCGATCCCCCGGCTCTCGCCGTCCACGAGGCTTGACCCGTAGTTGAGCGAGGCCAGGAGCGGCGTCCCGGCGTGCCCGAGCCGAACCGACTGGCCGCCGCTGATGTTGAGAAGCAGAGATCCCTCGGGAAGCGACCAGACGGCGACCGTCCAGTTCCCGTACGGGGCGTCCAGCCGCTGGTCCCCCGTGGTCCGGAACGTCTGCAGGAGCGACTGACTTCCCGCCCCGGGGAACCCCGCGAGACTGTCTGAGGGCGCGAGGAACGACAGGTTCGTTGGGGTCGCCAGGACGCCGTCGGCGGGCGAGAGGTGGGCGCCCGGTCCCAGGAACGACAGCGCGGGCGCGGCGGCGGTTCCCGAGCCGGGCACGATGGCCGCGGTGCGATCGGCCGCGGCCAGGGCGGCGAGCGGGATGCCGAGGTCGCCCGTGGAGGAGTTCAGCGCGTACTCGCCCGCGGCGAACGACACGAGCCCGGGGCTGGTGTCGAGAGCGAACGACGAGGCCCCGGAGAGGTCCGTGCCCGTGCTGCTCAACCCCGGAGCGGAACCCAGGGTGGAGACGATCGTACTCAGGTCCCCGAGCCCGAATGCGGACTCAAGTCCCTCCGAGGACATGTTGTCGGCGACCACGGCCGACAGACCATCGGCGGCCAGGACGGGCGCGAGGTCGGCGGGGCGGTCGCCCGCGATCGCGCCTGCCAGGCCGGGCGCGGGCAGCGTGACGAACGGCGTGCTGTACGCGACCGGTGGACTCCACCTCGGATTCCAGCCGTACGCGAACGTGTCGGGTCCCGGCCAATACACGGCTCCGGCGGTAGGGTCGTCGGCGAGGCGGTCGAACGTCGCCAGGTCCGATCCCGGTGGAACGGCCGGCGCGAGCGCCCCCGTGCTCGGGACCTCGTTGGCGGAGACGCCGGGAGAGAGTCCGCCGGGATAGAACGTTCCGGAGAAGAACTGCCAGGATGCGAATACGAGCAGGACGACCCCCACGACCGCCACCGCACGACGGGCCGCCCGCGGGGGGTGGTGGGCGTGCCAGGCGAGGCGCCGGATCGGGTGCGGCTCCGAGAGGAGCGACGTCGGGGGGGCGAGCGGGAGCCTCCCCGCCGACGTTAGGCCGACGAACGTCAGCACCGTCATCGGCACGAGGGCCGCCTCCGTGAGCACCTGGATCCACGACGGGACTCCGACGACGGTTTCCGCGATCAGACCCACACCGCCGGAATGAACCGACCCGAGACCGGACTCCCACACCGGGATGAACGCAATCGGCCCGGCGGTGCCCATCGCGAGGAGCGCGCTTGTGAGCGCGACCACGCCGAGGGGAACCGTCTCCCGTTGCACGGTGCGGAACACCAGGCTCGCGAATCCGGCCACCGGAACGGCGATCAGCGCGAAGAGCCACAGCGCGGTGACCGCCGACCCGTCGACGATCGCGAACGGAGGGTGGCCCCAGGTGGAGGCTTGCCCGACCGCGCCCGAGAACCACGCCCCGACCGGCGACGCATAGGTGATCCCGCTGATGTTGTAGCCCATCAGCTCCAGCACGTTCAACGGGCCGGCATTGGAGGAGGCGGCTTGGATCGCCGCGTAGCTCCCCGAGTGGATCGGGCTCCCTTGGGTCGCTCCGCTGAAGGCGTACGCGAAAAACGTCAGCAGAGCCCCGGGCAGCGCCGCGACAGCGTTCGCCGCCAGAACTCGGGCCGGGCGAAGCACCGAGCGAAGACGGGCGCCCTCCGTCACCAGAATAAGCACGACCCCGAGCTCCCCCCAGACGAGGATGCGCGGGTCGAGGGTCGCTCCGATTCCGAGCGCGAGTCCGGCCCCGAGGCCGTACCGGACGGGGTGGGCTCGAAGGGCCAGTAGCGTAGCCAACAGGGCGATCGCGATCAGCGTACTACCCCACAGGAACGGTATCGCGACTCCCGACTCCCACTGCAACGCCGCGGGATTGACGAAGAACAGGACCGTCAGCAGCGCACGGTACCCCTCGCGCCGCGAGGCCGCCACGCGGTCCGAGATCAGCCGCAGGAAGAGCGAGGCCGCGATCAACGCCAGGCCGAACTCGATCGCGTACGCGTAGAGGAAGAACGCCCGCTCGAGCACCGCCGGGTCGTGCGTCACCGAAAGGAGGAGGAACGGGGGCCAGTCGGTGATGGACCGAGTGAATCCCGACGCGTCCGGTCCGTTGTTCGTCCAGAGATAGGCGTCCAACACCGACGGTGCGGGCACGACCTGTCGTCCGGTGATCGACCACGCCCAGTTCTGGTAGATCAAGATCCCGGGTCGGAACAAGAAGCCGGCGATCGGGGCGAGGATGAGGAGCACCCCGAGCCCAAGGTAGCCAACCCCGACGGATCGATGCCGAGCGCCGCCGGTCGACGGCACCCGGGGTCTGGTGGTTGGAGGCGGGACCTCGGTCGCCTCGCCGCGGCTCACGGGGGTTTCTCCGCGGTGCGCGAAGCCGCCACGAGCAACGAGGACGCGAGACTGGGCCAATGGGCGAGAGCCCGGTCGACGAACCCAAGGCGTCCGGCCCCCGGCACGTTGGTTGAGAACGGCAGCCCCTCGACCTCGGTGATGTCGAACCCGTGAAGTCCGAGGAGTCCGCGAAGGGCGGGCAGCGTGAGCAGCTGCAGGTGGCCCACCGGTCGACTGACGGGAACGAACGGTCCCCGACCGAACACCCACTCCGTCCCCGTTTCGGTGCCGACCGGCTGGTAGCCGAGCACGAGCTGGACTCGGTTGAGCCAGCCGGCCAGATTGGGTGTGGTCAGTACCAGTCCGCCACCGGGCCGGAGGACGCGGTGAAGTTCCCGCAGCGCAGCGTCCGAGTCCGGTAGGTGCTCGATCACCTCGCTGAGGATCACCAGGTCCACGGAGCCGTCGGCGACGGGGATCCGATCCCGGCCCAGCTCTCCCTGGGCCGCGGAGAGACCGGCCGAAGCGAGCAGGCGGGCGGCCGCCTCCGAGAATTCGAACGTCAGTCCGCGATCGGCCGAGAGGCCGAACTCTCGTAGCCAGTACCGCGGGATCTGAGGCACCTCCGGACCGACCTCCACCACCCGGCTCTCGGCCCCCCGCAGGAAGGTGCGTCCCAACCGTACGATGTCGCGGTAGCGGGGAGGCACTTCTCGCCCCGAGTCCGGTGGGTAGTACCGGCCGTGGATCTTGTCGTCGTACACGGTCGTCATTCGAGCACTCCCGTGGGAGACCATCGGGGGAATAGATTGCGCCCGGCCCTCTGGAAGCGCATCAGAGGAAGTACCCCAAGAGGAAGCTGGGACCGCGCAAGAGCAGCGCCGGAACGGACGACGGGTACACCGCACCGCGCAACCGGTGGCTTCCGCGTCGGGACAGCAGGAAGGCATACGCGGTTCCGCGGTACGCCTTGGCCGTGACGCCGTACTGGAACCACTTCCGCAGGTACTCGGTCACGGAGGCGACCTCCTCGTGGACGACCGCATCGGGGACGAAAGCGGTGGTCGGCCGGTCCCGTGTTGCGGACCAGTAGATGAGCGAGTCCTCCGCGTACGGACACGGCCGCACGTCCAGAATGGAATCCGGGATACGTTCCAGAGCGTCGACGAGCCGGCTCCGGCGGTACATCCGCGGCACGATGCCGCCCGACCCCGCCTCCAATTCCCCCGACCACGTCGCGTGCACCCTGCGGTTGTGGAGGCGGTTCGCGGCGGCGACGAGACCGCGCCCGGCGCTCGACTCCCCGAGAGCAATCACGTCCGCCCCCGTGGCGAGCGCTGCCGCGACCGCCCCCGGTTTCAAGCGCTGGTCGACGTCGAGGTTCACGACATACTCCCCCCGGGCGGCGCGCGCTCCGATCAGCCGCGCCCGGGTGATGCTCGACTCGGCCACGATCGCGTGGGCGCCGTAGCGTACGGCCGCGTCGAGGGAGCCGTCGGTCGACCGACTGTCGACGACCAGCACCTCGGAGGAGGGAGGGAGTGCCGCCCGTACCGCTTCGAGGCATCCGGCCAGACGCGCCCCGGGATTGCGGGTCGGGATGACGACCGAAACCGCGGGCGGAGGGGGCCGGGGTCCGGGCGCGGGGGGGTCGGCCTCCCGCTCTGGGGTGGAGTTCACGGCAGCCTTCGCCATACACGGGGGGGGACCGGCCCCACGGCGGCGCCCTGTTCTCGGCCGACCGGAGCCATCCTACGGACGACACACTCGACTCGGGAACTTGATACTACGGTTCGAGGCCGGAGCGGTTCGGGCAAGTTCCGGGGGCGTCGTCCGAAACGTTTGCCGGCACTCCGCAAAGTCCAAAAGGAGCGGACGCGGCGTAGTACGGTAGAGGGGCTCGAGGATCCGCCCGAAATGGAGACCGGTCGTTCCCGCGGCGATACCCCTCCCTCCGACGGCGAGCGGCCGGACGTCGTGGTCGTCGTTCTCGATTGCGCCCGCCAGGACACGTTGCTCGGCGGTTCGGATGCCGCGCCCGGTCAGGGCGCGCTCGAAGGGCTTCGGGACGAGAGTTGGGTGTTTCCGCGGTGCATCGCGGCCGCGCCGTGGACCGTGCCGTCCCACGCGAGTCTCTTCACGGGACTTTCGGCGTGGCAGCACGGGCTGCATTTTCGGAGCCGAACCCGGCTCCCGAACGGCGCCGCCACCCTGGCGGAGTCGCTGCGTGCGCGCGGCTACGCGACGGCCAGCTTCTCGGGAAACCCGCTCATCGGCCCGATCACGGGCCTCGACCGTGGCTTCGACGAGTGTCGCTGGGGGGGCTGGCATGAAATGTACCTGCGGGGCGTCCCCGGGCACCCCAATCGGATCGGAACGCGGACGTCGGGGGACTCGATGGCGACCCGCGTGGCCAGTTCCGCCCTGTTCGCGCCGGTCGCCAACGCGCTTCAACGGCGGCCCAACGCGGTCGGCGCGGTCCTCCGGCTGATGGCCCACCGCTCCCGGGACGCGGGGGACGCTCGCGCGGCCGGTTGGATCGAACCTGAGTTCCGGCAGTGGGTCGAGCTCACTCCCCAATCCACCCCGCTGTTCGGGTTCATCAACCTCATCGACGCACACGAACCGTACATCGGGCTCGCCGGAGGCGACCCGCTCGTTCGGGGTGGGCGACCCGACCCGCGCCAGGACCGTCGCGATTGGCTCTCCGGCCGATGGTGCCCACGTCCGGAGGAGTGGGCATCGTTACGGGAGATGTACCGCTCGACGTTCGGGATTCTGAGCCAGCGGATCTCCGAGGTTGTCTCGACCCTTCGCCGCGCGGGCCGGTGGAGGAATACGCTCTTCGTCTTGACGAGCGACCACGGGCAGGCGTTCGGAGAACAGGGAATGCTGTTTCACGGGCTGCGCAATCTCGAGTCGCTCGTCCGCGTGCCGCTCTGGGTGCGCGTGCCGGACCGTTCCACGCCCGCACCCCCGTTGGCTTGCTGGCGTTCGATCGCATCCGTCCGAGCGCTCGTGGAGTCGTATCTGGACACACAAATCGACGCTCCCACGGGTACGGGCGGCCCCGAGGCCCGACCCGAGCCCCCGTTTGTATTGGCGGACGGTCTCGGCGAGCCGTTTCGCTGCCGGCTGACCCCTTCCCGGCTGGAACAGCTCGACCGCCCCGCGTTGACCGGGTACTGGGGGTCGACGAAGATCACCTACGACCTGACGACCCGGAGCTTCTCGGCGGTGGACCTCGATCGGGACCCCTTGGAGCAGGACCCCCGACGTGTGGCGGAGACGAGCGGAGACTCCGAGCGGTATCGTGGACTCCGAGCCGCGGCGTCCGCAGCGTTCCTTCACCCGCCGATCTCCGAAGTGGGCGTCGACGCCCGCCTCGCATCGTGGGGGTATAGCTGAGTGGCGGGACGCGCCGGCCCCGTGGCCTCGGTCGGTGCGCTCCGGGCCGCACACGATCCGGAGGAGTACTTTCGCGAACTGGTCCGTCTCTTGGCCGAATGGCGCCGGACACGCGATCGGCTGCGGGGCGCGGCCCCACCCGCGCTCCGTCGCGAATTCGACCGGGAGATCGCAAAGGATCCCCTCCTGACGTTCCTTTCGACCGCGCGGCTCGTCGCTCCCGGCCGCCGCTCCGGCCGACACCGGCTTGAATTCTGGAGCCTGAAGGACCTGGTGCGACTCTCGGCCGACTCGGGCCCGCCCGCTCCCGAAAGCGTCCGGGACTGGCACGACCTCGTCCGGGTCACCCATCCGCCGCGACGCCACCGGGGTCGCGCGTGGACCTCGGAGAATCCGGCCGAGATCCTCGCGGCCGGGTTCGCCTTCCTCGCCGGTCGGGACACGGAACGTCCGCGTCGTTAGGCACGGCCCGCGGCGCGCAGGACGTTCAGTGCCGTGACCGTGACCCATCGACTCGGCCGGCCCGCCGGCTCGAGCACGAACGGGAACACGGGGGTGCCGACCTGGTACGGCTCGTCCGCCGGGAGGTCCGGATGCGCCGCGTCGATCGGCCAGCGCCCCTGCGCGTCCCGACGAGACTCGAGCAGGTCGAGGGCCGGTCCCAGTCGGGGGTCACGTCCGCGCCCGAGGCGCGTCAGCACGTCCAGCCCGACGAGCACGTCGTAATAGTAGTGGGCCGGAAAGTGGAGGCGACGCCACGGCGCGTACGGCTCGCTTCCTTCCTGGAGTAGACCCCGTTCCAGATAGAATTCGACGCCCCGGTCGACCGCCGCTCGCACGGCGTCGGAACGCATCGGCCCCGGGAGGCGCGCGAACGCCGCGAGCGCTTCCCAACAGTCGAGCGTACCGGTCTCCGAAGGGAAACAATGCCATCCGCCATCCGATTTCTGGGCGTTTACCAACCAGTCGAGGAGCGGCGGCAGACGCGGGTCGTCGGCGTAGCCAAGCTCGAGGAGCATCCGGAGCGCGTTCCCGGTGTAGCAGACCTCGGAACCCTTTCCGCCGAGGCCCCCGTCGGGGCCGCCCTCCCGACTCCAGACCAGCTCGACGGCGCGCGCCACGCCGGGCGTCTCCTTCGTCAGCCCCAGTTCGGCCAGGACGAGGAGACGGAAGTTCGTCGAGATGTACTTCGGAACGTAGAGCTCGGCGGAGCTGGTCCCGGGGGCGTCCCATTGACCCTCGGGAGGCTGCTGGGCGAGGATGGTGTGCGCCCAGCCACTGCGGGTCGTCTCCTCGGTGGCGGCTCGAACTTCGGGGTCGTCCGCCGGACGGTCGAGGAGCTCCCGCAGCACCCTTCGGCGGACGCTCGGGTCGGACCCTTCGAGCAACCAGCGTTGGAGCTCGGGCGAAACGAACACGGAACGGGGAACCGGGGGCGCCCCATAAACCGGCGGGGGCGACCCTCCCTTTTTGTGGCCCCGCCGCTCCCGGTCGCCGATGCTTCCCGGTCGCCGACGACCGTCGGAACCTCCCCCGGCCCCTTCGTTCCGGCTGCGCTCTCGCGCCCCGTATTTGGGCGCGGCGGCCGCGTCGGTCGGTCTGTTGCTCGTCGTACTCGGTTTCCTGTCGGCGACGTTCGTCCCGACCGACCTCTACGCCGACCCGCTCGGGGGGTACGACCCGCCGTTCGACGTGGTCGCGGGCCTCCTCCTGATGGCGCTGTCGCTCCGCATCCGCGACCGCAGCCCCGTCGCTTGGATTTTCTCCCTCCTCGCCCCGACGCTCACCGTCTTCATTGCCGTCGTGAGCCCGAACCCGTACTCCATCGCGGCCGGCGTCGCCTCGAGCTTGGTGGTCGCCGCGATCTACCCGTACCGTTCCGGCTTCTTCCGCGGCTCCGGCACCGGGCCCGAGGCGACGTCCCTCCTCGTCGTCGTCGCGGCGCTCGTCTCGCTCCTCTTCGGGATGGTGGGGGCGCGTTGGCTGGCGAACCAGTTCGCGCCCCCGCCGGGGATCCAGGGCTGGGGGGATGCGCTCTACTTCACCATCACGACCATCTCGACCAACGGGTCGAACTACACGCCGACCACCGACACCGCCCGCTGGTACGTGGTCACGCTCATCCTGCTCGGCGTGGGAACGTTCTTATCGGCCGTCGTCGTGCTTTTTCTCCCGTTCCTCGAACGACGGCTTGAGGGGATCACCCAACGGCTCGAACGCGCACAGATGGACGAGCTCCGGGACCACGTGATCATCTGCGGGCTCGCGCCGGAGGCCCGCGCGACCGCCGAGGCGTTGCGCAGCCAGGGCGTGCGGTCGGTCATCCTCGCCACCGACCAACACGGGCTCGACGTCCTGAAGGGCGAAGGGTTCCGTACGCACCACGGGGACCCGTCGACGGACGACGACCTCCGTGCCGTCGGCATCGATCGGGCCCGGGCGGTCGTGGTCGCGCAGCCGTCGGACGCCGAGAGCATCCTCACCGTCATCACCGCGCGCGGGCTTCACCCCCAGCTCCGGATCGTCGCGATCGCCACTTCGGAAAGCTCCCTCCCCAAACTCCGCCGCGCCGGCGCCAGCGAGGCGATCAGCGTCGTGCGGGTCGCCGCGGAGCTCGTGAGCCGAGCCGCGCTCGCGACCGGGTCCGGCGCGACGGCCGCCGGCCGGACGTAACCCGACCTCGCCCCCCGGATCGGCCGCGTGGGCCCCCCTCGCGCCGGACCAACTCCGCGAATGCCCGGGCGAGCTCCTGAGAAACCGGACCCGGCTCCGCCCGCGGACCGCCCACGGGATGACCGTCAACGGAGCCGATCGCGGTGACGCCGAGCAGCGTCGAAACGAGGAACGCTTCCGACGCCCGGCGGAGCTCGGGCGGCGCGACCGGTCGGTCGATCACCTCGTAGCCGGCCCGTCGCGCGAGACCGACCACCGCGTCGCGCGTCACTCCCGGGAGCGCGCCGCTCTGGACGCCCGGGGCGAGCACCGTCCGACCCCGGATCACGACAAGATTCGACCGGGTCCCTTCGACGTACCGACCGCGCGCGTCGCGCAGGAGAGCTTCCTCCCACCCCACGCCTCGCGCGCGGCGCAGGGCGTGGGAGAGGGGGCCCCGCGACATCCACTTCGGGGCGGGGCAGTCGGAGCTCGGACGCAGATTGCCACCGGGATGGACGTAGGGAGCCGACCCGACGTCCACGACCCGCGGCCGGCGAGCCGCGGGACGGAGCGGCGCACGCTCGACGTTCGCGGCGAATCCGGTACGATGCGCTTCCGCGAACAGATACAGTCGAAGTACTCGCTCCCCAGACCGTCGAGGGGTGGGGCTCGGTGGCTTCAGCAGGGTCTCCGCGACCGCCGTGAGGAGCGCCGCGGACGGAATCGCGGGGAGGTCGATCGACCGCGCGCCGATTCGGAGTCGAGCGATGTGCGCCGCCAACCGGAACGGGCGCCCCTCGTAGGTGCGGACGGTTTCGAAGACCCCATCTCCGGAGCGCCATCCGGCGGGCAGGTCGCGGAGGGGCCCGGCGTGAAATCGCCCCCTCCAGTACCAGGTGGACCGGCGTCTCATGTCGCGACCGGGCCGGAGCCGGTGAGCCCGAGGAACCGATCGAGGAGGCGCATCCCGCCGTCCGTGAGGATCGACTCCGGATGGAACTGCACCCCGTAGGTCGGACGGTCCCGGTGTTGGACGGCCATCACGAGGCCGTCCTCCGTGCACGCCGTCACCTCGAGCACGTCCGGCACCGACCGGGCCACGAGGGAGTGGTAGCGGGCCACCCGGAGCGGGCTCCGCAGGCCTGCCAACAGGTCGTCCGGACCTCCGCGCGAGACGCAGCGGACGTCGGACGACTTGCCATGGAACGGTACGGGCGCTTCGCCGACGACCCCGCCGTACGCGGAGACGATCGACTGGTGGCCCAGGCAGACGCCGAGGATCGGGGTCCCTTCGAACGCGCGAACGGCCTCGATTGAGACTCCGGCGTCTTCCGGCCGGCCCGGGCCGGGCGACACGACCAGGTGGGTCGGCGCCCGCGACCGGAGCTCGGCCACGGTCGCCCGGTCGTTGCGCACGACCTCGACGGCCGCCCCCAGCGCGCCGAGATACTGGGCGAGGTTGAACGTGAACGAGTCGTAGTTGTCGATTAGCAGCACGCGGCAATCCGGGTGCTGGTGCTCCGGGACGGTGGGGCTCCAGGAACGCAGTCGTCGGGGAGGCGCCCAAGGGAATCCACGGGAGCGGACGCCTCCGATCGCCTCGAGGACCGCCGCCGCCTTCAGGCAGGTCTCCTTCCACTCCCGCGCCGGGTCGGACGCATGGACGATGCCGGCGCCCGCGTAGACGTAGGCGGTCGGAACGCCGCCCGGGAAGAACGCGCTGCGGATCAGGAGGTTGGCGTCGAGGCCGCCGTCGAACGAGAGGTAGGTGAACGAGCCCGTGAACTCGCCCCGAGGCACCGGTTCCACATCGGCGATCACCTCGGTGGCTCGGATCTTCGGAGTGCCGGAGACGGAGCCGCCCGGCAGCAGCGCCCGGTAGAGCTCCGTCGCGCCCGCGTCCGGGCGCAGGTCGCCCGTGACGTTGGAGACGAGGTGCATCACGTGCGAGTAGCGCTCGACCGTGAACCACTCGTCCACCTCGACCGTCCCGTTCGAGCAGACGCGGCCGAGGTCGTTCCGACCGAGGTCCACGAGCATCGTATGCTCCGCCCGTTCCTTGGACGAGGCGCGGAGGGAGCGCTCGTTGCGCCGGTCCTGGTCCCCCGGACCGCGCGGTCGGGTCCCCGCGATCGGCCGCGTCGTGGCGCGACGCCGCCCGTCCGGAGTAGGGGCGACCGAAACGACCCGCTCGGGCGAGGAGGAGGCGACACTGCCGAGTTCGGTCGTGAGCAGCCCTGCGAACGGGCTCGGGTTGCGGTTCCGCATCCCGCGGTACGTGACCCACGGGTCGACTCCGTCGACCCGGTACCGCTGCGCGACGTTGACCTGGTAGACGTCTCCCGCGCGGATCAGGCCCCGGACCCGACGCACGGCGGCTTCGAAGTCGGGTCGGGCGAACTCCGCGACCGGACGACCGGGCAGGTGACGTGCCTCACTTCCGGCCGCCGACCCGTCCCGCTCGGCCCGTCGGACCTCCCGCATCGCTCCGGCGGCCGTGCCGTGGCCGACGTTCGTGTGGACGACCAAGTACGGGTCGCCCGACGGCGGCCCGACCAGGAGGCGGTCGTACAGTCCGAGCCAAAGTGCGGGGACGCCGTTCGGCAACGGTCGCGACGGACCTTCCTGCGCGGCGGCCCATTCGTACGACACGCACCCCGCCCACCCTCCGACGAACGGAACTCGTCCGTCCGCGCCTCGGAGGGAGGGCGTTCGGAACTGGCGTACGAGTCGTTCGCAGTACGAGAGCACCCGCGCGGGGTCCCTAGCGGGGTGGGGGAGGTCCACGCCGGGCCGAAAGCTCGCGTCGACGCCCGACCGGACGACCCGAACGACTGCGGCGGGGTTCCAGGCGAGGAACGAATAGCCGGGAGCGCCCAACGTCTCAAGCAGGACCGGCCGGTAGCCGCGGCCCGCGAGTCCGCGGTGGAGCGTCACCCAATCCGACCCCGGGGTGAACGACCGAATCTCGAGGTCCGGGGTTCTCGGAGCCTCGACTGCGCCCGACGTCACGGAGGCCTCCGCGCACGACTGACGACCCGGGCGGTATATGTCGAACCCGATGCGCCTCGACGCAAACTGATTTGACGGCCAGTGCGGACGCGGGGGTCGATGGCCACTCCCAGTCGGAGCCCGATTCCGTTGGCCGCCCCGGGCCTCAGCGGGCCGAACACGCTGCTCGGAGGAACGATCTTCCGATCGCGGGGCCGACGCGCGACGCCCCAGTTCTTCTCGCGAGTCGTAGTGGAGGTGGACCTGCAACACGAGCGGCTCGCGGTCCCTCCGGCCGACGTCTTTCGCCGGTTGGAAGCGTTCTTCCAGGAGCAGGAGGTCGTGGGCGG
>JASHPZ010000006.1 GCA_030037815.1 Thermoplasmata archaeon | reverse complement strand
ACCCGGTGGAAGACGTCGGAGAGGAACGGGTTGTCCCCCTGCTGGAAGATCTGGGTCCGCAGCTGGCTGTTCAGGAACTCCGGGTAGGCGGTGTGGATCGCCGTCGCCTCGAAGATCATCCCGTCGAGGTAGACGGGGACGCGCGGGATCAATCCCTGCCGCATCCGGTCGTCGAGGACGAGCATCACCTCCTGCGAGCGGCCGACCGCGAAGACCGGCACGATCAGCTTGCCGCCCCGACCGAGGATCTTCGACGCGAGCTGGCCGAACGCCTCGGTCGCCTGCTGGCGGCTCGGCTGGATGTCCCGGTACCCGCCGTACGTCGACTCGAGGATCAGGGTCTCGAGCCGGGGGAACCGGTTCGCCGCCGGATTGAACAGCCAGCTCCGCTCGAACTTGATGTCGCCGGAGTAGGCGAGGTTGTAGTCGCCGTCGCCGAGGTGGAAGTGGACCATCGAGGAGCCGAGGATGTGGCCGGCGTTGTGCAGCGTGAGCCGCATGTCCGGGGCGATGTCGGTCGTCTCGCCCCACCGGAGCGGGATCGTCCGGGCGACGAGGTTGCGGACGTGCGAGGAGTCGTACAGCCCTTTGCGCGCCTCCTGGTTCGTGACCTTGATCGCGTCGAGCAGCATCAGCGCCATCAGGTCGCGCGTCGGCGCCGTGCAGTAGATCGGCCCGGTGTAGCCGTACTTGAGGAGGACCGGCACGAGCCCGCAGTGGTCGAGGTGAGCATGGGTCACCACGACCGCGTCGAGCGAGTCGAGCGGCAGGAGCTCCGGGGCGTTGAAGAACGGGGTCCGGTCCGACCCGGGATCGATCCCGCAGTCGATCAGCACCTTCGAGTTCTGGGTCGTCAGGAGGTGGGCGCTGCGGCCGACCTCGCGGTACCCGCCGAGCGCGGTGTTCCGGGCCCACAGTTTCTCCGGGAGCGGGTCGCGCGCGATCCGGATCCCGACCTTCTTCAGGAACGAGCGCCGGTCGTCGAACGAGTTGCGGAGGTGGATGCGGACCTCCTCGACCGTCTTGGACGGGATCGGGGGGGTCCGGACGACGGTCGGCACCCAGCCGATCCGCCGCTTCAGGTCGTTCAGGACCGAGCCGCCCCGCCCGATCGCGGCGCCGGGGTTCGCGGCCTCGATCGACACCTCGCCCGTCTCGGGCTCGAAGAACAGCTGGCTGACCTCCGCCTCGGGCGGGATCAATTCGCGGATCAGCTTCTCGGCCTCTTTCGGGTCGATCAGGGTCTCGGGGTCCGAGCGGACGACGACGCGCCGGTGAAGGCGCTGCGCGACCTGCCGGAGGAGGTCGCCCCCCGACAGGAACGAGTCGAGCTGCTTCGTGTACAGGACGATGTGGGGTCCCTCGAGCTCGATGTCGGTGACCTCGATGGTCTCCGGCAGGACCTCTTTGAGGGCCTCTCTGGTTTGCTCTATGAGCGAGTCGAAACTCATCTGCCGCGGAACAGGTTGGTTCGGAACGGGATCGGACGGGTCGCGCCTCCTCGCCGCCGTCCCGGCCGGCTTCGAGGCTCGGACAGGAAAGGGTCATCGGACCCTTATTAAGTTCATCCCGACGCCGGGAGGCGGCGTACGGGGTCGGCGGGCGGGGTCGCCCCGCCGGTTTTCGTCCGGGAGCGCGCGACACGCCTTTTAGGTCGACCCCGTTCGCCCGCCCCGTCATGCACCGTCACGAGGTCGTCGTGGTGGGGGCGGGCCTCGCCGGGCAGCGGGCCGCGCTCGCCGCGGTCGAGGCCGGGCGCGAGGTCGCGATCGTCTCGAAGCTGCATCCGTTGCGCTCGCACTCGGGCGCGGCGCAGGGCGGCATCAACGCGGCCGTCGGGAAGGAGGACTCCGTCGACACCCACATCTACGACACGGTGAAGGGGTCCGACTACCTCGGCGACCAGGACGCGATCGAACACTTCTGCCGGGAGGCCGGCCCGACCGTCATCGAGATGGAACATTTCGGGACGATCTTCAGCCGGGCCCCGGACGGGAGCCTCGCGCGGCGCGCGTTCGGCGGCGCCGGGTTCCCCCGCACGATCTACGCGGCGGACCGCACCGGCCTCGCGCTCTTGCAGGGGCTCTGGGAGCACCTCGGCACCGCCCGCTTCACGCTCTACCAGGAGTGGGACGTCACGCAACTGGTCGTCCGCGACGGCCGCGTCCAGGGGATCGTCGCGTTCGACCGCAAGACCGGCGACTTCACGGGCATCGCGGCGAAGTCGGTCGTCCTCGCGACCGGGCCGGCGGGCCGGATCTACGGCCGCACGACCAACGCCCACAGCTGCACCGGCGACGGGATTGCGGTCGCCTACGAGGCCGGGGCGCAGCTGAAGGACATGGAGTTCGTCCAGTTCCACCCGACCGCGCTCCTCGAGTCGAGCATCCTCATCACCGAGGGCGCGCGGGGCGAGGGCGGGATCCTCAAGAACGCCGCCGGCGAGCGGTTCATGTCGAAGTACGCCCCGCACGTCCTCGAGCTCGCCTCGCGGGACGTCGTCTCCCGCGCGATCGTGACCGAGGTGCTCGGCGGGCACGGGTTCGACGGCCCGTACGGCCAGTACGTCCACCTGGAGCTGATGCACCTCGGCAAGGAGAAGGTCGAGAGCCGGCTCCAGGAGATCTGCGACTACTCGCGGCGGTTCGCCGGGATCGACCCGGTCACCCAGCCGATCCCGGTGTACCCCGCCCAGCACTACATGATGGGCGGGATCTCGACCGACATCCGCGGGGCGACCAACGTCGCCGGGCTGTTCGCGGCGGGCGAGGCGGCGTGCGTCTCGATCCACGGGGCGAACCGCCTCGGCGGCAACTCGCTCCTCGAGACGCTCGTCTTCGGGAAGGAGGCGGGGATGGCGGCGGCCGCGTTCGCGGCGAAGACCGGGACCTCCGAAGTGACCCCGGCGGACGTCGACGCGGCGGCCGCCCCATCGCGGGCGTGGTCGAACCGGTCCGACGGCGAGGACCCGAGCGCGCTGCGCACCGAGATGCAGCGGACGATGGAGCGGTACGTCGGGATCTACCGCACCGAGGCAGACCTGCTCGAGGGTCTCCAACGGATCCGCGCGGTCCGCCAGCGGTTCGCGAACGTCCGCGTCGTCGACCGCTCGCACGTCTACAATCTCAACTTGACGGACGCCCTCGAGACCGGGCACATGCTCGAGCTCGCGGAGACGATCGTGGTCGGCGCGTACGCGCGGACCGAGAGCCGCGGCGCGCACTCGCGGGTCGACTTCCCGAAACGGGACGACGCGCGGTGGATGAAGCACACGATCGCGACCCGCGGACCCGACGGTCCGGCCTTGAGCTACGCGCCGGTCGCGTACACGCGGTGGGAACCGAAGGAGAGGGTCTACTGATGAGCGCACCCGCGACGATCAAGGTGCCGATCTCGGTCTACCGGTTCGAGCCGGGGAAGGACGCCGCGCCCCACTACCAGGAGTTCACGCTCGACCTCGCGCCGCACACGCCGATCCTGAGCGCGCTCCTCCAGATCCGCTCCGAACAGGACCCGTCCCTGAGCCTGCGCTACTCCTGCCGCAGCGCGATCTGCGGCTCGTGCGCGATGCAGGTGAACTCGAAGAGCCGGCTCGCCTGCGAGACCCCCGTCGGGCCCGAGGTGGAGCGCCACGGGCGCATCGTCATCGAGCCGATGAGGAACCAGCCCGTCCTGCGCGACCTCGTGGTCGACCAGGCGCCGTTCTGGCGCCAGTACGACGGGATCGAGCCGCACTTGAAGCTCGACCCCCGGCACCCGATGCCGGACGGCGCGCCGAACCCGATGACGCCCGAGGAGGTCGACCGGTTCAAGGAGACGCCGCGGTGCATCGCGTGCGCGGCGTGCTACTCGGCGTGCCCGGCGGTCGAGGCCGACCCGGCGTTCCCCGGGCCGATGGCGCTCGCGAAGCTTTACCGGTTCGTCGTCGACCCGCGCGACCAGGCGCACCAGGACCGGCTCGTCCGGATCCAGCCGGGCGGGCTCTGGCTCTGCCTGCGCTGCCACCTCTGCACCGAGGCGTGCCCGAAGGACGTCCGACCGTCCGAGCGGATCCGCGACCTGAAGGAGATGGCGATCCAGGTCCAGGGGGCGACCGAGGCCGGATCGCGGCACGCGGTCGCGTTCAAGGAGAACATCGGCGAGACGGGGCTCCTGAACGAGATGAAGCTCGCCCGCCAGACGTACGGCCTCGCCGCGCTCGCGAAGGAGCTCCCGCAAGGCGCGCGGATCCTGCGGAAGAAGCCGGAGCTGCGGAAGCGCCCGCACCCGATCCAGGGGATGGACGAGGTCGAACAGATCTACGCGGCGCTCGACCGGAAGGAGGACGCGTGAAGCTCGCCTACTATCCCGGCTGCGTCGCCCAGGAGTCGGGAAAGGAGCTCGACCTGGCGACCCGCTGGGTCTGCCGCGCGCTCGGGATCGAGCTGGTCGAGTTCCCGACGTTCTCCTGCTGCGGCTCGGGGTTCGTGGACGAGGCGAACGAGGTTCTGAACGTCGCGATCAACGCGCGCAACCTCGCGATCGCCGAGAAGGCCGGGCTCGACCTCTTGACGATCTGCTCGACGTGCACCGGGATGCTGAGCCTCGCCAACCTGCGGATGAAAGACCCGAAGGTCCGCGGCCGGGTCGACGGCGCGCTGAAGCCGCTCGGCATCGAGTACCGCGGATCCGTCCGCGTGAAGCACCTCCTCCGCGTCCTCACCGAGGACGTCGGACTCACCGCCGTGAAGGCGAAGGTCGTCCGCCCGCTCGCGGGCCTGAAGGTCGGCGCGTTCTACGGCTGCCACCTCCTCCGGCCCGCCGACGAGCTCGGGTGGGAGAGCCCGGAGGAGCCGCACGCGTTCGAGGACCTGTTGAGCGCGGTCGGCGCCGACCCGGTGTTCTACCGCGGCCGGGTGATGTGCTGCGGGTTCCCGATCCAGTTCGTCAAGGGCGAGACGGCGAGCCGGATCGGCGGGCGCCAGATCCTGGACGCGAAGCAGCACGGGGCGCACGCGATGGCGACGCCGTGCCCGCTCTGCCACATCTCGCTGGACGCGTACCAGAACCGCGCGGAGACCGCCGTCGGCCAGAAGCTCGACATGCCGGTGTTCCACCTCCCGCAGGTCGTCGGCCTCGCCCTCGGCGCCTCGCCCGAGGAGCTCGGGCTGCCCCGCCACCTCGTGCCGGTCGAGCCCGCGCTCGCGAGGATCGGTGCCGCGTCGCGGGCCTAGACCGCCCGACGGCCGCGCGCGCTACTCGAGCGGGACCTCCTGGGAGCGGGAGGTCGGCTACAGCCGCGCGGTCCGCGCCGGCGACCGGGTGTTCGTCTCCGGCACGACCGCCACCGGCCCGGACGGCCGGATCGTCGCCCCGGACGACCCCTACCGTCAGACCGTCCGCGTCCTCGACCGCATCGACGAGGCGCTCGGCGCGCTCGGCTCCGAGCGGGCCGCGGTCGTGCGGATCCGCGTCTACGTGCGGTCGATCGCCGACTTCCCGCACGTCGCCCGGGCGCTCGGCGAGCGGTTTCGGGACGTGCGCCCCGCGGCGACCCTGGTCGAGGTGAGCGCCCTGGTCGACCCGGCGATGCGGGTCGAGATCGAGGCCGACGCGGTCGACCGGCCGCAGCCCTCCCGACGCGCGGTCCGGCGGCGCCCGCGCCGCACGCACGGCTAACCCGGCGTGCCGGACGGGTCGGGGTCCTTCTTCCCGAGCTCGCGCGCGGCCGGCCCCTGCGTCACGTAGAGGTGGAGCCGGTCGCACATCGCCCGGAAGTACCCCGCGCCGTTGGGTCCGTACGCCTCCGCGAGGTGGCGGGCGAGCTCCGCCTCCGTCAGTCCGGGGTCGACCTCCGGGGTGAACGAGCAGGCGAAGACGAGGAAGCGGTGGCCCTCGAGGTCGAACCGCGCCGTCTCGGCTCCGCCGCAGAACGGGCAGGCGACCACGGACGACGACCGGCACCCGGCCGTTAATCGTTGGCGGAGTCAGTCGATGTAGCCGAGCGACCGCAGCCGCTCGCGGAGGATCCGTTCGTCCTCTTCCGAGAAGGCGCCCGGGTCGGTCCGCTCGAGGAGGCGGGCGAGGACGAAGGCGACGAACGCGTCGGCCGTCTCGAACGACGAACCCTGGATGCGGCGTTCGATCGCCTCGACGAGCTCCGCCGGCAGCTGGATCGTCCGCGCGGGGTCCGTCATCGCCGTCCGTTCGAGGCGGCCGGTCGGATAGGGTCTTCCCCCCGACCCGGACCTACTCCCACTCGATCGTGCCGGGCGGTTTGTCGGTCACGTCGTAGAGGACTCGGACGACCTGTCCCGACAGTTCGCGGGTGATCGCTTCCGCGATCCGGGCGACGAGCGGCTTCGGCAGCGCCATCGCGGTCGCGGTCATCGCGTCGATCGACTCGACAACGCGCACGCTCACCGCGTCGCCGCGGACCCGGTTGTCCCCGAGGACGCCGACCGTCGGCGTGTCGAGGAGGGCGGCGAAGTACTGCCACGGCCGCGGGATCTCCCCCGCGCCGAACGCGCGCTCGACCTCGCGCTCGACGATCGCGTTCGCGACCCGCGCCCGGCGCACGCGCTCCGGCGTGACCTCCCCCGCGACGCGGACGGCGAGCCCGGGTCCGGGGAACGGCTGGCGGTCCGGCTCGGGGATCCGGAGCTCGCGCGCGACCGCGCGGACCTCGTCCTTGTAGAGGTCGCGGAGCGGTTCGACGAGGCGCAGCCGGCTGTCCTTCGGCACCCCGCCGACGTTGTGGTGGGTCTTGATCGTGTCCCGAAGGGCGCCCCCGCTCTCGATCCAGTCGGGCGCGATCGTTCCCTGGACCAGGAGGTCGGTCCCGAACTTCCGGGCCTCCTCCTCGAAGAGGCGGATGAACTCCCGGCCGATGCGCCGCCGCTTCTCCTCGGGGTCGGTCGTGCCCTTCAGGGCGGCGAAGAACCGGTCGGACGCCGTGGCGACCTCGAAGCGGAGTCCGCTCGCGCGGAAGAACTCCGAGACCTTCTCGACCTCCCCGGCCCTGAGCAGCCCGGTGTCGACGAAGATCGCCCGGGCGCGGTCGCCGACCGCCCGCTCGACCAGGAGGGCCGCGGTCGTCGAGTCGATCCCGCCCGACGCCGCGACGATCGCCGTCCCCGCGATCTCCTTCGGGAGCCGCGCGAGGGTGTCGCGGACGAACGCGGCCGGGTCGTTCACGCCGAACTCCCCGTCGCGGGGGCGGGCTCCTCCCGCCACTTGGCGCGGTAGCGCTCGAGGTGCGGGATCACCTCGGGGTACTTCATCGCCAGGATCTCGGCCGCCAGGAGCGCGGCGTTCTCGGCCGCGTCCAGCCCGACCGACGCGACCGGGATGCCGGGCGGCATCTGGACGACCGACAGGAGGCTGTCGAGCCCGAGGCCCCGGTGGAGCGGGACGCCGACCACCGGCTTCAGCGTGCGCGCCGCGACCACGCCGGGGAGCGCCGCGGAGAGGCCCGCCATCGCGACGAAGACGTCGGTCGCCGGGTCGCGCACGAGCCGGTCGACCTTGTCCGGGTTGCGGTGGGCCGACGCGACGTGCACGTCGCACGGGATCGAGAACTCGGTGAGCCGGGCCTTGACCTTCTCGGCGACCTCGAGGTCGGACTTCGACCCGACCAGGACCGTGACCTTCATGCACGGGCGAGGACGGGCGGGAGAAAAGCGTTCGCGGCCCCGCCCGCGACCGCACCTTCATAGGCCGAGGCGGGTGCGGTTCCCGCATGGGGCTCCGCCTCCACCGCGGGGGCCGGTTCCGCGCCTGGCTCGGGGCCCGCTTCGGCGGGGACGCCGAGCTCGGGAACCGGATCTGGCGCCGCATCCTCCACGGGCTCGCGGCGGCCGTCCTGGTCTACTACGTCGTCCCGGAGAACTTCTTCGTCCTGTTCCCGAAGTGGGTCCTGCTGTGGGTCGCGTTGGCGATCGTCGTGGGCCTCGAGGTGCTCCGCCACGTCCGGGGGCTCGAGCTCCCGACCATCCGGTCGTACGAGGAGGGGCGGATCGGGAGCTACGTCTTCCTCGCGGCCGCGTTCGTCCTCGCGATCGCGTTCCTCCCCCTGCCGATCGCGGTCGCGGTGGTGCTCGGGACCGCGCTGGTCGACCCGATCGCCGGCGAGGTCCGGGACCGGCGCCCGTGGGACTCGGCGCTCCCGCTCGTCAGCTACGCGGCGCTCGCGTTCGTCGGGCTGGCACTGGTCGGCGGCTGGCCGGTCCTCCCGTCCGTCGCGCTGGCCGCCGTCGCCGCGGTCATCGCGGTGACGGTCGAGCGCCCGAAGCTCCCGTGGCTGGACGACGACCTCGTGATGACGTTCGTCCCGGCGCTCGCGCTCTACCTGATCGGCACGGTCGCGCTCGGATACTAGACGCGGCCCCGCCTACACGATCGGCGTCAGGACCGCGTGGGGCGCGCCCTTCTCCGGGTCCGGGCTGATCGCGTAGATCGTCGTCCGCGGCCGGATCCCGTAGATGCACGGGGCGTTGTCGATGTTGATGATCCGGAAGTACGTGTCCATCATGTTCAGGATCTCGCTCGACACGAGGAGCCCCGGCTTCAACAGTCCGATCCCCAAGTTGCCGACGTGCTTCGTCCGGGCGACCCCGGTGAAGTACATCCGGATGGCGACCTGGTCGCCCATAAGGCTCTCGAACGTGTCGAACGCCATGTACTCGACGAACGGCTTGCGGTCCGGCCCGGCGGCCGCCTTCTCGGCCGTGACCATCGCCCGCATCGCCTCGTCGCGGCCGTACCGCGCCATCGGCAGGATGTACGGGTCCTCGGTCTCGCTCGCCGTGTAGTCGGGGATCCGCACGCGCGTGTCGAACAGGTTCGGCTGCACGTGGCGGACGAGCGTCTCGCGGAGCTTCTCGGGGGAGTCGCCCGCGGCGAGCACCGCGATGATCCCGCGGCTCTGGCTCAGGAAGTTCAGGAACGTCGGGGTGAACAGCATGTAGTAGTCGTCGATCCCGACGTTGACGTCGACCTCGAACGCGTTGAAGCTGCCCCGCCGGAACCCGCCGCCCAGGAGCTTGTCGAAGTCCGGGATGCCGGTCGAGTAGTACCGCTCCGGGTCGGGCACCGGCTTCCAGGACGTCTGGCCCGGCGCGCCCGTGTGCGGGTTCGCGATGCCGAGCGCCTCGAAGCGGCCGCCGTCCAGCGTGACCGCGTAGCGCGCGCGCCCGATGTTGGTCGCGCGGAGCTTCTCGAGCCGGAGGTGGCGCACGCGCCGCTCGTCCAGCTCCTCGCGCTGGATCGAGATCAGCCCGTCGACCAGGTATTCGATCCCGCCGGCCTCGGGCTTCTCGAGGATCATCACGACGTCCGTGTTGGACCCCTCGACGAGGTCCTTCTGGAGCGCCATGACGAACTCTTCCATCTCGAGACCGTACTTGTGGGTCACCCCCTCGAGCGAGTCGAGGACGAGGAGCGTCTTCTCCGGGAGCGCCCGCTCGATCCGGTTGTAGATGTTCTCGACCTCGGGCATCGGGCTGCGCTTCAGGAGCGCCTGGAGGTGCGTGCGGTCGACCTTGGTCGGCGGCCCGCGCTCCTGACCGAAGCTCGCGAGCGCCTCGCGGGCGGCGCGGACCTTCCGCTGCTCCGGCTCCGGGAGCTCGGGGTCGCGGACCTTCCCGCCGGCCTGGATGGCGTCGAGGAACAGCTTCGCCGCGTCGAGGACGCGGGTGCGCATCTCGGTGGTCTTGAGCCACGGGAACTGCCGGTAGAGCGCCTCGTCCCCGATCCGGGTGGAGAGGTAGTAGGAGCGGTTGGGCTGCCCGATCCGCTCGAGCAGTTCGAGGCCGAACGTCGTCTTCCCGGTCCCCGCGCCGCCCTTGATGATCAGCGACCGTCCGCCCTTCCCGCTGAGGAAGGAGACGACCTCCGTGGGCACTCCCCCGACCGTGCTCCCTTCGCTTGCGCTCATGCTGAACCCGTGCGGCACGGCCGGAGCGAGGGTCCCGGAGCCCACCGAACCATTCCGTAGCCTGCTGGCGTGATGGGGGGCATCGGAAAGTAAAGCTTTCGCAAGTTCGGACACCTTGGATATCGTCAGGAATCCGCGGCCCGGCGCGCGGCGGTCCGGGCGTCGTGCAACGCGGCCCGGAGCGGCGCGCCGGGTTCGCCGACCGCCGTCGCCGCCGCCGGGTTCCCGCCGCCCTTGCCCGCGAACGCCGCCTTCGCGGCGTCCACCACCGACTGGGCGGCGATCCCCGGCGCGGTCGACCCGACGAACAGCGTGCCCTTCCCGTCGCGCTCGGCCGCCAGGATCGCGACGCGGCCGGGCTCCTTCGTCAGGAGGCGCGAGAGTTCCATGAGGCCGTTCCGGTCGAGGTCGACCGACGCGACGACCAGCACCACGCCCCCGACCGTCTCGGTCGCCGTCGGGTCGGCCGCGAGCCGCTCGGCGGTCGCCCCGAGGTCCTCCTGCCGCCGTTCCTTCGCCCGCTTCCGTCCCTCCTCGACCTCGGCGAGGAGCCGGTCGATGCCGTCGGGCAGCTTCGCCACCGGCACGCCGAGGCGTCGCGCCGCCTCCTTGAGGATCGCGTCGTGCTCCTCGCGGAGGTCGAGCGCCCGCTCGCCGCTCGCGAACGTCAGCCGGACGACCCCGTCCTGGATCCGCTCGACGTCCAGCACCGAGATCGCCCCGACCTCGCTCGTGTGGGTGCAGTGCGTCCCGCCGCACGCCTCGACGTCGAACCCCTCGACCTCGACGATCCGGAGCTCCTTACCGGGGACCGCGCCGCCCTGGTAGAGCGTGAACCCGAACCGTCGCTCGGCCTCGGAGCGCGACTCGAAGTAGCTCTTCACCGGTCGGTCGGCGCGCACGACCTCGTTCACGCGCCGGTCGACCCGATGGAGCTCCTCCTTCGACAGCGCGCGGTAGTGGGTGATGTCGATGCGGGCCGCCTCGGGCGCCTTGTACGCGCCCGCCTGCCAGACGTGGGGGCCGAGCACCTCGCGGAGCGCCCCGTTGAGGAGGTGGGTCGCCGTGTGGTGCTGCATCAACTGCGTGCGGCGGACCGGGTCGATCCGCCCGCGCACCCGGTCGCCGACGTGGACGGTGGACGGGGCGTCGAGCCGATGGAACACGTGCGGGCCCCGTCGTTCGACGTCCGTCACGCTCGCGTCGCCCAGGTGGCCCGTGTCGGTCACCTGGCCGCCGCCGGTCGGATAGAAGTAGGTACGGTCGAGGACGACGAACGGCCCGTCGGCGAACACGACGTGCGCGTCGAACGAGACGGTGTACGGGTCGAGGTAGTAGAGGACCTCGGTCGGCGGGACGGACGCCGGGACCTCCGGGAGGACCTCGGTCGTCTCCGCGTAGTCCGACGCCGGCGCCTCGTTCTCGTGCCGCGCGGCGACCTGCGCGTAGAAGTCCTCGGGGATCGGCGGCGGGGCGCGCAACTCTTCGACCGCCAAGTCCGGCGGAACGCCGAGCGAGTCGTACCACCCGAGCAGGTCGTCGGAGGTCACCTTCCCACCGGTCGCGCGGACCCGATCCTCCTGGCGACGGATCGTCTGGCGAGCGCGGGCGATCGCCTCCTGGAACTTCTCCGCCTCGGCCTCGACCACGCGGCGGAGGTCGTCGCGGTGGGCGCCGACCTCCGGGAAATCGAGCGCGAGCTCGCGTCCGGTGCGGTCGAGGATCGCGAGCAGTTCCGGCGCCTCGGGGGTCTTCTGGAGGATGCGGAGCGCGCGCCGGAGGAGGAGCCGCGCGAAGTACCCCTCTTTCGAGTTCGACGGGACGACGCCGTCGGTGAGCAGGAAGTTGATCGCCCGGGCGTGGTCGATCAGGATCGCCGCCTCGCGGGGCGCGAACGTCCGCCGCAGCTCGTCGTACTCGCGGCCGAACACCGCCTCGTAGGCGGTCTTGGTGCCCTGGCTCGCCCAGGTGAACCGTTCGAGCCCGTAGCCGGTGTCGACGACCGTGAGCGGCATTGGCTTCAGCGCGTCGCCGTCCCGGACGTACTCCATGAAGACGAGCGTCGCGACCTCGAGACCGGCCGCGCCGACGCTCAACGAGGGGCCGAGGTTGCCGCCGCCCTCCCACACCTCTTCCTTGTAGGTGAACGCGGCCGGGTCGGCGCCGAGCGCCGACGTGAGGAGCTCGTGGCACAGTTCGACCGTCCGTTCCTTGAAGTAGACCTCGTGGTCGGGCCGGTTGAACGCGTGGTGCGCCATCATCTCGAACTCGGTGAAGTGCCGGCCGCTCCGGCCGACCTCCTCCAAGTCGATGAACCGCAACGACGGTTGGCTGATCGTCAGCGGGTTCGCGGGCGGCGGGATCGCCCCGCTCGTCACCCACGGCTGGAAGTCGTAGATCGACGCCTGCGTGAAGAACACGTCGTTGCGCCACCGCGCGATCGTCGGGTACCGGCGAAGCCGCGTGTGGCCGCGGCCCTCGAAGAACGACAGGAACGTCTCGCGCATCTCGCGCGGCGACTGGGGTCGCGCGAACACGGGGTGGCCGACCAGCCCGTAGTCGCGGCACGGCGCCTCCTGGCACCGGTCGAACTCCCCGAGGGTCCAGAACGCGTGGCCGCAGCCGGCGCACGTGCGCCGGTGGAACCCGTGGCGGTGGAAGAACGCGAGGTCGTACTCTCGGTCTTCCATGGCGGGCGCGCACGCCCCTCGTGCCTTAAGGCGTTTCACCGGTTGGGCGGTCGCTCGGGGGGCGCCGCGGCGTCCCGCCGAGCGGACTGGGTCGAAGGCGCGTGGCGGCACCGGCGGACGAGCGCACGGCCCGGCAGGCCACGGGGATCCTCATCGCCGTGCGCGCCGGCTACGCCTACAACTGGTTCAACGTCGGGCCCGCGCTGGTGCCGATCGGGGCGGCGTTCGGGGTCGGCCCCGCGGAGTGGGGACTCCTGGTCGGGATCTTCCTGGTCGGCGCGGGACTCTTCCAAGTCCCGGCGGGCCTCCTCGCCCGGCGGTTCGGTCCCCGCCAGGTCGCGCTCGCCGGCGCCGGGCTCCTCGGCGTCGCGTCGGCCGCGAGCGCCTTCGCCCCGTCGTTCGACCTCCTGCTCACGGGGCGGTTCGTCGCGGGCGTCGGCGCCGCCCTGTTCTTCTCGCCGGCGATCGGGCTGGTCGCCGGGTTGTATCCGCCCGGCCGGCGGGGGCTGCCGGTCGGCGCGTTCTCCTCGGCGTTCAGCGCCGGTGCCGCGCTCGGGGTATTCCTCCCGGCGCTGTTCATCCCCGAGATCGGATGGCGCGCGTCGCTGCTCTACGGCGGTGTCGCACTGGCGGCGCTCACCGTCGCCGCGTTCGCGCTCGTCCCGGCCGCCGCCGGCCGGGCCCCCGCCGTCGCGTCGCCGCCCGCCCCCGGCCTCCCGCGCGCCCTGAGGTTCCGAGGAGCGTGGGCGATCGGGCTCGCCTTCGTCGGGCTCGAAGGGGCCTCGTTCGCGACCGGACAGTTCATCGTGCCGTTCGGGGAGACGGTGCGGGGCTGGGTGGCCGCGGTCGCCGGGGCCGTCGGGCTCCTGTTCATCCTCCCGAGCGTCGTCGGCGGTCCGATCGGCGGGATCGTGGCCGAACGGCGGCCCGACCACCGCACCCAGATGGTCGTCGTGACCGTCGCGGGCGCGGCGGTCCTCGTCGCGCTGCCGGTCGCGGGGCCGCTCGTCGCCGCGCTCCTCGGCGCGGTGTTCTCGTTCACCTACGGGTTCCTCTACGCCGTGATGTACGTCATCCCGCACTTCTGGCCGGAGGTCCCGTCGGACGAGGTGCCGCTCGCGATCGGCCTGTTCAACTCGATCCAGCTCGCCGGCGGCGCGCTGGTCTCGTTCCTGTTCGGCCTTTTGGTCGCGCGGTGGACGTACGGGCCGTCGTGGGTCGCGCTCGCGGCGATCGACGTCGCGTTCCTCGTCTTCCTGGTCGCGCTGCCGGCGACCCGCCGCGACGTCTGGGCGCGTCGTCCGGGCGCGGCGGCGCCCGCCCCGCCCTGAGCGCGACCCCGGTCGCGCAGACGGTCGCGATCGGGCAGTCGTCGCACTTCGGGCCGATCGGGCGGCAGAGGTTCTGCCCGTGCTGGACGAGCAGCGGGTTCAGCGGGATCCAGTACCGAACGTCGATCGCCTCCCGCAGGGCCGCCTCGGTCTCCTCGGGGCTCTTCGTCCGCACGACCCCGAGGCGGTTCGCGATCCGGTGGACGTGCGTGTCGACGGGGATCGCGGGGATCCCGTACCCGAAGACGAGCACGCAGTTCGCCGTCTTCGGTCCGACGCCGCGGAGTCCGGTGAGGGTCGCGTAGTCCCGGGGCGTGACCCCGCCGAACTCGTCCCGGACCGTGCGCGCGACCTCCCGGATTACCTTCGCCTTCGTCCGGTAGAACCCCGTCGGCCGGACGAGACGCTCCACCTCGGCGGGCGGCGCGCGCGCGAGGGAGTCCGGGTCGGGGTACCGGGCGAACAGGGCCGCGCTCGCGCGGTCGGTGTTCGCGTCCTTCGTCCGCTGCGAGAGGATCGTCCCGATCAGGACCTGGAACGGGTCCTCGGCGTGGTCGCGCAGGTACGGCCGGCGCCAGTCGCCGGTCCGATAGAACTCCGACAGCCGGTCGAGGACAAACTCCCAGTCGAACGGCGGCCGGGCGGTCATCGCCCGTCCGGCGGCGCCGCGGGAGACCCCGGGGCCGGCCGCTCCTGCCCCGGGTCGGAGAGGTCGGGTTCGTCCGCGGTCTCGGGCCCGCGCATCAGCTCGCCGACGAGGTAGTCGCTG
The DNA here is from genome assembly GCA_030037815.1 of Thermoplasmata archaeon. GTDB lineage: Archaea > Thermoplasmatota > Thermoplasmata > Lutacidiplasmatales > UBA184 > Lutacidiplasma. Next base: position 17,091 of record JASHPZ010000006.1, on the reverse strand, counting down.
CCGGTCACGAGCGTCAGGCCGTCGGGCCCGGTCGCCGCGCGGGCGAGCCGCACCGCCTCCTCGGCGGTGCGGGCGACGGCGACGCGCGGGAACCGCCCCGCCGCCGCCGCGCGGAGCTCGCTCGCCGGCAGCGCGCGGGAGGAGCGCACCGGCACGACGACGAGGGTCTGGGCGAGCGCGGCCAGCGCGTCTAGGATCCGCGCGACGTCCTTGCCGGCGAGCGAACCGAACACGACCGCGCTCTCCGCGGGGTCGCACATCGGCGAGATCTCGGCGAGGCTCTGGACGAGCGCGAGGGCGCTCTCGGGGGTGTGGGCGACGTCGTAGTACATCTCGGGGCGGGTCGCGACGCGCTCGAGCCGACCGGGCCAGCGGACGGCGCCGACGCCGGTCCGGGCCGCGTCGTCGCTCCACGGCCGGTCGAGCGCCGTCAGGAACCGGTACGCGGCCGCGACGGCCAGGCCGGCGTTGGTCGCCTGGAAGCGGCCGAGGAGCGGGACGTGGAGCCGCTCGAGGGAGTGGCCCGGCAGCTGCACGGTCACGGTCTGCCCGTCGGCGCCGAGCGCGCGGTCGGTGACCCGAACCTCCGCGTCGAGGTCCCACAGCCCGACGCCCTCGCGCTGCGCGACCCGCTCGATCACCCGGCGCGCCGACGCGGGCACGGCGCCGATGACGCCGGTCATCCCCGGGTGGAGGATCCCGGATTTCTCCTCGGCGATCGCCTCCACGGTCGGCCCGAGGACGTCCGTGTGCTCGAGCTCGATCGTCGTGATCACGCCGACGCGGGCGTCCAGGACGTTGGTCGAGTCGAGGCGTCCCCCGATCCCGACCTCGACCACCGCCGCGTCCACCTTCTGGCGCGCGAACCAGTCGAACGCGAGCGCGGTCGTCACCTCGAAGAACGTCGGGGGGCGGTCGATCGTCCCGGCCGCGGCGAGCGCGTCCGCGGCCGCCTCGACCCGGTGGACGCCCGTCGCGACCGCGTCGTGCGGGATCTTCCGGCCGTCGACGACGACCCGCTCCCGGAAGCTCGCGAGGTGCGGGGAGGTGAACAGCCCCGTGCGGAGGCCGTGGCCTCGGAGGACGGCCTGCGTCATCGCGGCGGTCGAGCCTTTCCCCTTGCTCCCGGTGACGTGGACCGCCGGGAAGCGGCGCTCGGGGTGGTCGAGCGCGGCGAGGAGCGCCCGGACGACGTCCAGGCCGGGCCGCATCCCGAAGCGCCGGCGCCGGAACAGCCGCTCGAGGGTCGCGCGGTACTCGGGGTGGTCCACGGGCGTGGGAACGCCGAAAGGCGACGCGACTTAACTTTCTCCGACCGCCGCGCCGGTCCTAGTAGGTCGCGCGCTCGCGGTACGTCCCGTAGACCCGCTGGAACGCGCGCACGATCTCGCCGAGCGTCGCCTTCGCGCGGAGGGCGTCCAGCACCGCCGGCATCGTGTTCTCGGACTCGGTCGCGGCCACCTTTTCGACGCGCCGGATCGCGGCCGCGTGCCGGGAGGCGTTGCGCCGCGCGCGGAGGGCCCGCAGCCGGCGGGACTGCGACCGCCGGGCCTCTTCCGAGATCTTGAGGCGCGGGACCTTAATCGGCTGGTCCACCGTGTAGGCGTTCACGCCGACGACCTTCGCGGCGCCGGACTCGACGTCCCGCTGGTAGCGGAACGACGCCTCCTGGATCTCGCGCTGGAAGAACCCCCGCTCGATCGCGGGGACGACCCCGCCGATCTCGTCGATGCGGTCGAAGTACCGCTGCGCCTCGGCCTCCATCCGGTCGGTCAGCCACTCGACATAGTAGCTCCCCGCGAACGGGTCGGCGGCTTCGGCGACCCCCGATTCGTGGGCGAGGATCTGTTGGGTCCGGAGCGCGATGCGCACCGCGTCCTCGCTCGGGAGCTGGATCGCCTCGTCGTACGAGTTCGTGTGGAGGGACTGCGTGCCCCCGAGCACGCCGGCGAGCGCCTGGACGGTCGTCCGCACGATGTTGAGCTCGGGCTGCTGCGCGGTGCACGAACAGCCCGCGGTCTGCGTGTGGAACCGGAGCCAGCGCGACCGCTCCTTCTTCGCGCCGAACTCCTCCTGCATCACGCGGGCCCACAGCCGGCGGGCGGCCCGGAACTTCGCGATCTCCTCGAAAAAGTCGTTGTGCGAGTTGAAGAAGAACGAGAGGCGCGGCGCGAACTCGTCCACGTCGAGGCCGCGCGCGACCGCGGCCGCCACGTACGCCCGGCCGTCCGCGAGCGTGAACGCGAGCTCCTGGACCGCGGTCGAGCCGGCCTCGCGGATGTGGTAGCCCGAGATCGACACCGGGTTCCACCGCGCGGTGTGCCGGGTCGCGAACTCGATCGTGTCGGTGACGAGTCGGAGCGCCGGGCCGGGTGGGTAGAGGAACTCCTTCTGGGCGATGTACTCCTTCAGGATGTCGTTCTGGGTCGTGCCGCCGAGCCGGTCCATCGGGACCCGGTGCGCCGTGCCCGTCAGGAGGTACATCCCCCACACGATGTTCGCGGGGGCGTTGATCGTCATGCTGCTCGTGACGTCCGCGAGCGGGATCCCGGCGAGCAGCCGACCCATGTCGTCGAGCGAGCTCACGTTGACCCCGCACTTGCCGACCTCCCCGAGCGCCTCGGGGTCGTCGGCGTCGATGCCGTAGAGCGTCGGGTCGTCGAACGCGATCGAGAGGCCGGACTCCCCGTGCTGGAGGAGGTAGCGGAACCGGCGGTTGGTGTCCTCGGGCGACCCGAACCCCGAGAACATCCGCATCGACCAGACCCGGCCGCGGTACATCGTTGGGTGGATGCCGCGCGTGAACGGCGGCTGGCCCGGATACCCGATCCCCGCCCATCCCGTGCGCGGGGAGCGCGGTGTGTACAGTCGGTCGACCGGGATCCCGCCCAGGGTGGCGAACGCGTCCTTGCGCTCCGGTCCCTTCTTGAGCGCCGGGCCGAGGACCTCCTCGGTCCACCGCTCGGTCTCGGCGACGACCGGGTCCGCGCGTTCGCGCTGCGGGGAGCCGCGGGGCGTCGGGACCGCGCGTCCGGCCGACACGGTCGAAGCAGACGGCCCCCGACTATAACTCCGGGGGTTGGGCGGGCCACGCGAGGCCGACGAAGTCGGTGCGGCCCCGGCGGAACGACGGAACGCCGACCTGGTGCGCGAAGTCGGGAAACGCCGAGCCGGTCCAGTCCGTGTTGTCGGCCAGCACGACCGCGCCCGGCGCGAGGCGCGGCGCGACCGTGCGCAGCTCGAACTTGAGGTGCGGGGCGGTGTGGAGGTCGTCGTGCAGGAAGATCCCGACCTTCGGTAGCCCGCGCACCAGGGTCGGCAGGAGGCGCTCGGACGGTCCGATCCGCAGGTCCCAGCCGTCCCGCAGCTCTTCGGGGACCGCCCAGCCGCTCGACCGACCCCGCGGGATGGCGACCGGGGACTCGTGGGTGCCGAGCTCCGACCCTCGCTGCGGCGTCGGCCGGTCGATCGAGTGGAGCGTCCCGCGGCGGTTCCGTCGGAGGCCGGCGAGGAAGTGGGCGGAGGAGACGCCGCTCGAGACCCCGGCCTCGACGATGTGGGCCGGCTTGAGCAGCCGCGTCAATAAGTACAGGTCGAACGGGCCCCGGATCTGCGCGTAGTTCGCGCGGCCCGCCGCGAGGTGCCGGTGGCGGATCTCCTCCTCGAGCGGCAGCAGGTCCTCGAGCTCGGAGAGCCCACGCAGGATCTCCTTGCGGCTCGCGCCGGTCAGGGCCGCCACCCAGCCCGGGTTCGGGCCGGCGCCCCGGTCGCCGAGTGCCCGCCGCGCCCGCTCGACGGAGCGGGCGACCTCGGCGGGCAGGCGGTAGGTGCCGGGAGCGATCGCGGGCGGACTCATGCCGACGACTGGAGCGCGGTCCCATGAGATTCTTTCGGCGCAAGTCGGGCGCGCACGATGTCGAGCCGCGCCGTGTCGGCCGTGACGGTCCGGCGGACCTCCTCGAGCACGATCCGCTGACGGAAGAACGGAGCGTCGACCACGAGCGTCTCGTACTCGCCCCCCTCGCCCGCGACGTTCGGTCCGCGGGCCCGCGAGGCGAGCCGCTCGAGCAACGGGAGGTCGAGGCGCGCGCCGAGGAGTTCGGGGCCCAGCCCCTCGGCCGCTAGGTGTACGAGGCGGATGTCGAGCCCCGCCGCGATCTCGGCCCGGACGACGCGCGCCGGGTCCACCCGCCACAGCGGCGCGTAGACGCGCCGCCGGACGCGGTCGGCGGCACGGACGACCCGCGACCACTGGTAGGAAGAGGCGATCGCGCCCACGACGACCGGACCGCTCCCGCCCGCGAGGGCGGTCTCGAGCGAGGCGACCTCGGCCGCGTCGTCCCGCCCGGGGACGGTCACCGCGCGGTGGGACTTCCCCCAGGCCTCCGCCTGGAACGCGACCAGGTCGAGGTTGGGCGTGTGGAACATCATCGACTCGGGGTTCGGGGGGCGCAGCGTGACCAGCTCGTCGGCCGGCCACCCTTGCGTCTCCGCGAGGTACGCCGCGTAGAGGGAGTCTTTACCGCCGGACGCGAGCGCGGTGCCGGTCATCGCAGATCACGGGAGCCCAAGCCCGCCCCGCCACCGCTCGTACAGGTCGCGGAGGTCGACCCGCGCGCGCTCGTCGCCCTGCCACCGGAACGCGCCGGAGCCTCCCGTGACCTCGCCGAGCGCGACCGGCGGGTGCGTGCGGAACGACTTCTCGAACTCCTTCGCCCGCTCGGCCGCCACTTCCACGACGACGCGCGAGGCGCCTTCCGCCACGAGCGCAAGCCCCGGTCCGGACAGGCCCGTCGCGTCCAGGTCGACCGCGAACCCGAGGTGCCCACCGAACGCCATCTCGGCGAGCGTGACCGCGAGCCCGCCGTCGGAGACGTCGTGCGCGGCCCGCACCCAGCCGGCGTGGTGCGCGCCCAAGAGCGTCTCCCCCCAGGCCCGGAGGGCCGCGGGGTCCGCGGCGGGGACCACGAGATGCGGATGCCCCTGCCGGCGGGCCCAGAGCGACCCTCCGAGTTCCGGCACGGAACGCCCGAGGAGGTAGAGCGGGTCGCCGGAGACTTTGAGGTCCGTCGTCGCGGCCCGTTCGACGTGATCGACCAACCCGGTCGCGAGGAGGACCGGCGTGGGCGGGATCTCGGCGCCGAGGCCCCCGTTGTAGAGGCTCACGTTCCCGGACGGAACGGCGAACCCGAGCGCCTTCGCGGTCCGACCGAGGGAGCGCGTGACGCGCGCGAAGTCGGAGAGCACCTCGGGGTCCTCGGGGTTGCCGAAGTTGAGGCAGTTCGTGAACGCGTCGGGGCGCGCCCCCACCGCGTAGAGGCTGCGGGCCGCTTCCTCGACCACCAGCGCCCCGCCGACGTCGGGGTCGTCACGGCACGCCCACGGCTGGGCCGCCGTGACGACCGCGAGCCCGCGCGGGCTGCCGGGCCGCGGCTGCAGCACCGCGGCGTCGCCGTGCGAGGACGTCGCGACCCCTCCCTGCAGGGGCTTCACCACGGTCCGGCCGCGTACCTCGTGGTCGTAGAGCCGGATCACGGGTTCGCGCGACACCGAATCCGGCGCGAGGACGAGCCGCTCGACGAGCCCGGCGAGGTCGTCGTCGGGCACGACCGGGGTCGGGTTCGGGCGGAACGCCCGCGTGCGGACCGGCCGCCGCAGCGGCGGCGGGTCGACGCGGAACCCGACGTCGAGGTGGGCCGCGGGCGCGCCGGCCCACTCGAGCGTCTCGAACGGGCCGGAGGTGACCGCGCCGATCTCTACGGCGGGCACGTCGTGCCGCTGGAACACGGCCAGGAGGCGCGCGACGTCCTTGGGGCGGACGTCGAACAGCATCCGCTCCTGCGACTCGGAGATCCAGATCTCCCACGGTAGCAGGGACTCCTCCCGCAGCGGCACGCGCGCGAGGTCGATCCGGGAGCCGAACCCACCGGCGTGGACGAGCTCGCCGGAGGCGCTCGCGAGCCCGCCGCCGCCCAGGTCCTTCACGCCCTGGACGAGCCCGGCATCGTACGCCTCGATCGACGCGCGGATCAAGGGCTCCTTCACTATCGGGTTGCCGAGCTGGACCGCCCCCCGCGACTCGGACTCCGTACGGTCGGTGATCTCCCGCGAGGCGAACGCGACGCCCCCGATCCCGTCCCGGCCGGTGAGCCCCCCGACCAGCACCAACCGGTCGCCGACCGCCCGGGCGCGGTTGGGCCGGAGGCGGGCGCGCGGCAGGAAGCCCACGCAGCCGACGTTGACGAGCGGGTTGACGACGTACGACGGGTCGAAGTAGATCCCGCCCGACACGGTCGGTACCCCGACGCGGTTGCCGTAGTCCCGGATCCCCGCGATGACTCCCTCCGCGAGGTACCGCGGGCTCTTGACCCCGGACGGGAGCGCCGTGCGGTCCAGGTCGAGGGGACCGAAGAATAGCGGGTCGGAGAGCGCGATCGGTTGGCCCCCGACCGCGAGGACGTCCCGCAGGATCCCCCCGATCCCCGTCGCCGCGCCGCCGTACGGTTCGACGGCGGACGGGTGGTTGTGCGATTCGATCCGCAGGGCGTAGGCCCAGCCGTCTTCGAACTGCATCACGCCCGCGTCGCCCGTCCCGAGCACGCGGGGCTTCGGGCGCAGGTCCGCGAACGCGCGCTTCAGGAACGGTCGGGAGCTCTTGTAGCTGCAGTGCTCGCTCCAGCTCTGGGCAATCCCCGCGAGCTCGACGTCGGTCGGGTCGCGGCCCACCGATCGGAAATGGGCGCGGATCCGTCCGAGTTCCTTCGCGTCGAACCCGAGTCCCCGTTCCTTCGATAGGGCCAGCAGATCCGCGTCCTTCCGGCCGAGGAACGGCACCGAACTGACGCCCGGCGCCCACTCGCTCATGGGCTAGTCCGAGACCGACCGGACGTGGACCCGGTGGATGACCGGATTGGCGAGCAGCCGATCGACCGCGTCGCCGGCGAGCCGCTCCGCCTCGCTCGCGTCGACCCCCGCGAACTCGAGGTCGTAGATCCGGGCGGTGGTCACGCGGCGGACGGAGGGGATGCCCAACAGGGCGAGCGACTTCTCGATGCTCTCGGCCTCGGCGTCCACGACGCCGGGCTTCAGCTCGACCCGGACTTCGACCCGGACCGCGCCGAGCCGGTCCGCCCGCGCCGCCACGGTCGTTCGAATCGGGACGGACTCATAACGGGTACCCTCCGAGCACTCCGTCGGAAGCGAGACCACCCCCCTTCATCGATAGGCGAGAACGAATCGTCGGTCGAACGGGAACACCACCCGGCCCCCGTGGCGAAGAGGGTACTCGCGTCGGATCTCTTCGCGGTACGCCGAAAGGAACCGCGTGCGCGTGGCATCGTCGGCGAGCCGCGCGAGGTACTCTCGCAGCGCGGTACCTCGCGTCCACTCGACGATCGCGTCCGGTCCGGGCAGGACGTGGTCGTACTCCGTGTCCCAGAGGTCGACCCGTGCGGCCGTCGGCGCGAGCAGCTCGAAGTACTCCGCGGGCGAGAGCACCTCGGACCGCTCGACGTTTTCAAGCGGGGCCGTGTCCCCACCGGACCGGGCTCGGGCCCGCTCCAGCGCGCGGACCCACGCCGCCGGCGGGGTCGTTCGAACGGGAACCTGGAAGGCGAGAGCACCGCCCGGGGCGACCCACGACCACAGCCGCGGGATCAGTCCGGCGTGTTCCGGGACCCATTGGAGGGCCGCGTTCGAGAAGACGAGGTCGTACGCACCGGCGGGCGTCCAAGACCGGAGGTCACCCAAGGTCCAGTGTACGTCGGAGGCGGTCTGCCGAGCCGATGCGAGCATCTCGGGGGCGCTGTCGACGCCCGTGAGGTCGGCGTCCTCCCAGCGGGCGCGGAGGATTGCGGTGCTGTTGCCCGGTCCGCACCCGAGGTCGACGATTCGCGCGGGCGCCGAGATACGGATCCGGGCGAGGAGGTCTCGGCACGGCTGGTTCCTTTCCTCCTCGAACGTCAGGTACAGCTTCGTGTCCCAGGTCGTCACGGTGGCCCGCCGGGGGTTCGGACTATTTGAGAGCACGAGCCGTCAGCCTCCCATCCGTTCGGGGCGACCTCCGAGACGGTCCGATTTTGGCGCCGTTCGAAGCGATTAGGGAACCTTCTCGGAGAATGCTCAAGAAGCCCCGCTTGCCGTGGATTGAGCGAGGTTAGTCCCGCCCAGGTCGCGCTTCCGGTTCGGACTCTTGTTCCTTCGGTTCCAACCGCGAGCCATTGATCTACCGTTGGTTCTGGGCCCACTTCTGGGCATGAGGTCGACCGGGACCTGTCCGCGGGGAACGGGGCGAACGAGTGCTCAAGGGAGCTTCTCCCCCACTGTCCTGGTTGGAACTGCCCTCGCCGGCCGGCGGTAGTCGGCCGACGCGATAGTGAAACGCGGCCATCGAGGCGTCAGGGAGCTTTGGTCGGAGACAGGTCGGTCGTTCGGTAGGTGCGTCGGCGACGCATGAGCCAGACCGCCAACCCTCCGGCTGCGGCGGCCCCCGCGAGTCCGCCGAGCACCCAGAGGTCGGTCGTCGAGACCCTCACCCCGGGGCTAGGGGTAGGCACCGGGATGCGCTCAACCGTCACGTTCGCCCGAACCACGAACCCGAAGTTCGACGCGTCCCGCACCGACACCGTGAGCGTGTAGTTCCCCGCCGTCGAGTACGCGTGGTCCTCCGTGAACCCCGCACTCGCGTTCGTCCCGTCCCCCCAGTCCCACGTCGCATGGTACGGAGCGACTCCGCCGGTCACGGCGAGCGCATACGCGTCCGCCGCCCCCGCGAGGATTGCTCCGCTCGGGAGCTGGATCGCGCCGCTCGGGTCCCGGTCCACCGTGACCGTCCCGGTCGCAGTAGAGTTCTCCCCTGCGGCGTCGGTGAGTCGCGCCGTCACCCCGAGTCGCCCCGTCGTGACCACGGTGTGGTTCAGTCGGATCTCCCCGGGAGCGACCGCGACGGTCTCGTTGCCGGTCCCGTCACTGAACCCCACGGTCAGGTTTTCGGGCGACTGGCCTCCGGAGACGTTGAGGTCCAGCTGGACGACCTGCCCAACGTCCAGCGCGGAAAGGTTCGCGGTGACCGAGAGCGTGGGCGACGGCGCCACGTCAATCGACGCGGTGCTCGAACCTTGTCCCCCCAGCGCGTCCGTCACGTTGACCTGGACGGTGTAGTTCCCGGGCGAGTCGTACGTGTGCGCGACCGCGTCGCCCTCCCCGCTCGTCCCGTCCCCGAACGACCACGTCGCCAGGATCGGCGGCGCTCCGCCGCTCCAGTTCACCGAGAAGCTCACGCTTTGACCCACGTCGGCGGCTCCGGGAGCAATCACGCCCGCGACGGTCAGCGGCGCATACGCCTCGAACGAACCGTTGAGCGTCAGAGTCTCATTGTCGCTGTCGCGCGCGACCAGCGTCACCACCCCAGTGCCGACGCGGCTGACGTCCACCGAGGCGGTGCACCCGGTCCCGTTCGCCACCGCGGCGCCGCTCACGCTCCACTGGCAGCGGATGGGACTGAACCCCCCGGAGGGATCGAACGAGAAGTTCACCGAACTCCCGGTCCGCACGTCGGGCGTGACGTTCAGCGAGCCGCTGAAGGGGAGGAGCGACCAGGAGTCGTTACGGAACCCAAGCATCACCGAGAGATTGTTGGCGGAGAGGTCGTAGCCGTCCCGGACGTCGTCCACGCCCGGACCGCCGCCGCCCGTCTCGAGCTGGGACGGAAAGTAGGGAAAGGGGGCTTCCGCCGTCAGATTCACCCACGTGTCGTTTGAGAATAACCAAGTTTGATTTGAGAGGAAGATTTGCGTGTTGTTGTCGATGCCGAAATAGCCCCCCCACGCCAAGATTCCGTCCCCGCTCGATGTCGGCGCGAAGTTGAGATCGCCTCCGACCGGCGGGCTCAGATTGGTCGGAATCGCGCTCCAGTTTCCCCCTGCGTATAGCCACGTCGCGGTTGAGGAGACCGCGCTAGTTGCGTTCGTCCAATTGGTGCCACCGAACAAGAGCACCCCGTGGTCGGTGACATCGTCGCTCAAGACGGGGAGGACCAGTCCCGGCGGGCTCATCGGCGGGCGACTGACTTGCCACAGTCCCGATGCAAACGTCCATGTGGCATCCGCAGATAGGCCGTCCGTTGACCAACCCCCAAACAGCACCACATCGTTCTCAGACGTGTCCGTCGCGATTCCACCGGCCCAGTCGTCCGAGGGGGGCGAGATCAGTTGGGACCCAGTCACATTGGTCCAGTCGGAAGAGTCGAACAGCCATGTGAGAGACTGGTTCTGGTAGGTGGGCAGAGGTTCCCACAACAGCATGGCTCGATCTGACGGGTCGTACGCGAACAAAGGGTCCTCGATGGGGATTGGAGGCGCCGGATTAGTCGGGATCGCCGTCCACACGCCGTTGGCCCAAGCCCAGGTCTGATTCTCTGTCGGACTCAATCCGTTAGTATGGGTATGCACGCCCCCGAACACAATCGTCTCGTTCAGGGCGACGTCGAAGCCCATGACAAAGTCAACACGTGGTCCCGGTTGTTCCCACACGCCGGATTTTGGCTCTAACTGGTCGACACTGCCGCGCGCAGAGGACTGCCGATTCGTTACATCAATGTGAACCGACTGAAGAGTGTGCACCGAGAGTGGCTCGTCTGCCGCAAATCCGGCGGTGGAGGAGGGCAGCCCGTTCCAGTGCCCTTGTCCTCCGGTCGAGCCGAGTTGGCAGGCAAATGCCGTCAGTAGCAGCCCCGGCACGAGGACGATTAGGGGCGTGCGCGTAAGGGCCACGGTCGTATCGCCATTTCACCCGGGGGTGGGGGAAATGATGTCGCGACGCCCCAGGTGACACAAAGGGTATATAGCGGTCGTTTTTCGCCGGGCCGGCTCGGTGGGGGGCCGGCCGCTATGGAGGAGTTCATCTGCAGCGTCGAGTTCCTTCGCGGCCCGGCCGATCTCTTGGCTCGGGTCTCGAGTGAAGCCGGCGGGATCCGTGAGTACCGCGGCCCCGATTCCGGCAGTGTGATCGATCAAGTGATCAACGACCTCCAAGAGGAGTTCGAGTCCGCCCCCACGGCGTAGCGGCAGGCAGGGTCGGGCATTCGCTTTCGGGGAGAGGTCGACGCATCGGGGGTTACGATCGTGGAAAAACAGACCGGGACCAAGGCGCCGGTGAGCCGCGCGGTCGAGAGCGCCTACACGAAGGTGTGGGGCGACGAACAGGTGGTGGCCTTGATCGCGCTCAAGGTCGAGACGGCCGAGGCCGACTCGGTCGCGACCGAGGTCGCGAAGTTCGCAGAGGTCGAGGACGTCTTCCTCGTCACCGGCGACACCGACATCTTCCTCAAGGTCCGCTTCCCGCAGTACGACGAACTGAAGGAGTTCGTGCTCCACCGACTGCCCGGCGTTCGGGGCATCCGCGAAACGAAGACGCTGCTTGTCGTCACCGCCTACAAGGAGTCGGGGGAGCTCCATCGCGCGTGACGCCTCCGGCCGCCGCCCGCACCGGAAGCCCGCTCGCGGCCGAGCCGGCGGCACCCGCCGATCTCGGTTCGCCCGGGCTGCGGCGCGTGTTCGACGTGCTCGGAGAGCTCGCCGACGACACCTCCGTGCCCCGCAACGTCCGGCGCGGCGCACAGTCCGCCCGCGAGGAGTTGGCGAAGTCGAGGGCCGCGCTCGACGTCCGAGTCGCGAGCGCGGTGTTCGTCCTCGATGACCTCGCCAACGACCCGAACCTTCCGCCCCACGGCCGCACGGCCATCTGGTCGATCATCTCCGACCTGGAGAGCCTTCAGTGACTCGGCCCGGGGGTAGGTTGAAATACGCCGCCCGCGTGCTCGGCGTCCGGAGCGTCCGCGGGCCCGTAGCTCAGGCAGGTTGGTCGCGCGGCGCCGCCCGCGGCCCTGCAAAGAGCATCTGGCTTTTAACCAGGTGGTCGGGGGTTCGAACGACCGTCGCCGCAACGCCGGCGTCGGCCCGAGAGTCCCCCCGGGCCCGTTCCGCTCCTCCGAGGTCACCGTGACACCGAGTACGTCCCCCAGGTCCCGCAAGCGTGCGACGCCCGCGAAGCCGGCCGCGCCCCCGCGGCCGTTCGTCGCCCACCACCTCGCGCCCCCCCACGAGGTGCTGAGCGAGTCGGAGTCGAAGAAGGTGCTCGAAGAGCTCGCGACGTCGTCCGAGCGCCTTCCGCGCATCCTCGCGTCGGACCCGGGCCTCAGGACCGACCCGAAGTTCGCGGCGATGAAGGAGTCCGGCGAGAATCTCGCCGGCCGGCTCGTCCGGATCCGCCGCCCGAGCGCGACGGCCGGTGAGGCGATCGCCTACCGACTGATCGTGCAGTCGGTCGGAGGGGAGTAACGTTCCATGCGAGAGATCGTAGACGCCTTCTTCCGAGAGCGGTCGATCGTCAACCACCACCTGGCGAGTTTCAACGACTTCCTGCCGACGAAGGACAACCCGAACTCGCGGATGCAGCGCATCGTCGACGAGGCGCGCGTCAGCGAGGACTCGACCGAACGGGGCGTCATCCGGCTGGACGTCCAGAAGACAAAGAGCTCGATCTACGTCCGCGTCGGGCGACGCCGTGACGCCCGCGGCAACGTCAACCCGTCGGCGGAGCCGACGATCTTCATCGGCGCGCCGTTCGTGAAGGAACCGGTCGGGTCGAAGCCGACGCTCACCCCGATGGAGGCGCGGCTGCGGAACCTCACCTACCAGGCGCCGATCTACCTGAAGGTCACCGTCGTCGAGAACGGCGTCGAGCGCGCCCCCGAGGACGTGCACATCGGCGACCTGCCGATCATGGTCAAGAGCCGGCCGTGCAACCTGAACCGGTACAAGATCACCGAGGACGATCAGATCTGGCTCGCGGACGACGAGTACCGCGCGAAGCTGGTCGAGTACGGCGAGGACCCGCTCGACCCCGGCGGGTACTGCATCATCGGCGGCACGGAGCGGGTCATCATCTCGCTCGAGGACCTCGCGCCGAACCGGATCTTCGCCGAGTACAACGAGCGGTACGGGACGCCGATCGAGAGCGCGAAGGTGTTCAGCCAGCGCGGCGGCTACCGGTCGCTCACCGTCGTCGAGCGCAAGAAGGACGGCGTCCTCCAGGTCTCCGTCCCGACCGCGAGCGGCCAGATCCCGCTCGTGGTGCTGATGAAGGCGCTCGGGATGAAGAACGACGAGGAGATCTTCCAGGCGGTCTTGGGCGAACTCCTCCCGCTGGACGAGCCGTTCGTCCAGACGATGAAGCACCTCTTGAACGTCAACCTCGAAGAGTGCGTCTCGAAGAAGCTCTACCCACCCGAGGGGATCCTCTCCACCGAGGACGCGCTGATCTTCCTCGAGAAGAAGTTCGCGACGGGCCAGGCGAAGGAGTACCGGCAGCGGAAGGTCGACGGCATCCTCGACCGCTCGCTCCTCCCGCACCTCGGGGACACGAAGGCCGACCGTCTGAAGAAGGCCCTCTACTTGGCGCGCATGGCGCGGACGGTCCTCGAACTGCACCTGAAGGTCCGCGGCGAGGACGACAAGGACCACTACGCGAACAAGCGCCTCAAGCTCGCGGGGGACCTCATGGAGGACCTCTTCCGCGTCGCGTTCTCGCTCCTCCTGAAGGACCTCAAGTACCAGCTGGAGCGGTCGTTCGCCCGGAAGAAGGACCTCCGGATCGCGAGCGCGATCCGGCCGGACCTCCTGACGCAGCGGCTCGTCCACGCGCTCGCCACGGGCAACTGGGTCGGCGGCCGCGCCGGCGTGAGCCAGGTGCTCGACCGGACGAGCCACATGTCGACCATCAGCCACCTGCGCCGCGTGACGAGCCCGCTCACGCGCAGCCAGCCGCACTTCGAGGCGCGCGACCTCCACCCGACACAGTGGGGCCGGCTCTGCCCGAACGAGACGCCCGAGGGCCAGAACTGCGGACTCGTGAAGAACTACGCGCTGTGCGTGGACGTCTCGGAAGGCGCCGACGAGGAGGAGGTCACCCTCATCCTCCGCGACCTCAACACGCGAGAGATCGGCCCCGAGATGCTCCAGGAGACGTCGCCGAAGGGGAAGCGCGCCGCGCGCGTCTACGTCAACGGGAACCTGGTCGGCCTCCACTCCCAGCCCCTCGAGCTCGTCCGCGAGATCCGGGAGCGCCGCCGCACCGGCACGCTCTCCCCGACGCTCGCCGACAAGACCTACGAGATCAACGTTCGCTACGACGACGAGATGAACGAGGTGATCGTCCACTGTGACTCGGGCCGCCTCCGGCGCCCGCTGATCGTCGTCAAGAACGGCGTCCCTCGCTGCTCGCGGTCGGACCTCGACGACCTTGCCCGCGGCACCCTCGCCTTCTCGGACCTCATTCGCCAGGGGAAGATCGAGTGGGCCGATGCGGAGGAGGAAGAGGACGCGTTCATCGCGGTCGAGCCGTTCGTACCGCCGGACCGGTGTCCGAAGTGCTCGAAGGCGCTGAGCCGCTCCGACATCCGCTGGATGTCGATGGGCGACAAGTCCCCGCACGCGATGGTCGAGTGCGGCTACTGCCACTCGGAGTTCCCGACCGGGAACCTCGTCACGGAGCGGCACACCCACCTCGAGATCGACCCGAACCTGATGCTCGGGGTCTGCACGGGCCTGATCCCGTACCCGGAGCACAACTCCGCGCCGCGGAACACGATGGGCTCGGGGATGGCGAAGCAGGCGCTCGGCGTCGAGTCGGTGAACTACCGCCGGCGGCCGGACACCCGCGGCCATCTCCTCCACTACCCGCAGGCGCCGTTGCTCCAGACGCAGACGATGCGGTATGTCCACTTCACCGAGCGGCCGGCCGGCCAGAACTTCGTGGTCGCCGTCCTCTCCTACGAGGGCTACAACATGCAGGACGCCCTCGTCTTCTCGAAGGGCGCGATCGACCGCGGCCTCGGGCGATCCTCGTTCTTCCGGACGTACCGCGGCGAGGAGCGGAAGTACCCCGGCGGCCAGGAGGACCGGTTCGAGATTCCCCGGCCCGACGTCGCGGGCGCGCGCGTCGACACGGCCTACCGGAACCTCGGCGAGGACGGCCTCATCTTCCCGGAGCTCGAGGTCAGCGAGGGCGACGTCCTCGTCGGCAAGACGAGCCCGCCGCGCTTCCTCGAGGAGAAGACCGATCTCCTCACCCCGCAGAAGCGCCGTGAGACGAGCGTCACCGTCCGCTTCGGCGAGTCCGGCTGGGTCGACAACGTGATCCTGACCGAGGGCGAGAACATCTCGAAGCTCGTCAAGGTCAAGGTCCGCAACCAGCGGATCCCCGAGCTCGGCGACAAGTTCGCGAGCCGGCACGGCCAGAAGGGCGTCATCGGGCTCATCGTCCCGCAGGAGAACCTGCCGTACACGCGGGACGGCATCACGCCGGACCTGCTGATCAATCCGCACGCGATCCCGTCGCGCATGACGGTCGCGCACGTCCTCGAGATGCTGGGCGGCAAGGTCGGCTCGCTCGAGGGCCGGACGGTCGACGGGACGGCGTTCAGCGGGGCGCGCGAGGAGGCGCTCCGCGAGGGGCTCAAGGCCGCCGGGTTCCACCCGTCGGGCCGCGAGACGCTCTACGACGGCCTGACCGGCCGCCGGTTCGAGGCGGAGATCTTCGTCGGCGTGATCTACTACCAGAAGCTCCACCACATGGTCGCGGGCAAGATGCACATGCGCTCGCGCGGGCCCGTCCAGATCCTGACGCGGCAGCCGACCGAGGGTCGGTCGCGCCAGGGCGGCCTCCGGTTCGGAGAGATGGAGCGCGACTGCCTCATCGGCCACGGCGTCGCGATGGTGATCAAGGACCGGTTGCTCGACGAGTCCGACGGGACGATCCAGTACGTCTGCGGCAACCCCGACTGCGGCCACATCGCGATCCCGGACACGCGCGCCGGCTCGCTGCGGTGTCCGAGCTGCGGGAACACCTCGTCGATCTACCCGGTCGAGATGAGCTACTCGTTCAAGCTCCTCCTCGAGGAGCTGATCAGCCTCGGCGTGATCATGCGGCTCCAGCTCGAGGAGATGCGGTAGGAGGACAGACGATGGCGCAGGGACTCTCGAAGCGGATCAAGGCGCTGCAGTTCGCGTTCCTCTCGCCGGACGAGATCCGGCGGATGAGCGGCGTGAAGATCATCACCGCCGACACCTACGACGACGACGGCTACCCGATCGAGATGGGGCTCATGGACCTCCACCTCGGGGTCATCGAGCCGAACCTCCGCTGCCGCACGTGCGGCGGCCGGGTCAACGAGTGCCCGGGCCACTTCGGGATCATCGAGCTCGCGATGCCGGTGATCCACGTCGGCTACGCGAAGGAGATCAAGCGGCTCCTCCAGTCGACCTGCCGCGCCTGCGGCCGGATCCTGCCGGACGCGCCCAGCCCCCGGGCGGAGGCGGCGGTCGACGACGACGCGCCGACCCCGACGGTCCGCACGCGCGAGCCGAAGGAGGAGCGGACGTGTCCCCACTGCCACGAGGTCCAGCAGCGGATCGTGCTCGACAAGCCGACCACCTTCCGCGAGAACAGCCACAAGATCACCCCGAAGGAGGTCCGCGCCCGCCTCGAGCGGATCCCCGACGAGGACGTGCGCGCGCTCGGGCTCAACCCGAAGTTCGGCCGGCCCGAGTGGATGGTCCTGACCGTCCTCCCGGTCCCGCCGGTCCAGGTGCGGCCGTCGATCACGCTCGAGAGCGGGGAGCGGAGCGAGGACGACCTCACGCACAAGCTCGTCGACGTGCTCCGGATCAACCAGCGCCTGCGCGAGAACCGCGACATGGGCGCCCCGCAGCTCGTTGTCGAGGACCTCTGGGAGCTCCTCCAGTACCACGTCACGACCTACTTCGACAACCAGACGAGCGGCATCCCGCCCGCGCGGCACCGGTCGGGTCGGCCGTTGAAGACGCTCGCCCAGCGCTTGAAGGGGAAGGACGGCCGGTTCCGGTCGAACCTCTCCGGTAAGCGCGTCAACTTCTCCGCGCGGACGGTCATCAGCCCGGACCCCCTCCTCTCGATCAACGAGGTCGGGATCCCGGCCGAGGTCGCGCGCGGCCTCACCGTCCCGCTCGAGGTCACCCTCCACAACCAGGAGGTCGCGAAGGAGCTGGTCAAGCG
>JASHPZ010000045.1 GCA_030037815.1 Thermoplasmata archaeon | reverse complement strand
CGCGCGGCCGATGCGCCTCCCCGTCGGCGGAGCGCTCGTCGGCTGGGGCACGAGCGAGGCGATCGTGCTCGGCCGGCTCGCCCCGGCCGTCGGGGGGCTGGGCGGGGGGTTGGTCGCGGGGTTCGTCGTCGCGCTCTGGTTCGCCGACCGCGCGGCGCACCGAAGGGGCCCGGGGGCGGGCCGATGACGGCTCCGGGTCCGGCGCCGTCCCGGGCCGAAGGGACGACGTGGGTCCGGGTCGGCCGCAGCTATCGGGCACCGCTCCTCCTCCGCCAGTTCCCCGCGGAGCTCCCGTTCGGGTTCCTCGCGCGGCTCCTGACGGCCGGCGGCGACGTCGAAGCCGCCGTCGAAGCGTACCGTCTTCCCTCCGCCCACGCGCTCGAGGTGCTGCACGGCGCGCGGGCCGTCGCCGAGACGGAGCTCGCCGCGGGCAGCGGCGGCGCGGCGACCGCCGAGATCGAGGCCGAGCGGGAGAGCGCGGAGAACCTCGGGCGCGCGGTCGCGCGGCGCCACCAGGAGTTGTGGAAGGTCGGGATCCGGTTCGCCGCCCGCGGGTCGTCGCGGGGTCGGGCGGATGCCGAGCGCGCGCGCCTCGCGGAGCGGTTGACCGCGCTCGGATTCCGCTCGCAGGTGCCGCGGTTCGAGGCGAAGGCGGCGCTGGCGCCGTTCGAATTCACCGGCGCCGACGCCCGCCCGCCGGGGTACTGGCAGACGCTGTCGACCGACGGGCTCGCGACCCTGTTCCCGTTCGGGGACGAGGCGGTGTTCGAGCCCGGCGGGGTGCTCGTCGGGCTGGCGCTCGCGGACGCGAGCCCGGTCGTCCTGGACCGCTGGGCACACGGGAGCTACTCGTGGGGACTGTTCGGGACGACCGGTGCCGGGAAGTCGTTCGCCGCGGCGCTCCTCCTCCTGCGCACCCGCTGGATGCGCCCGGACGCCGACCTCGTCGTCCTCGACCCGCTCGGCGAGTTCGGGGGCCTCGTCCGGGCGCTCGGCGGCACGGTCGTGCCGGTCGCCGACCCGGCCGCGGGGCGGCTGAACCCGCTCGACCCCGCGACGACCGGGGACCGGGCCGAGAAAGCGGCCCGCGTCGGGACGATGCTGCGGGCGCTGTTCCCGACGCTGCGCGACGAGGAGAGCGCCGCCCTCGACAGCGCGGTGAGCCGCCTCTTCCAGGGGTCGACCGCCACGCCGACGTTCGAGGACCTCGGCCGCGAGCTCGGGGATCCCGCGGCCGCCGGACGCCTCGGGACGTTCCTGGACGTGTTCCGCACCGGATCCCTGCGGGGGCTGAACGGACCGACCACGCTCGGGGAGCTCCGCGCGCCGGTGGCGGTCGACCTCTCCCACGTGCCCGAGGATCAGTTGCCGTTCCACCTCACCTACCTGCTCGACTGGCTCTACGGACGGCTGCGGGACCGCCCCGGTCCGAAGCTTGTGGTGGTGGACGAGGCCCATCTGCTCGCACGCCACGACGCGACGCTCGAGTTCCTCGACCGGGTCGTCCGGCACGTCCGGCACTACGACGCCGGTCTCTTCCTCCTCTCCCAGGCGCCGGACGACTTCCTCCGCACGCCGAGCGGTCGGTCGCTCCTCCGCAACCTCTACGCGACGGGGTTCCTGCGGTTGCCCGAGGTCTCGGCCGAAGCGCGCGCGTTCTACGGCCTCACCGCGGCCGAGGCGGAGTGGCTGCCGAAGGCGCGGCTGCCGCGCGAGGCGGGGTACGCGGAGTCCTTGTGGCGGATCGGCGCCTGGCACCTGCCGCTCGCCCTGGTCGCCACCACCCCGGAGTTCGAGTTCCTCGAGGTCCGGCTCGGCGCGGCGGCGCCCCCCACCGGACCGTCGTGAGTTCCATTCGAAGGCGAGGTTTATAGGGCGTCCGCGGCCCGGCCGAGACGTGGGCGAAGAGGCCACGCCCGACGGCCCGGCGCGACGCCGCGCCAGCTGGAGCCTGAAGACGATCGTCGAGGACGTCGCCGGCCGCCCGGTTCACGAGCTCCAAGACCCGGACCGCCCCGCGCATCCGTACTGGCGGGGCCGCGCCGACCGCCCGGCGCCGACCCCCGCCCGACCGCCGTCCGCTCCGGCGCTCGACCAGCCGGACGCCTACGACCCGGTGGGTCACCTGTACCCGCCCCTGGTCGGAGCCGGGGGCCGGGAGTTCCACGGACCGGAACGGGAGCACCACGCCGAGACGCTCGACCGGCACCGTCCGGGCTCCGGCGTGTCGCGCGCGTCCGGACCGTCAAGTCGGCCCGAGCGGTTGTACCTGCACTACCTCCTGCTCCACCTCGACCGGTTGAACGACTCGGCGCTGCGCTACCTGCGCCACGCCGTCGACGAGGAGATCGCGCACCGGGCCGCGCCGCCCCCTCCGCCCGAGCCGCCGGCACCCCCCGCACCGGCCGCCGCACCGGTCGCGCCGGCTACCCCGGCTCCAGTTCCGTAAACGGCCCGCGGGCGCGCGCGCTCCGCACGAGCTCTTCGTACCGTTCCCCGTCCCACTCGACCCCGACCGCGTCGCGGCCCCGGGCCGCCGCGGCCCAGACCGTCGTACCGGTCCCGGCGAACGGGTCGAGGACCGTGTCGCCGCGGACGGAGAACATGCGCACGAGCCGGTCCGGGATCTCGGGCGGGAAGGCGCCGGTGCGCCCGCCGGCTCCCCGCTGCGGGGCGCCGCGGACGTCGTCCCACACCTGGCTGAACCAGTGGTCCCGCTCCGCGCGGCCGAACCGGCTCTCGGTCCGAGCGACGTCGTGGGGCGGGAACCGGCGCAGGAGACCGTTCCGGAACAGGAGGACGAACTCGCAGTCGAGCGTCACGTAGGCGTTCGGGGGGAGGAACCCCGAGCCGAGGAACGCATTCGGCTTGTTGGTCGGTTTCTTCCAGAGGACGTACGGGAGCGGGCGCAGCCCCGCCGCCCCGGCTCCGGCAAGGACGGACGCGTGGTTCGGCCACAGACGGAACTCTCCGTCCACGCGCCGAAGCGCGTCGCCGATCACCACCGCGAGGATCCCGCCCGGCACGAGGAGGCGCGCGCACTCGGCCCAGGCGCGGTCGAGCTCACGATGCATCGCGTCGTAGTCCGGCGCCCCCCAGGCCCGGAACACCGCGTCCCACTGCGGGATCATCGGGTACGGCGGCGACGTGACGACGAGGTGGACCGACGCGGGCGGAAGCGCGCGCAGGTCGCGCGCGTCGCCCCGCAAGAGCCGCACCGCGCCGGCCCGCGCCGCCGTCACCGGCGGCGGCGAGCAGCGGGACCGTTAATACGCGGACGCTCCCTTCCATCGGCGATGCGGCTCGAGAAGCCCGTGCTGCAGGTCGCGCTCGACTTCGAGAACCTCTCGCGCGCGCTCACCGCGGCGCGCGAGGCCGTCGAGGGGGGCGCGGAGTGGGTCGAGGCCGGCACACCGCTCCTGAAGAGCGAGGGGCTCGACGCCGTGCGGGAGCTCAAGAAGGCGTTCCCGGCGCAGCGGATCGTCGCCGACATGAAGGTGATGGACACGGGCGCCTTCGAGGTCGAGATCGCCGCGAAGGCCGGTGCCGACGTCGTGACGGTGCTCGGCGCGGCGGACGACGACACGATCGCGGACGCGGTCCGCGGAGGGGAGCTCTACGGCGCCGAGGTGATGGTCGACCTCCTCGGCGTCGCCGACCCGGTCGCGCGGGCCCGCACCGCCGCGCGGCTCGGCGCTGCCGCGGTCTGTTGGCACGTCGGGATCGACATGCAGATGGCCGGCAAAACGCCGTTCGACCTCCTCGCGACGCTCGCGAAGGAGTGCCCCGTGCCGGTCGCGGTCGCCGGAGGCCTCAACTCCGAGACGGTCGCCGGGGCGGTGCGCGCGGGCGCGCAGATCCTGATCGTTGGGGGGGCGATCACGAAGAGCCCGCACATGGTCGAGGCGACCCGCGCGATCCGGCACGCGATCGACTCGCGCACCGAGGTCGCGACCGAACTGTTCCGCCGCTACTCGGGCGAGGAGATCCGGGCGGCGTTCCTGAAGGTCTCGAGCCCGAACGTCACCGACGCGATGCAGCGCCAGGGGGCGATGCACGGCCTCGTGCCGCATCTGCCGGACCGGTCCACCCGCATGGTCGGGCCGGCGGTCACCGTCGTCACCCGGGACGGCGACTGGGCGAAGCCGGTGGAGGCGATCGACCGGGCCGGGCCCGGCGACGTGATCGTGATCGACTCCGGGTCCGGCACGACGGCCGTCTGGGGGGAGCTCGCGAGCTGGTCGGCCCACGGCCGAAAGCTGTCGGGCGTCGTCATCGACGGCGCGATTCGGGACCTGGATGCCATCCTCGAGCTAGGGCTCCCGTCGTTCAGCCGCTCCGTCAGTTCGAACGCCGGTGAGCCGAAGGGCCACGGCGAGATCGGGGTCGAGGTCGTGGTGGGGGGCCAGCGGGTGCGGCCGGGCGACTGGATCGTCGGCGACCTGAGCGGCCTCGTGGTCGTGCCCCGCGAGCGGGCCCAGGAGATCGCAAATCGGGCGCTCGACGTGCTCGAGCACGAGAACCGCGTCCGCGAGGAGATCCAGCGGGGATCGACCCTGGCCGCGGTTCAGAAGCTCGAGCGCTGGGAACGCGTCGGCTAGCGCAGCGCGGAGCTGCCCGGTCGGCCCGGGCCCGGGGTCAGGCCCTCGAGCACCCGTCGCCGTCGGTCCAGCGAGAGTCGTTCGTCCGACCACCACCGGAGCTGGTGGCGATTGGGTCCGGCCCACCGATGGGTCCACGGTTCGCGATACTCGACCTCCCACAGGACCAGCGGTTCGGGCGCGGCCATCGGGAGCGTGAGCCGGAGTTCTCCGGCAAGCGCGCGGCGGAGTTCGTCGAGCGGGAGCCGCCCGGCGTCCACCTCGTGGATCGCGCCGACGATCTTCCGGACCATCCCCCACACGTACGAACGGGCGAAGACGTCGATCCGGAGTCCCCGCGCGCTCTCGCGCACGGTCACGGAGTCGACCGCCCGATAGGTACAGCGATCGGTCGGGAGCCCGCGGCCGAACGACCGGACGTCGACCGTCCCCCGGAACAGGCGGGCCGCCGCGGCTCGCGCCGCGGCCGAACCCGACCCGGGGCTGTCGAAGTATCGATAGTGACGACGAACGGCCGCGCGCACCCGGTATCCGTCGTCGATCTCCCGGCTTGCGGTGAAGAACATCCGGGGCGAGATGCCGTTGAGCGCCCGCAGGAGGGGGACCGCACCCAGTTCCGAGTCGAGCGCCAGGGCGTTCCCTCGGGCGCTCACGCCGCGGTCCGTGCGGCTGGCCACCTCGAGGCGTCCGACGTCGGGACCGCGCGCGATATGGTGGCGGAGGAGCCCCGCCCGGAGCTCCCCCTCGACGGTGGTGTGTCCCGGCTGTCGGGCCCAGCCGTCCCACGCGGCGCCGTCGTAGCCGAACCGCACGAGCCAACGCGGCACGCCGGAGCGACCGAGGCGCGCGGTATAGGTTTCTCGGTGGCCGGAGGGGGCGAACTTCGGTGCGAACGCGTCGCATACAGTCGACTATGCTATACTATATAGTCTAAATCGAGCGTCTATAAATCCGAACTTTCGGTCCGACCCGCGATGACGGATGCCTCCGGGAGCGCCGCGGCTTCGGCCGCGGTCGCCGGGAACCCGCCGTCGTCGGAAAGCAATCGGTGAACCAGCATGAGCGGACAGAACCCCAGCGGAACAACGACGAGTGACCAGCTTTCGAGTCCGACCCGAAAGCGGTCCGGGCAGATGGGCATGGGGGTGGCGGTCGCGATCGCGATCGTGCTCCTCTTGGTCGGGATCGGGGCCGGATACGTTCTGGGCACGAGCCTGAACAAGACGACCTCGAGCTCGAACCAGATCCAGCTGACGGAGACGGGCTCGAGCTTGCTCTACCCCCTGATGAAGTCGTGGGGACCGAACTACACGGCCTACAACCCCAACGTGGTCCTGAGCCCCGCGTCGACGGGCAGCGGAACGGGTCAGAGCTACGCGCAGACGGGCCTCGTTAACATCGGGGCGAGCGACGGGTACCTCGCGAACGCGAGCCAGACCAACCTGATCAACCTCCCGGTCGCGATCTCCGCGCAGTTGATCTACTACAACCTCCCGGGCGTCTCCCAACACCTCAACCTGAACGGCTCGATCCTTGCGATGATCTACGGCGGCGCGATCACGTCCTGGAACAACCCCCTGATCCTTCAGGCGCAACCGGCCAACGTGCAGTCGGAGTTGAACGCGCTGTCGAGCCAGACGATCTACCCCATCAAGCGGTCGGACTCGAGCGGTGACACGTTCCTGTTCACGTCGCTCTGTTACATGTCGTGGTCGGGCTGGACGTACGGCTACTCGACGAGCGCGCTCTCCGGCTCGCCGTGGACGGGTGCTACCGGGAACTCCGGGGTCGTCGCGGCGCTCCAGAAGCAGACGAACTCGATCGGCTACGTCGGGATCAGCTACGAGTCGACGGCCACGGGCCTGACCTACGCGGCGGTGGGCGACAACAACACGCTACAGAACGGCTCGTACCCGGCCCACGCGGCGGACTACATCCTTCCGTCGCAGTCGAACATCTCGGCGGACGCGAACCTCGGATTGACGCACCTCCAGTACTCCCAGTACCAGCTGGCGGTCAGCCTGATCCTCGGCGGCAGCCCCCGCGGTGCGATCAACCTGACCCTCGGTGAGGGCGGGACGGTCCCGACGGTCGGGACGACGCCCTACCCGATCGTCAACCTCGAGTACACGCTGATCAAGACCGCTCCCACCGGGAACACCGTGACGTCGTCGGCCCTCCACGCGACGGTCCAGTTCCTGGAGTGGGCGATCTCGTACGGCAACTTCGCGTCGAGCGGCGTGCCCTCGTCGTACTTGGACCTGGTGAACTTCATCCCGCTGACCCCCCAGGTCATCGGGTACGACATGCAGGAGCTGGCCTCGGTCCAGGCCTAGGAAGGAAGGGACCGACGGGGAACCACCTCGTGACGACGCCGGTCGCGGCTCCTACCACCGACCGGCAACCCCTTCCTGCCCCCGCCTCCGCCCGGTCCACCGCCTCCATGCGCTGGCTCCGGTGGGTCGCCGCGCTGCCCGCTCTCGCGCCCGCGGCCATTCTGATTGGGATTCTCGTGGCGTTGGTCGGGGCGACCTCGTTCACCAACTTCGGCTGGGGGTTCTTCGGATTCCACTGGGATCCGCCGACGGACCAGTGGGGAATCATGGTGTTCTTGATCGGCTCGTTCCTCACCGCGGTCCCGGCGCTCGTATTCTCGATGCTCATCGGAATCGGAATCGCAGTCGCTTCCGCGACGTACCTCCCGGGGTACCTCACCCGGATTCTCGACCCGTTCGTCGACCTGCTCGCGGGGATTCCGAGCGTAGTCTACGGGATCTGGGCGTTCGTCATCGTCGCTCCGGTCTTCGGGTCCGTGCTCGAGCCTTGGCTCGTCATGCACGTCGCGTTCATCCCGGGTTTTGGTCCGCCGACCCGAACGGACGGGCTCGGCGTGCTGATCTCGATCTTTATCCTCACGCTGATGGCGCTCCCGATCACCACCCTCCTCATCCGCGACGCCCTGCGGTCGGTGCCGCGGGACCTGTGGGAGAGCGGCCTCGCACTCGGGGCGACGCGGTGGGAGGTCGTACGGCGCGTCGCAATCCCCTACGGACGCCGCGGCATCTTCAGCGCGGCGTTTCTGGGATTCGGCCGCGCGTTCGGCGAGACCGTGGCCGTCGCGATGGTCCTGGGGGCGGCGACCAATCTCCCGAAGAACGTCTACGACACGGGCAACACCGTAGCCGCCCAGATGTTCGAGCTCCTCGACTCGGCAATCGGCGGCACGGGGAGCCCTCAGATCCTCGCCGCGCTGGCGGAGATGGCGCTCGTGCTGCTCGGGATCTCGCTCGTGGTGAACGTGCTGGGCCGCCGGCTGATCGCGTCGCTCTACACGGAACAGGTCCAGGGGCTCTGAGGTCGCGATGGAGAACGCGTCCGTGCCGAGCGTCGACAACATCCGGTTTGACGGCTCGGCGCGCACCCGATGGAGGCTCGGGTTCGACCGGGTCATCGGCTGGCTCCTTCCGCTCCTCTTCCTGGTCGCGATCCTCCCGATTCTCTCGCTCGTCTACTACGTGTCGGCCCGCGCCCTTCCCACCTTGAGCTGGACGGTGCTCACGAGCACGAGCCCGTACCGGACCGACGCGCTCGGCGTGCCGATCATCGGAACGTTCGAAGTGATGCTCCTCGCGACGCTGCTCGCCGTTCTATTCGGGCTATTCGGAGGGATCGCAACCGCCGAATTCCTGTCGGACCGCGTCGCCGGCTGGGTTCGGATGTCGGCGAACCTCCTCGTGGGGACGCCGTCCATCATCATCGGGTACTTTGGCTACTTCACGTTCGTGCTCTACTTCGGCTGGGGGCTCTCCTACATCGCGGGCGTGTTCACCCTCTCGTTCTTCATGACCCCGTACGTGTTCCGGACCGCAGACCTCGCGTTCACGAGCGTGCCACGCCACATTCGGGAGGCCGCGCTCGGCTCCGGTGCGAAACCGAGCCAATACATCCTGAAGGTCGGCACGCCGATCGCGTTCCCGCAGATCCTGACCGGGGTGTTCCTCGCGATGGCCATCGGGGTCGGCGAGACGGCGCCGATCGTGCTCACGACACAACCCGGCGTCCTCGTCCCGCAGACCGTCTATTCGCCGGTCACGTTCCTAACGCAGCTGATCTGGGAGAACTTCGCGCAGTCGCAATCGTCCGGCCTGCAGGTGCTTGCGTTCCAGGCGGCGTTCCTCATCATGGTCGTGGTCATCGCCCTTAACATCGTGGTCCGGTTGATCTCGAGCCGGTACCGCAAGCGGCTCGAGGGGCTCTACGCATGAGCGGCGAGGCATCCTCCCCATCGGCAAACGGACCGGTCCTGGCGGTACGGGGGCTGACGGTCACCGCGGCGAAGCGGAAAATTCTGGACGGGGTCACGCTCGACTTTCCGCCGCGCAGTCTCACGGCGGTCGTCGGGCCTTCCGGATGCGGGAAGACGACCTTCGTGCGGACGCTGAATCGGATGGTGGAGCTCACCCCCGGACTCCGGGTGGAGGGGCATGTCGACTACGTGGGGCAGAACATCTACGGCCCGGGCGTGAATCCGGTGCTCGTCCGCCGTCGGATCGGTATGGTGTTCCAGCGCCCGACGGTCTTCCCGATGTCGATCTTCGAGAACGCGGCGTTCGGCCTGCGCCTCATTCACGAGCCCGAGGAGGTCGTCGATCGGGCGGTCACCGAGGCGCTCGTCCGAGCCGGTTTATGGGACGAGGTCAAGCAGGACCTCGACCGGTCCGCGCTGTCGCTGTCCGGCGGACAGCAGCAGCGCCTCTGTATCGCGCGGGCGCTGGCGGTGAATCCGCGGGTCCTCCTGCTCGACGAACCGACCTCGGCCCTCGACCCGGCCGCGACCCAGCGGGTGGAGTCGACGATGGAACGCCTCAAGCAGGACATCGTGCTGGTGTTGGTCACGCACAACGTCAGTCAGGCGGCGCGCGTCTCCGACCGCGTCGCGTTCCTTCACTCGGGTCGCTTGATCGAGGTCGGACCGACGGCCGACGTCCTGGAGCGGCCGAAGGACCCCCTCACCGAGCAGTTCATCACGGGGCGATTCGCATGACGTCAAGCAACGTGGAGAGTCCAGGGGACGAGCACACCCGGGAGATTGGGCGGCTGAAGGAGCACGTGGCCGAGATGGCCGACCTGGCGGTCGGGATGGTCGCCGACGGGACCCGCGCACTCCTCACCGCGGACACCGAGCTGCGCGACTCGGTGGTCGCCCGGGACGCCCCCCTCGACCGCTACGACGTCGCGATCGAAGGCGAGGCGATCCGCTTGGTCGCGATCCTGCAGCCGGAAGGCGGCGACCTACGGACCATCGAGGCGCTCCTGAAGGTCGCGAATTGCGTCGACCGGGTCGGACGCCTCGGGTTCGACTTGGCTCGCAACGTTGCGACCACCCCGCTCGCGAACGACGACATCCCCACGTTGCTCCGTCAGATGGACGAGCGGGCCCGGGCGATGGTTCGGCAGGCCATGCACGCGTTTGTCCACGGAGATGCGGCCGAGGCCAAGGGCGTGTTCGCCCTGGACGACGCGGTGGACGATTTGTACCACTCGACCGAGCGACAGTTGATCGAACAGATGCGGGCCGGAGGTCCGGCCGCGGACCGCCTCGCGTACATGCTCCTGGGCGCCCGCCACCTCGAACGCGTCGCCGATAACGCTTGCAAGATCGCGGAGAAGGCCGTCTACGCCATCACGGGCGAGCGGCGGAGCGAGTACTTCCCGCCGCGACCGCCCGCGTCGCGGACGAGGGCCTGAGCGGGCCACGCGAAAGCTCATTAGCGGTGCTCGGACCTCGCCCCGGCCGGGCCACGGCGGCGCTCCCGTAGTCTAGTCCGGTCAAGGATTCGGGGCCTTCGACCCCGTAACGCGGGTTCGAATCCCGCCGGGAGCATCCCCGGCCCGCCGACCGTGGCTATGGCCTCTATGTAGTGTATAGTTGACAAATAGAGTCTATTGTTTCAATCCTTAAGGGTTCATAGAGGCTCGGGAAGCCAGGGAACGCAGAGATGGAGGGTCGTAAGCTACAGTTGGCGGGGAAGTCGACCTTCCTCGTCTCGCTTCCCAAGCGCTGGGTCACCAACGCCGGGCTCAAGGCCGGGGACACGCTGTTCGTCGACACGGAGTCCGACGGCTCGGTCTCGGTCCGCCCCCGCTCCGGCGAGCGCCCCCAGGTCCGTCGGAAGGTCTTCCTCGAAAAAGGGGAAGAGTCGCGCGACCACCTTCTCCGCAAGCTGATCGGGGCGTACGTCACGGGGTTCGGACTGATCGACATCCGGTTCGCGCCGGACCGCGGGCCGTTCGTGCGACGGGTCGCGCGCGAATTCTGCCGACTCGTCATCGGTCCCGAGGTCATCGAGGAGACTCGGAATTCGATCGTCGTTCAGGACCTCTCGGACCCGACCGAACTGAGTTCCGAGAAGTGCCTGCGGCGGATGCATTTGACCGTCCGCACGATGCTCGAGGACGCGATCCTCTCCCTGAAGTCCTCGGACGCGAACCTGGCCCACGACGTGAGCCTTCGCGGTCAGGACGTGAACCGGCTGTACTGGATGGTCGCGAAGCAGTACCACCTCGCCCACTCGGCGCCGCTCCCCGCGGGAGACCGATCGACGGCCGCGGTGATCCACGGGCACCGCCTGATCGCCAAGTTGCTCGAACGGATCGGCTTTCACGCGCAGCGGATCGCGTCGACCTACGCGACCCTGGCCGGTTCGAAAGGGCTGGACGCGAAATTCTGGAAGGAGATCGATGAGACGCGCGCGTCGGCGGTGGGCATCCTCGACCGGGCGTTCAACTCGCTGGTGACTCGCGACATCGAGGGCGCGAACTTGGCCATCGACCAGCGGGGGGACCACCAGCGCCTCGTGGACGCGCTCTCCAGCCGCGTGTCGACCCGCAAGGGGGAGGAGCTCCTGGCGCTCGGCGCCTTAGTCGACAGCCTCGGGCGGACCGCGGCGTACGCGGCGGAGATCGCGGAAGAGACGATCGACCTCGCCGTGCTGACGACCGCGGAGAACTCGTAGGCGTTACTTCGACTCAGCCCAGGCCGGGGGGGACGGCGAGGCGGAAGTGGCCCCGCGTTTGGGATCGGCGGGGGGCGCCGCCGGCGATTTGGCTGCGGAGGGGGATGGGGCGGCCACGGGTCGTCGGAGGACCTCGGACGCCACGTCCGCTGCCTGGCGCTGGTCGAGGATCGCCCGGACCACCTCCGCGTCGACGCGATACGAACGGTGCGCGATGCCGTACTCGACCGCGAGGTCTGCGAGCTCGAGCAGGCGGCGCGGATTTCCGTGCGCGGCGCCGTTCATGGCATGGACCGCGTCCCGGTCGAACGGGTAGATCGGGTCCAGGTCCTCGACGAGTCGTTTCACCAGGAGCTTCTTCGCGAGGATCAGCGCCGCCTCGTCGTCGGAGAGCCCCTTCAGAAGGAAGGTCCGGTTGATCCGCGAAGCCAGCGCAGGATAGTGCACCTGCAGCCACGCGAGGTAGCTCGAGTAGCAGGTGAACATCACGAGGACGCCGGGCTTGATCGTGTCGGTGAGCTCCTGGAGGACGCGACTGAAGGCGTCGACCTCCTTCGACTCGATCAGGTTGTGGAGGTCGTTGAGCATCAGGAACGACGGGGCCGTTCCGTTCAGGGCGGCCGCGAACGTCCGACCGACCGTCTTCGGGTCGTATCGGTCGTCCTTTGACTTCGCGAACGCCGTCAGCGGCCGCAGCCACGGCGGCGAGCCGAACAGCTTGACGAGCTTCGCTTTGGACGCGGTCTTCTGGAACTCGCCCGCGATCCCCCGCAGGACCGCGGTCGTCCGCGTGGTGACGTCAAAGTAGACGCAGAACGCCTTCCGCTCGCGCGCCTCCCCGAGGGTGACCAGCAGCCGCTCGGTCTTGCCGGCGCCGAGCTCCCCGATGACCGCGACGACCGCGCGATTCTCGCGGTCGAGCACCTCCTCCCGGATGGTGCGGAGCGAGTCGTCGACCTCCTGGTTCACGTGGAAGATCGAGACGTTGTCGAGGCTCTCGCTCGCGAGGTCTCGGAACGGATTCCCGGTGAGCCCGTAGCGCTCGTACGTACCGGTCGGCATCGCTCCCCCGTCCCCGCGCTCACAGCACCCGGCTGCGCAGGTCGATCGCGAGCCGCCGACCGTCGAACTCGTAGTAGATGTTTCGGTCCACGAACTTGCCGTCCGTCCACTTCGGGATGCGCAGGAACCGCGAGATCCCCTCGGCGGCCTCGCGCGCGTGGAACTGGATCAGCCCGTCCGCGAGGTGGTTCACGACCGCCTCCCCCTGGCTCCCGAACATTCCGCGGTCGGTCGCGAGCAGAACGACCGTGCCGCGCGAGCGGGCGGCCCGGCGCAGGTCCCGGAGCATCAGCGCGAGCTCGCTCCCCGGGAGGTTGAGGGTGAGGAACGAGAAGGAATCGATGGCGAGCAATCCGCCCATCTCCCCGTACTCCTGGAGTTCCTGGACCGCGTCGCGCTCGTGGACCTGAAGCCAGCCGTCGGCGGGGACACCTTCGCCCCCCTCCGTCCCGAGCTGGGCCCGGAGTTCCTGCTGGTCGCGGGAGATGACGAACGTCACGGGCCAGCCGAGCCGGTGGGCGGTGAGCGCGAGCCGACGGACGAAGAAGCTCTTCGCCGAGTCGGCGCCGCTTTCCACGACGACGATGCGGCTCCCGTCGATCTGCGGCACGATCGTGTCGAGGCCCGGCACCTCGACGGGGAGGTTCATGGCCACACGAGGGAGGTCGGTCGCATAACAATGCGATGGGGAGTCTCCGTCCCGTTACCGAAAACTCGGGCGTCTACGGAATCTACGGTGGTCAGTCCTATGACTCGTCGCCCGAGTTCGCCCCCGATGCGCCGGAGTTGGCGGGGCTCGCGGGGGCTCGCGGAGATCGTCGGGACGTTGATGCTCGTCCTGATCGTGGTCGCGGCGGCGACCGCCTTCTCGTTCTTCATCGCGTCGTACCAGCAGCAGCTCCAGACGCAGGAGGCGGCGAGCCACGACCGTAGCCTCGAGGCGATCCACGTCCTCTCGGTCCAGACCGCCCCGGTCAGCGCCACCAACGCCACCTACGGCGCGATGTCGCTCACGATCGGGAGCGGCGACATCCAGTCGATGTCGCTCACGGACCTCGTGGTCAACGGCAACCCGGTCGTCAGCTACAACGCGACCTGGGTGTCGAACAACACCGAGGTGGCGGTCGGGATCCTGGACGGAGACGTCGGCGACGCCCTCCTCCTCCCGGCGCTCGAGCAGGTGCGGATCACGCTCGACCTGAACGCGTCGGATTCCCTGTTCTCGTTCCTCTCCTGGACCTCCGCCCCTTCGTCGAACTCCTATCTCACGATCAACCTCCAGACCCAGCGGGGGAGCGGGTTCACGTTCGTCTACGTGCCCCCCACGGCGCTCTCCGACCTCACGTTCATCCAGTCGTTCACGGGCAGCGTCCTGGTCGACCTGCCGGTCCTCGACGGCACGCACTCGTTCCAGCAGGGTGGCAACGCGACGATCGTCGCATGGGAGTGGACGGTGACGAACGCGACCGACGGCCACACCTGGTCGGAGGACGGGGCTCAAGTCGAGCTGACCAACCTGACCGCGACGGACACCTACAATGCGAGCTTGGACGTCGTCAACAGCGCCGGGTTGTTCGGGGAAGCGCCCCCGCTAACGTTCCTCGGCTAACCCCCTCGCCCGCCGGGGGACTCGACTTCCCGCATTACGGGAAGATCAGAATGAATGCTATCGCGGTCCCGGCGACCAGTCCGAGCGAGTGGAGGATCCCGTACCGCGCGCGGCCTTCCGTGAAGGCGCCGATGATCGCGCCGGTGCCGAGCGCGTTGATCAGCATCAGTTCGAAGAACCGCTCCTTGAGCGTCGCGAACGTCAGATGGGGGACGGTGGCGCCGGCAGCCCCTCCGTTCGCGAGCGGGTTCCCGATGTTGAGGAATGAGACGTCCAGGGTACCCAGGTCGGGGGCGATGAACAGCAGGGCGAACAGGACCGCCATCAGGACGCCGAATGCGATGTAGATGACCGCGACCGGCAGGAGCAGTTGCTTCTCCCGCTCCTCCTCGATCTTGACGAAGTCGTCCATGTCCTTGGCGGCACGGTAGACGACCGTCGCGGTCTCCCCGCCGGCCGCGGTCGCGTCGGCGACCAGACCGGCGTAGCGCGAGATGAGGTGGCTCTTCATCGGGAGGACGAGGTCGCGCAGCACCACGTCGAACGGTCGCCCCATCCGGATCCCGTCCGCGGCGATCCGCAGGTGGCGCGCGAGGATGTTCGACTGGGTCTTCGACAGCTCGACGATCGCCTTCGCGGGGTCGATGCCGCCCCGCATCGCGTCGGCCATTTCGAACAGGAACTGGGAGAACGCCCGTTCGTAGGCTCGGATGCGGAGCATCTCGCGTCGCGAGTCGATGCCGAACGCCGTCAAGGCGATGAACACCGCGACGACGAACACGAGGTCGAAGGCGTACGGGGGCGGGTTCGGCGTCGTGTAAACCCAGTCGAGGGCCACCACGATGAAGATGAACGCCGCGACCAGCGGGAGGTAGAGGTCGAAGTACTGCCGCTTGACCGGGTGGGTCGCGAAGTACCGGCGGAAGGTGAAGCGGGTCGTCTGTTTCAGGAAGAGGATGTAGCCGCCGACGGCCGCGCCCGAGATCGCGCCGGCAATCCCGAGGTAAAGGAGGATCGTCGTCGGCTTGATCCCGCCGAACGGGTTGGGGGCCGAGGTGGCGTTGGGGTTCACCGTGAAATTCCATTCGAACGACGCCGTGTTGCCGGCGAGGTCCGTCACGTACACCGTGGCGTTGTCGGCGCCGATGTTCAACGGGAGGATCGACGGCGGCTGGTAGGTGACCGAGAACGGCGTCGCGTTCACCGAATCGGTCGGCGTGACGTTGAACCCGTCGACGTAGAGGAAGACCAAGTTCGGGTTGACGGTGCTCACGGTGTCGGAGAACGACGCGGAGATCGTCGGAGTCTGGGACGTCACCGTCGAGTTCGGGAGCGGGCTGGTCGGCGTGATGGTGATCGGTCCCAGATCCGGCCGCGCGGCACGGGCTGGCGGGGCGATCACGAAGAGGAACACGAGGAGTCCGATGAGGAGGACCCCCCACGGGCCCTTCATTCGGCCCTCGCGTAGGCGATCGAGATCATGATGATCGTCATCCCGACGGCGAGCGGGACGAGTCCGAACGTCAGCAACAGGAGGAGTTCGTTCGCGTTCAGGCCCGCCGCGGTGCTCCCGAGCGCGTTCAGGAGGAACGCCGCGACGGCGAGGAGCAGGACGCCGACGAGCACGAGGCTCACGTACATGTCGAGGAACGTCGAGAGCCGTTCGATGAACTCCTTCTGGACCACCCGCTTGAGCTTCAGGACGTCGTCCGACTTGTTGCGGAGGTACTCGTCGAGGTTTCCGCCTTGGTGGATCATGTTCGCGATGTCCCAGAACGACTCGCGCACCGACGCGGACGGGGTCTCCTTCGCGGTCTCCGCGAGGGCCGTGATCAGGTCCTTCCCCTGGATGTCGGTCTTGTAGACGATCCGGCGGAATTCCCCCGTCATCGCGGCGTCGTGGTCGCGCTGGGCCATCCGCCGGACGAGCTGGATCGGGGAGGTTCCGGTGCTCGCGAGCACCGAGAGCTCGCTGAGGGTGAACGGGAGCTCCCGGTCGAGCTCGTCCTTTCGATTGGCGATGCGCGTGCTCAACAGGAACTGGAACGCGGCGACGACGGACCCGGCGGTGATCCCCGCCACGAGGAGGACGTAGAGGTACCAGATCGGGCTGTGCAGCCCGACGTAGAACAGGAGCACCGCGAACCCGCCGACGGCCCCCATCGACACGAGCGACGTGACGAGGATCATCGCGTAGTGCATCCCGGGCGTCGCGGTCAACCCGGCCTGCTTCAACCGCTCGGCCAGCACGGGCGAGCCGTCGCCGCGGTCGAACCGCTCGCCGATCAGGCGGTAGCAAAACGTGCGGTAGCTCGAGGTGAAATCCGGCTTGGCCGGTTTCTTGGCCGCGGCGGTGGCTCCGGTCGCGGCCGTCACGTCGGCGGTCGACGGCATCGGTCCTCAGCGGCCGACCCGCTTCTCGAGGCCCGCGAGCGCCTCGGCGGGGTCGACGTAGTAGTTGGTGATCGCGCGGCTGACGTGCCGGTAGTACGTCAGGTGGAGCTGGTCCATCAACTGGAGATACCGCTCCTTCCGGCGCATTTCGGTCTCGAGCTCGTCGATCTTCTTGCCGGTCCGATCGCCGATGTGCTCTAGGACGAAGCTCCGTCCGAGGTAGGTGAACGAGTCGTTGGACGGCTCCCAACGGAAGATCGGGTTCGTCAGGAGCTCGTTGGTCGCGGGGTCGACCTCGAGGATCTCCGTGACGCCGGTCACGCGACGCACGCGCACGTTCTGCACGGCTACCTGGGCCGGGAACGCGACCGCGTCGAGCGCCTGGAATAGCACGCGTGGGATGTTCATCGGCTCGTTCTCGACGCGGTGGAGGAGCTCTCCGATCGATCCCGCGTGGATCGTGGACATCGAGGCGTGGCCGACCGAGATCGCCTGGAACAGCGTGAACGACTCGGCGCCCCGCACCTCCCCCACGATCACGTACTCGGGGCGCTGTCGGAGCGCCGCGACCAGCAGGTCGAACAGCGTGACGCTGCCGGCGGTCTTCGCGCCGTGGGCCGAGATACCGGAAGCACCCCCGACCCCGGAGGCCCCCCCGCCCCCCATTCCGTAGCCCGTGCGCGCGACCGATTGGATCCAGTTCTGGTGGTCGATTTGGATCTCCGGGGTGTCCTCGATCGAGACGATCTTGTCCTCGGGCCGGATGAACATCGAGATCGCGTTCAGGAACGTCGTCTTCCCAGCCGCCGTCCCGCCCGAGATGAGGAGCGAACGGTGGTTCTCGACCAGGGTCCAGAAGTACGCGAGCTCGAACGCCGAGACCGACCCGAACCGCAGGAGGTCGATGGGCGAGACCGGATCGTGCGAGAACTTCCGGATGCTGAACGTCGAGCCCTTGCGCGTGACCTCGGTTCCCAGCGTGAGGTTGATCCGGCTGCCGTCCTGGAGCGTCGCGTCCAAGATCGGCTGGTAGATCGAGATGTGCTTGCCGGCGATCTGCGCGAGCCGGAAGATGTACTTGTTCAGCTCGATCTCCCCGTCGTACTGGACGTTCGTCCGCATCGACCCGAAGATGCGGTGGAACACGAACAGCGGGACCCCGGGCCCGAGGCAACTGATGTCCTCGAGGAACGGGTCGCGCAGCACCCCGTCGGTGCGGCCGAGCCCCACGAACTCCCGCTTGAGGTAGTAGAACAGGACCGGCTGGCGGCGCGCCGGGACCGGAATGTCGTAGAGGTCGAGGACGGTGAGGAACTTCTGCCGGAGGTACTCGTGGAGCGCCGGAGACTCCTCGAGGCTGTGTCCGTCCGAGACCGGGATCTCCTCCTGGGACATCATCAGTTCCATCTTCTCCCGCACCTTCGTGATCTGGTCCCGCTCCTCGGGGCGGAGCGTGGGCTCGAGCACCTGGTAGAGGAGTTCGCCGTCCTGGGCCTGGAAGCGGATCTGGACGAACGCGAACGGCGGATTCACCGGGTACGTCACGTCCACCCGGCGTCGGTCCGCCATCAGTTGGTTGCGCATGTAGGAGAGCTCGGCCTGAATCAGGACCTTCTCGGGGACGGTCGCCCGCTTGAGGAGGCGGGCCTCGAGCGCTCGAGACTCCTTCTTGAGCGTCGCGAGGTCCTTCGGCTTCGCCTCGACCGCCTTCGCGCGGATCGCGCTCGAAGTCGGCGCGTCCCGGGGCGAGGCGGTCGCCCGGCCGACCGTCTCCGGGGAACGCATCGCGCCGCTCGACCGGGCGGCGCGGGTTAACGGCCCCGCACGGAAACACCGTAGGCTTCGTAGGGCGCCGGCGACCTCTATCGCATCTATCGACGCGCCGAACCTACAGGGTCCCCCGACGGCCTACGGCTTCTCGTTTGGCCCGGAATATCAACGCGGCCCTCCCTCGTCCGACCGCTGCGGGGAGCCCGGTGAGGCCCGAGTCGCCCCGCAGCGCCCAACAACCGAAACAGGGGGAAACGAGAGAGAGATGAACGACAAGAGAGTGAAGTTGAGAGAACGAGCCCGGAGCTATCGTCGCAAGCTCCGCGGGGAGAACAAGGCAGTGTCGCCCGTCGTGGCGACCCTGATCCTGATCCTCATCGCGGTGGCGGCGGCGGCGGCCCTGTATCTCTGGCTGGTGGTGTGGCAGGGGAACATCACCAACGGGATCGGGACGCAGCATGCGGAACCGACGCTGACGATCGGCGGGAGCACGTCCGTGTACCCGTTCGACTCGCTCGCGGTCACCCAGTTCCAACAGAACAACTCGGACGTAGTCATCAGCAACAACCAGGGCGGGAGCGGCGCGGGCATGCTCGCGGTCTGCGCGGGTCAGGTCGACTTGGGCGCGGCCTCCTTCCCGGTCGACGTGCCTACGCTTGAGTCGTCCTACAACTGCGCGGCCCAGTATGCTAGCACGACGGTCATCACGACGGTCGCCTACGACGCGGTCGATGTGATCACCTCGACCACGAACAACCACGGTCTGCTCAGCATCAACTACGACACGCTGGCCCTCGTCTACCAGGACGCGAGCTACGCCGCGGGCGGAAACCCGACTCTCCTGAGCACGACGGAGAATGGCGTTACCATCTCGACCCTGGTCGCGGCCGCGGCCATCCCGACCGCCGGCGTCATCGACTGGAGCCAAATCCCGGCAGCCGTCGAAGGCGTGACGATTGGCACGACCCTCCAGCAGCCCACCACGGCGGGTGCGGGGGTTGGAGCGGCCTGCGGAACGGGCGCACTCGCGAACACCGAGTGCTACCCCGTCGCGAGCGGAACGACCTCGACGTGTGGGTTTACGGTTTGCGCTACGGGCGCGGTCCCGATTGTCACGTACGCTCGGTCGGACGCCAGCGGTACGACCCAGTCGTTCGAGGCTCGCCTGATTGACGCGGCGAGCAACACGAAGTTCGCGACCGCCTCCCAGCTGAACTCGCCGGGCTCGGCGGGCTTCACGGGATGCGGCAGCTCGAACTACATCTCGGACTGCGGGTACGTCGCGACCGACACGGCCAACGGGAACCCGGGAGTCATCAGCGGGGTCGCCTCGAACTCGGCCGCGATCGGCTACGCCTCCGACGGGCTCGCGCGCGCGTCCGGATCCGGCGTGACGTTCTACCCCTTCACGGGGGTGGGTCAGACCGCCGCGAGCGACGGTTCGACCGCAAACCCGACCTGGTACGGCGGCATCCTGCCGACGACGGGCGGCTCGGGCACGATTGCGAACGGGATCAAGGCCCCGACGACCTCGGCGGACTACACGGTCGGGTACCTCGGCTGGCGCCCCTTCGACATCGTGAGCCTGACGCCGCTGTCCGGTGTTGCTCAGGAGTTCGTCACCTTCGTGATGGACCCCGCGAACAACCTGAACCTCGCGTCGGAGTCTCAGGAGATCAGCGTCTACTCGGTCTAAGGCAGACTCGACCGAGCAGTGCGATCAACCCTTTCCCCCCGGGGAAGAACCCCGGGGGTTCGAATTTTTAGTGTCCGTCAGGCAGGCGCGAGCGTCAGGTTCGAGTAGAATCCGATCGAGGTCGCGACCAGGAGGTTGCTGTTCACGAATGCGAGCTCCCACGCGCCGGGTGGCACCTCGATGTTCAGGTTCGTGATCGTGTTGTTCGCGATGCGCCCCGAGGTCCAGTTGTAGCCGGAGACCACGCCGGTCTTCGAGAAGGTTTCGAATTGCGCCGGGGTCATCGTGTAGAGGGT
This sequence comes from Thermoplasmata archaeon, assembly GCA_030037815.1. GTDB lineage: Archaea > Thermoplasmatota > Thermoplasmata > Lutacidiplasmatales > UBA184 > Lutacidiplasma. Next base: position 11,957 of record JASHPZ010000045.1, on the reverse strand, counting down.
GATCCCGTAGGTGTTGTAGAACGTCCCATTGACGACCGACGTCGTGCTGATGTCGAAGGCGATCCCGTTGAACTGTTCCGCGGGAATGCTGTACGACGTGTCCTGGGGCTCCAGAATCTCCGAGTTCGTCGCGGTCGAGTGGTGTAGGGGCAGCATGAGGGCGTAGACTCCCACCACCAGGCCGGCGGCCACGACCACCGCGCCGACGACAATCCACGTTCGGCGTCGGGAAGGACGTGCCGAGGTTGGGGGATTCGCGGTTTCACCGGCCGAGGGGGGGGCGCTCACGAACCGTCCGATTCGGCTCGCCCTTTCAAGCTCCCGCGCCGAAGAATCCGGAGGGGTCCGTAAAGTTCGAGGGACGAGGCTCTGCCGGATCCCGGCCGGCGGACCTGTCCGCGACCGCCCCGGGCGGCCGAATGCTATGGAGCGTCCGGTCCAACGTGGACTCTAAATAGGGTTACTGAGGCTATGATACCCTACGGGAACCACGTAAGAAATGGCGTGGGCGATGACCCTGCACGGTCGTGTGGCGCGCGGCACGGGGGCGTTCCTGCTCGCCGACCTGATCACGGGGCTCGCGGCGTTCTCCGTCATCACGCTCGGGGGCCTCTGGCTGTTCTCCGCGACGTGGCTCAGGGTCTCCGCCCTCGCGGCGTCGAAGGGAGTCCCGTTCGGGAGTCCCGGTCAGACCGAGCTGGCGTGGGTCGGTGTGTTCGTGTGCTTCCCGCTGGCCGTCGCGACGGTCTACCTCGCCGTTCGGGCGTACGCCATTCCGCGTGACGTCTTCCGGACCGGGGGCACCGACACGGCGCGGCAGATCCGCGAACTCGGGCACGCCAGGTCTCGGGCCCATCGGCGGGCCTGACCCCCCGACGGTCGCCGATTACACCGACTCCTCGATCTCTCCGCTCTGCGGGGACCCCGCGAGTCGTTCCGCGACGGTGCCGAGGATCTCGAGGTGCCGGTCGACGTCCGTCGGGGTATGCTGGACCGAGATCGTCCACTGCTCGTCGGGCCCCGTGCCGGATGGGATGAGCCCCCGGTTGAGGCAGTGGTAGTAGTAGAGCATTGAGCGGTCCCCGTCGACCGTCAGGAAGTCCCGCCAGTTCCGGACCGGGTGGTCCGCGAAGAAGACCGTTCCCGATACCCCGTCCGCTGCGACGTGTGCGGTGACCCCGGCGTCCTCGAACACTTCCGCGTAGCCCTTCGCGAGGCGGTCGTTCAACTGCGCGGACCGCGTCAGGGCCTCCTCCGTCAGGATGTGGTCGAGCGAGGCGATGCACGCCGCCATCGCGAGCGGGTTCGAGTTGTAGGTGCCCGCGTGGGCGACCTTCCGCGGGCCGACCTCGTCCAAGATTCCCGGACCCGCAGCGATCGCGGAGAGCGGCACACCGCAAGCGATCGACTTTCCGAGCGTGATGAGGTCGGGACGGACCCCGACCCGCCCGGCGCCGCCCTGCGGGTATTTCGCCCCGGTCTTGATCTCGTCCAGGATGAGAAGGGCCCCGAGTTCGTCGCACAACTCGCGCAGGCCCGGAAAGAACCCCTCCTCGGGCAGGATGAACCCCATGTTCATCGGAATAGGCTCGGCGATCACGGCGGCCAGGTCGTCCCGGTGCTCCCGCGCGATCTTCCGGGTCGCTTCGAGGTCGTTGAACGGCGCGACGAGCGTCCGCCCGGTCAGTTCCGGGAGGATTCCGGGCGACGCGGGCGCCGAGTTCGGATGCCGGGGCTCCCCCGCGACCTGGATCCGTGGCTTCACCCCGACGAGCAACGTGTCGTGGGAGCCGTGGTACGAGCCTTCGAATTTCAGCACGTAGGACTTCTTCGTGAAGGCCCGGGCGAATCGCGTGGCGTGGTGGGTCGCCTCGAGCCCGGTCGTGCTGAACCGGACCTTCGCCATCCCGTAGCGGCGGCAGATCCGCTCGGCCACCTCGGGCGTGCGCTCCCACTCGTAGCCGTAGATCGTCCCGTCGTCGATCTGTCGACGCAGCGCGTCCACGAGCGCAGGGTGCGCGTGCCCGCTCTGGAGCGAGCCGAATCCCATGTTGAAGTCGAGGTAGTCGTTCCCGTCCGCATCCCAGAGGTGGACCCCCTTCGCGTGGCTCACGTAGAACGGGTACGGGTCGAGGAACCGGTAGTTCGAATGCACCCCGAGTGGGCTCCAGATCCGCGCGCGTTCGAAGAGCGCCTGCGAACGGGGGGTGCGTCGCTCGTACTCCGCGTATGCCTCTTCAAACCGGGCGTCCAAACTCTCCTCTCCCGAGCGGCCCGGCCGGCGCCGGGACGCGGATTTCCGAGCCGGGACCCCTACAAAACGCCGACCGGACGGCCCGACGCACCCGCTCCGAATCCATCATGAGCGCGCCGACCTCCCTTCCACGACAGCCATGGCGGGCGCCCTCGGGCTCGAGAACTACGTCGGCGGGCGGTGGTCCCGGCCCGACTCCGTCGGCGAACTCGACGTCCCCGACCCCTCCACCGGGCGAGTCCTCGCCCGCGTGCCTCGGTCGTCCGCCGCGGAGGTCGACCGCGCCGTCGCGGCGGCGGTCGCCGCCTTCCCGGCCTGGCGGGAGACGCCGGTCGCCGAACGGGCCCGGCGCGTGCTCGAGTTTCGCAACCTGCTCGAGGAACACGCCGACGAGCTGATCCGCTCGGTTGTGCGCGAGAACGGAAAGACGACCGAGGAGGCGCGCGGTTCGGTCCGCCGCGGGATCGAAGCCACCGAGTTCGCCGCTTCCGCTCCGACGACGATGCAGGGCGCGTTCCTCTCCGACGTGGCGCCCGGCATCGACACGACGCTCCTGCGGCAACCGGTCGGGGTCGTGGTCGGGATCACCCCGTTCAACTTTCCGGTGATGATTCCGCTCTGGATGGCCCCGCTCGCCCTCGTCTGCGGGAACACGTTCCTACTGAAGCCGTCGGAACGGGTGCCGATGTCCGCGGCGATCCTCGCCCGCCTCATCCAGGAGGCGGAGTTCCCCGCCGGCACGTTCAACCTCGTGCACGGCGACGCGGGCACCGTCGATGCGCTCCTCCAGCATCCGCGGGTCGACGCGGTCTCGTTCGTCGGGTCGGCGCCGACCGCGCGGCACGTCTACACGACGGCGACGGCCGCGGGGAAGCGGGTCCAGGCGCTCGCGGGCGCGAAGAACTTCCTGGTCGTGATGCCGGACGCCGACCTCGATCGGTCCGTGCCGGCGATCCTCTCGAGCGCCTACGGCCAATCTGGCGAGCGGTGCCTAGCCGGGAGCGTCGTGGTGGCGGTCGAACCGGGGGCCGACCGATTGGTCGCCGCGCTCGCCGAGCGCGTCCGCTCGCTCTCGGTCGGGGCGGCCGACGGGGCGGGAACGTTCGTCGGACCCGTCATCCGGCCGGACCATCGCGACCGCATCCTTCGGTGGATCCAGGAAGGCGAGGCGGCCGGCGCGGTGGTCGCCGCCCGGGGCACGCTCCCGGCGGCGGCCGACGGTTACTACGTTGCCCCGGTCCTGTTCGACCGGGTCCGGCCCGAGATGTCGATCGCGCAGGAGGAGATCTTCGGCCCGGTGCTCTCCGTCATCCGGGCGGCCGACCTCGAAGAGGCGCTCGCGATCGCGAACCGCTCGCGGTTCGGCAACGCCGCGGCGATCTTCACCCGGGACGGCGGCGCGGCCCGGACGTTCGCGCACCGCATCGAGGCCGGGATGGTCGGCGTCAATGTCGGGGTCCCCGCCCCGGCTGCGTACTTCCCGTTCGCCGGCTGGAAGGGCTCGTTCTACGGCGACCTGCACGCCACGGGCCGCGACGGCGTCGACTTCTACACGCGGAAGAAGGTCGTGACGAGCCGCTGGTTCTGAGCGCTCAGGCGGACGACTCGACCCGCTCGTCGGCGAGCCGGAGCGCGGCGTCCAGCACCTCGAGGCCGTGGTCGAGCTCCGCGCGGGTGACGATCAACGGCGGCGCGACGACGAGGTGCGAGACCCAGCCGACGCAGTAGACTCCGGCCTTCATCATCGCGCCCGTGACGAGGTCGACGACCAGCGGGCGCCCCGCGAGCTTGTCCTCCTCGGTGTTGAACGGAGCGCGGGTCTTTCGGTTCTTCACGAGCTCGACCGCGGCGAACAGACCTAGGCCGCGGACTTCGCCGACGCTCGGATGCTGCTCGGCGATCTCCCGCAGCCGCCCGAGGAGGTAGACGCCGTCCCGGCGCGACTTCTCGATCAGGTCGAGGCGGCGGTACTCGGCGATCGCCGCGGCGGCGGGCGCGAGCGTCAGCGGGTGCGCCTCGTAGGTGTGGCCGTGGGGGAAGTAGGTGTCGCGGAAGGCGTCGTGGACTTCGGAGGTGGTCGCGGTCAGGCCGAGCGGGATCTGGGCGCCGGTGATCCCCTTCGCGGTCGTGAGCAGGTCGGGCCGGACCCCCCAGCGGTCGACCGCGAACCACTCGCCGACCCGTCCCCAGCCGCTCATCACTTCGTCCGCGATCAGGAGGACGTCGTGCGCCTTCGTGATCGCACGGATCCGGGGGAGGTACTCGGGCACCGGGACGATCACGCCGTTCGTCCCGACGACCGGCTCGACGATCATCGCGGCCACGTCGCCCTCCCGTTCCAACTGGTAGTCGACGTACTCGGCGCACGCGACGCCGCAGCTCGGGTAGGTCAGCCCGAACGGGCACCGGTAGCAGTAGCAGTCCGGCGCGAACACGGTCCCGGGCACCCGGTCGAGCGCCTCCACCGGTCGGCGTCGGAAGTCCCCGGTCACCGAGATCGACGCGGCCGTCGAGCCGTGGTACGACCGGTACCGGGAGACGACCTTGGTGCGCTGCTTCACCGCGCGGGCGATCTTGAGCGCCGCCTCGTTCGCCTCGGTGCCCGAGGTGCTGAAGAAGAACCGGTCGAGCGAGGCCGGGAGCACCTCGCGCAACGCCACGCTTGCGCGGGCTCGCGCCTCGGTCGCGAACCCGGGCGCGGCGTAGGCGACGCCGCGCGCCTGCTCGGCGATCGCCTGCGCGACGGCCGGATTTCCGTGGCCGAGGTTCGTCGCCATCAGCTGGGAGGAGAGGTCGAGGTACTCGCGGCCCGCGCTGTCCCAGAAGCGCGACCCTTCGGCCCGCGTCACGACCAGGGGGTCCCAGCCGCCCTGCCGGCGCCACGTGACGTAGTTCGTGTCGCGGACGATCCGCTTCACCTCGTCGCCGTCCATCGGAGCCGCCGGTGCCCGAGGGGCGAGGGCCTTATGACGGGTGGGCGGGCCGCGCGGCCGGCTCCGGCAGGCGGTAGAGCCGACGGGCGTTCTCGCCAAGGATCAGCTCCCGGTCGCGCGGGGGCAGGTCGAGCGACTCGATCAACCCGACCGCCACGCGGAGCTCTTCGAGCGGCCAGTCCGAGCCGTAGAGGAACCGCTCCGGACGACCGACCCCGACGATCGCGTTCTCCAACCGGTGACGGGCCTGCTCGACCATCCGGCCGAACAAGGGAGCGCTCGGGTGGGCGAGCAGCCCCGAGGTGTCGGTGTACACGTTCTCGTTCTTGTACACGACCTCGGCCGCCTCGTCGATCCAGGGATTGCCGAGATGGCAGAGCACGAACGGGATGTCCCGCCAGCGGACCGCGACCTCGTCGAGTTCGATCGGCCGGGCGTACTTGACCAGCCCATCGGGCTCGAGCGTGTCGCCCTGGTGGACGAGCACCGGGAGGCGCCGCCGGCGCGCGAACTCGAGGATCGGCTCGACCCGGCGGTCGTGCGGGTAGAACTTCTGGTACCCCGGATACAGCTTGACGCCGCGGATCGTCGGGTCCTCCTCCCACAGCGCGATCGCGACGCGGACCTCCTCCTCGCCCTTCGTCGGGTCGACGGTGGTGATCGGGAGGAGACGTCCGCCCCCCGCGTCCCGCGTCCGCCAACCCTCCTCGAGACCCTCGCGGACCGACGGCGCCTCGAACAGTTGGATGACGACTCCGTAGTCGATCCCGTTCCGGTCCATCTCGGCGAGGAGCCCGGTCGGCGTGTAATCCAAGTCCGGTCGGTACCCGGTCCGCGGGAGGTCCTTCCACCACCGGCTCAAGTGGAGGTGGACGTCGATGCGGGTCGGTCGGCGGGCGGTCACGGACCCCACTCCGCGGCGGAGTGGACGACCTTCTTCGGCGCCGGGCCGACCGTGCAGAGTCGCACCTCGCGGGCCCCGTGCCCCGTTCGCTCGTCCCGGAAGCTCAGGCTCCGCGCGACGACCTCGGACTTCAGACGCTCGAACCCCTCCGCGGTGATCGAGCAGGGAGGCACCCGTCCGGGTCCGCCCCAGGCGAACAGGTACTCGGTCGCGGACGGGTCCCCGGGGTGCCGCACGTGGACGGTGAAGTCGAGCTTCGGGTCGCTCCAGTCGACCGCCCGAATCTCGCCGGAGGTGAGCACGAGCTCGATCCCGTCCGGGAACAGGAGCAGTTGGGCGGGCCACTCCGCCCGGCTCCGCCGGTAGATCCGGTGCTGCACGAGGCCGAGCGCCACGAGCAGCGCACCGACGAGCAGGAAAACGAGCGCGGTCGACGGTTCCCGCGCGAAGGCGAGCCCCGCGCCGGAGCCCAGGGTGACCGCGCCGAGCCCGAACAGGATGTACCGGCCGATCGCGGCCGTGCGCATCGTGCTCGCCCGGTGCGCCTCCGCAGCCGCGTCCGCTCGGAGGAGCGGAATGCCGGTTTCTCCGGCGGCGAACCCCGGCGCGGAGACGTCCGCGGTCGCCATCCTCTGCTTCAGTGGTCGTGCGGCTTAATGCTCGCGCACGGAACCTACGGACTCTTCGGGGTTAAGGCGGCCCACGGGCGCGACGAGCCTTCATAACCCGTGGGCCGATTCACCGGTCGAGGGGAGCCGTGACCCGCGCCGACGAGTGGCTCAGTTTTCCCGATGCGCCGCGCATCGTCGTCCCGCCGCCCGGCCCCCGCTCGCGCGCGCTCCTCGCGGAGCAGGCTCGGCTCGAGACCGAGGCCGTTGGCTACCCGCACTACTTCCCGATCGCGCCGAAGGTCGCACAGGGCGCGACCATCGAGGACGAGGATGGGAACCGGTTCATCGACTGGGTCTCGGGGATCTCGGTCCTGAACCTCGGCCACCGGCACCCGCGGCTGTCGGCCGCGCTCGAGGCCCAGAGCCGCCGCATCTGGCACGCGCTCGAACTCCCGACGGAGGCCCGGATCGACTTCCTCCGCGAGCTCTCGGACGCGCTGCCGCCGGGCATGCGCTCGCACGCCCGCATCTTCTTCACCGTCACCGGCGGGGACGCGATCGAGACCGCGGTCAACCTGGCCGACCACGCGACCCAGCGCCACGGGACGGTCGCCTTCTCGGGCGCCTACCACGGCGTGCACGGCGGCGCGGTCCACCTGACGGGGGGGCGCCGGTACCACGCGACCACCGCGTTCGCGGGCGGCCGCGTCGTTCGCGTGCCGTACCCGGACCCGTACCGGCCCGTGCTCGGCGCGGACGAGGGCGCCGCCGGGACGATCGCGTACCTCGAGCACCTCCTCAACGACCCGGCCTCGGGGGTCGACGAGGCCTCCTCCGTGCTCGTCGAGCCAATCCTCGGGGAGGGCGGCTACGTCGTCCCGCCCGACGACTTCCTCCCGTCGCTCCGGGAGTTCTGCGACCGGCACCACCTCCTCCTGATCGCCGACGAGGTTCAGACCGGCCTCGGGCGCACGGGGAAGATGTGGGCGGTCGAGCACGCGGGCGTCACGCCCGACATCCTCTGCCTGGCGAAGACGATCGGCGGGGGGATCCCCCTGTCCGCCGTGGCCTACCGCTCGGATGTCGTCGGGGAGGTGCCGCGCGGGTTCCACTTGGGTACGTATCGCGGCAACCCCCTTGCGCTCGCGGTCGGCGCGGAGAGCCTGAGAATCCTGCGGGAGACCGACCTGGTCGACCGCACGCGGGTCCGCGGCGAGCGGCTGCTCGGGCGCTTCCGCGAGGTCTCCGCGCGCCACCCGACGCTCGGCGACGTACGCGGCCGCGGGTTCATGGTCGGGCTCGAGTTCGTCCACGACCGGCCCAGCCGGCGTCCGTGGGGCGACCGCGCGAAGGCGATGCGCTCGGCGCTCCTCGCCCGCGGTGTACTGATGCACACCGCCGGCGCCTGGGACCAGGTCCTGCGGTTCATGGCCCCGCTCGTCATCGAGGACGAGCTCCTCGACCGCGGTCTGGCCGCCTTCGAGGATGCGCTCGAGAGCCTCGACTCCCCGGCAGATCGGTCCCCGACCGCGACGCGCGTGCCCCACCCGACCGGGCCGGCGGCGGCGCCGCACCCGATCTCGGGGCACGCAGTGCCGACCCCCGGGCTCCCGGACCACCTGCCGGGGCCCCCGATCGGCGCCCGGCGCGACGAGAAGACGTGATCCCGTTCGAACGCACCGCGCCGCCCGCCCCGATCCTGGTCGTCGTGCGCGGGCCGCTGGGCGCGGGGAAGACGACCGTCGCGCGGGCGCTCGCCCCGGCGATCGGCGGGGAGGTCATCGCGATCGACGAGCTCCTGGACCAATTCGAGTGGGACGGCGGCTCCGAGACCCTGTTCCTGCACGCGAACGACCGCGCGGTGGAACGGGCGGACGCGCTCCTGCGGCGCGGCGTCTCGCCGATCGTCGAGGGGAACTTCTACTGGGAGAGCGCCATCCTCGACCTGCTCGCGCGGCTCCCGTACCCCCACCGCGTCTTCTCGCTCGACGTCCCGCTCGCCGTCTGCATCGCGCGCGACCGGGGCCGCGCGCTCTCCTACGGGGCCGAAGCGACGCGGGAGGTCTGGGTGAAGGTCGCCCGCGTCGAGTGGGGCGAGCGCATCGACGGGTGGCAGCCGCTCGAGGACATCGTCGAGGAGCTCGTCGCCCGGCTCGCGGACGGCGGGATCTGACTCACGCGCCGGCGAAGTTCACCGAGATCAGCTTGACCTCGGTCATCTCTTCCATCGCGTACCGTAGCCCTTCCCGTCCGAGCCCGCTCTCCTTCACGCCGCCGAACGGGAGGGCGTCCCACCGGAGGTTCGTCGGGTCGTTCAGATGGACGCCGCCCGCGCGGATCCGCTTCGCGAGCGAGAATCCCCGTGCGATGTCCCGGGTGTAGACGGCCGCCTGGAGACCGTACGGCGTCCCGTTCGCGATGCGGACCGCGTCGTCCAGGTTCTCGAAGCGGAGGATCGGCGCGATCGGCCCGAACGGCTCCTCGCGCGCGACCCGCGCGGTCTCGGGCACGCCGTCCAGCACGGTCGGGAGGAAGAAGTTCCCCGGCCGGCCCGCGGCGCGCTGGCCGCCCGCCAACACCGTGGCGGAGTGCGCGGTCGCGTCCGCGACCAGCCCCTCCATCCGGTCCACGGCGGCCGCGTCGATCAGGGGCCCCACCTCGGTCGCGTCCTCGAGCGCCGGACCGACGTGGAGCGCGGACGCGCGCGCGGCGAGCGACCGCGCGAACGCGTCGGCGACGCGGGACTCGACCAGGAGGCGCTTCGAGGCGGTGCACACCTGACCCGAGTAGCCGAACGCGCCGCGGGCGGCCGCCGCGACCGCGGCGTCCATGGGCGCGTCGGCGAGGACGACGAACGGGTCCATCCCGCCCATCTCGAGGATGACCCGCTTCGCGTGCCGGCCCGCCTTCTCCGCGATCGCCTTGCCGACCTCGGTGGAGCCGGTGAACGTCACGAGCCGCGTCCGAGGGTCCTCGACCAGCGTGTCCCCCACGGCGCCGCCGGGACCCACGACGACGTTGAGCGCCCCCTTCGGAAGTCCCGCGCCCTCGAGGTGTTTCGCCAGGCGAAGCGCGGTGAACGGCGCCGCGCTCGTCGGCTTCGCCACGACCGGATTGCCGGCGGCGAGCGCCGGCGCGACCTTGTGGGAGAGGAGGTTGAGCGGGAAGTTGAACGGGCCGATCGCGACGACGACGCCGATCGGGTCCCGCACGGTGAACAGGAACCGCGCTTCGTTGCCGGCCGGGCGTTCGAACGCGTCCGCGGGGAAGCTCTCGCCGCCCAGGTGGCGGATCTCGTCGGCGGCCAGCTCGAACACGCCGACCGCCCGGTCGACCTCGACCCGCGCGTCCGTGATCGGCTTGCCGACCTCGCGCGCGATCAGGCGGGCCATCGTCTCGCGGTCCGCGCGGATCCGGTCGGCCGCCGCGCGGAGGATCCGGGCCCGCTCGTGCCCGGGCGTCGCCCCCCACGTTCCTTCCGCACGCGCGGCGGCGTCCACCGCGGCCCGGGCCTCGTCCGCGGTCGCGACTGGCGCCTGGCCGACCGCCTGGCCGTTCGACGGGTCGAGCACCGGCGCGTAGCGCCGGCTCGACGGGACCCGCCACTCGCCTCCGATGAACAGCCGGCCCCGCCCGTCGGCGGGAATTCCGTCGGTCACGGCGCGCTCCTACGCCGGGTCGCCGTAGACGGTGTAATGCCAGCCTTTCCGGGCCTGCCCGGTCAGGTCGACGTAGATGTTCTTCACGACGGTGTAGTCGTTCAAGGAGTCGGTCCCGAGGTCCTTGCCGAAACCGGACTGCTTGAACCCGCCGTGGGGGGTTTCCGAGCCGAGCGGGAGGTGGTCGTTCACCCAGACGTCCCCGAACCGGAGCGCGTGCGCGGCCTTGAGTGCGGTACGAACATCCTTCGTCCAGACGCTGCCGGCGAGTCCGTATTCGATCCCGTTCGCGATGCGGATCGCCTCGTCGAACGTCGAGAACTCGAGCACGTCCAGGACCGGACCGAAGATCTCCCGCTGCGCGATCGCCATGTCCGGGGCGACGTCGTCGAAGACGGTCGGCAGCACGAACGCGCCGTTCGGGTGGTGGGCGCGGTCGTCCGTCCCTCCGACCTTGAGTTGCGCGCCCTCGGTCTTGCCCTTCTCGACGAACTCGAGGACGGACTTCTGCTGCACGGGGCTCACTAGGGGGCCCAGGTCGGTCGACCGGGACGCCGGATCCCCGACCCGCACCGTTCGGACGCGTTCGATCAGTTTTTCGACGAACTTCGCGCGCAGACTCGAGTGGATGATCAGGCGGGTCGCGGCCGTGCAGTCCTGCCCGCCGTTCACGAATCCGCCGACCATCGCGCCCTCGACCGCGGCCCCGAGGTCCGCGTCCTCGAAGACCACGAAGGGGGCCTTGCCTCCGAGCTCGAGCTGCACGCGCTTCACCGTGCCGCTCGCCGCCTCCATGATGCGGCGTCCGGTGGCCGTGTCCCCCGTGAGCGACACCAGGTCGACCTTCGCGTTGCGGGACAGTTCATCGCCGACCTCCGCTCCGGGGCCGGTGACGATGTTGAGGGCGCCCGCCGGGAGTCCGGCGTCTTGGAACACGCGGCCCAGCTCGAGGCTCGACAGCGGCGTGTAGCTCGCCGGCTTGAGCACGACGGTATTGCCGACGACCAGCGCCGGGGCGATCTTCCAGACCGCCATCATGATCGGGTAGTTCCACGGAGTGATCGACGCCACGACGCCGACCGGCTCGCGCCGGAAGATCGTCGTCCCGTCGCCCGTGTACTCGGCCGCCGCCTTCCCCTCAAGCGTTCGGCCGGCCCCGGCGTAGAACGACAGGTTGTCCACGGAGAACGGGAGGTCGGCGTCGGCCGCCTGCTTGATTGTCTTGCCCTGGTTGCGGCTCTCGAGCTCGGCGATCTCGGCGAGCCGCTGCTGGAGGAGCTGGACCGCCTTCAGGAACACCTCGGCCCGCCCCCGCGGCGGCAGGCGCGGCCAAGGTCCCCGGTCGAACGCCTCGCGCGCGGCGTCGACCGCCCGGCGGACGTCCTCGCGACCGGCCTTCGGGACGGTCCCGAGCGACGCGCCGTCGAACGGGTTGACGACCGGCATCGTCGCCTCGCTCTCGGCCCCGACCCACTCGCCGCCGATCAGCATCGTGTGGTCCACGGTCCGACCCCGCGCCGCCCACCGCGCCGCGGGTAAAGAGCGCTCCCGCGGCGCCCCGCCTCCGGAGGCGGGCGGGCTCGCCGCACCCCCCCC
>JASHPZ010000044.1 GCA_030037815.1 Thermoplasmata archaeon | reverse complement strand
GGCGCAAGTAGAGGACGCCGACGATCACCGCGACCGCGATCACGACCGCGATCAGGATCCAGACCCACAGCGGCAGCCCGGCGTTGGCGCCCGCTCCGGAGCCCGGCGCGGGCGGTCCGACGACGGAGACGAACCCGGGGACGAGTGCGCTCTGGACGTGGTCCGAGTCCTGGACGCTCGCGTACATCGTGAAGTTTCCGGTCGCGTTCGGCGTGCAGCTGAACGACGACGCGTTCTGGCTCAGGCAGCCGTTGGGCAGCTGGCCCACCGAGTAGGTGAGGGGGCCGGTCCCGCCGCTCGCGTTGATCGTCATCAGAAACGACTGGCCGACCGAGACGACCCCCGGCACGATGGTGAACGCGCTGACGGTCGGCGGCGCGTTCACGCGGATCGACACCGAACCTTCCGCGGAGATACCGGCCGCGTCGGTCACGTTCACGTCGATCGTGTAGTTGCCGGGGTCGGACGGCGCGCACGCGACCGCGGCGAGGTCGGACGACGCGCAGCCGGCGGGAAGGTTCGTGTAGACGTACCGCAGCGGCGGGCTGCCACCGGTCGCGTTGGTCGCGAGCGTGGTCGAGGAGAGCGCGGTCAGGACGGACGGGGTGGCCGTGAGCCCCCCGAACGCGAGCGCGGGGTAGACGTAGATCGTGACGTTCTCTCCGACCGTCACCCCGAGCCCGTCGGTCACGGTCAGGACGACCGTGGTCGCGCCGGCCGCGGTCGGCTGGCAGGTGAGGACGCTCGCGTTGGCGCTCGCGCAGCCGGCGGGGAGGGGCGCGTAGGCGTACGCGATCGGGCCGGCGCCTCCGACCACGCTCGCGGTGAGGACGGTCGACATCCCGAGGTCGAGGACCGTGCGGGTCGCCGCGAACGAGACGAGGGAGAGCGCCCCGCTGACGGAGAACCCGAGCGGAGACGAGACGAGCGCGATCCCGTTCGGTCCCTTCACGGTCACGACGACCGAGTAGGAGCCCTGGACCGCGGGGACGCAATGGACCGACGCGGCGTTGCCCCCGGAGCAGCCCGACGGGAGGCCCGTCCAGACGAACGACGTCGGGCTCGTGCCGCCGACCTGGGCGGTGAACGTCACGGGTAGCCCGATCTCGCCGTAGGGCGCCGAGCTCGACACGCCGAGGAGCGCGAACGAGTCGACGACGGCGAACAGCGTGCCCGGCCCGGAGACGGCCAGCGACGTCGAGGGCGCCGTGCGGTTGCCGACGGCGATCGACCCCGTCGGGTCCCAGCGGAGGAACGTCGCGTTCGGCCCGACCACCGCGGCGAGCGGGTAGCTCCCGCCCTGGAGCCCGGTCGCGTCGCCGTTCGAAAGCAGGGTCCCGTCCACATCCGCTTCAACCGCCGCGACGCGGGTGGTCGCGAACGTGACGGGGTAGCCGACCGGCAGGAACGTCGCGGTCACGACCCCCCCGCCACCGTTCACGTTCAGGATCCCGGCGCTGTAGGTGTTCGGCGACGTGACGGTCCAGGTGGAGAACGCCCAGCCCGGCGCCGGCGCCGCCCGCAGGAGGTACGGCCCGACGGCGAGCGAGTCGTTCACCGTGGACGCGCCCGAGTACGACGCGTAGTTGAACGAGATCGACCCGCCGTTCGCCGGGGAGTTGTCGAACGCGATCGAGGTGTTGGCGGCCGGCCCGAACGTCGCCGTCACGGTCCCGGTGGAGTTGACCTGGACGCGGGTGATCGGGTAGGTCGTCTTGAACACCCAGAGCGCGGTCGGGTTCGACACGTTCCAGTGCAGGAACGTATTGTAGCCGAACGGCAGGGCGTCCAGGGAGTAGGTGCCGCGCAGGAGCGCGACCACGGTGCCGTTGCCGAGCGGACCGACCCCGTTGAACGCGATCCGTCCGCCGGCGGCCGTCGGCGCGATGTTGAACGTCGTGATGTTCGCAGCGAACAGCGCGGTCAGGGTCGCGACCGTCCCCGAGATCGTGACGTTCGTGGTGGCGTTTCCGTCGATCAGCACCGCGGACGCGGTGTAGTTCCAGCCGAGGAACGTCCATCCGGCCGCGGCGACCGCGACCGCCGAATACGCCCCGGGCGCGGTCGAGATGTTCCCCTCCGAGTACCCCGTGCTCGGGTTGTACGGGAAGCTCGTCCCGCCGAACGTGACGACCCCGTCGCCGAAGCCCGTGAGGTCGACCACCGCCGTCGTGGCCGTGGTCGCGTAGGACGCCGTGACGGTCGTCGCCGACGTCTCGCCCGTGACGAGGAGCCACGTCACGGCCGACGCGGTCGACGCGAGCGTCGCGCCGGCGTTGCTCGAGGTCACCGCCCAGCGCGCGAACACCGAACCGCTCGCCGGTCCGGCCTGGATCGCGTACTCGCCGGCCGGAAGGTCGAGCGTACCGCCCGCGGGGACGGTCCAGCCCGTGCCGTTCGAGCCGGTGAGGCCCGGGGTGACCACGACCAGACTCCCCGAGTTGGTGGAGGCGAACGTGACGGTCGTCGTCGTCGGAGTGAGCGCGAACGAGGCCGTCACGGTGCCGGCGCCCGACACCTTGAGCGTCGTCGACGGGCTGGTCGTCGCTCCCACGGAGAGACCGCCCGAGGTCGACCAGCCCGAGAACGCCGCGCCGGCGGGGGGCACCGCGGCGATCGCGTACACCCCGGCGGCGACGCCGGTCACCGACTGGGTCGTGTTGTGGGTCGCCGAAAGGAACGCGACCGCGCCGCCGCCGACCCCGCTGGTCGCGGTCGTCACCGTGTAGCTCGCGCTGCCGCACGTCGGGACGGAGAAGTTCCCGGTGCCGAACTGGGGGAGCCCGAGCGGGCCGACCGCCGCGGCGCCGGGGAACTGCGCGCTCTGGCCGAAGTCGTTCGACTCACCGGCAAAGTCGACCGCGCCGAAGTTGAACGCGTCCGAGGTGCAGGAGAATCCGTACCACGGATACTGGCAGAAGCCACTGCCGAGGCGGTTGTAGCAGGTCTGCTGGCTGAGCGCGGCGATCGCCGCCCCGCCGCCGACGGAGGAGGAGACCCCAAACTGCGCGGGGGCCGCCGTGGTCGCCGCGTTCGAGAACGACGGGACGCCGATCTGCCAGGGGCTCGAGGTGTCGTTGACCCAGCTCACCGGGTCGTAGCTCGGGCACGGTACGGAGGGGTTGGTCGGGGTCGGCTGGCCCGGGCCGGGGTTGCATCCGCCGAACGTGTTGTTCGTGACGCCGCCCGGATTCCCCTGCCGACCGATCTCGAACCCGAACGAGACGGGGAGCTGGCCCCCGGTCGTCCAGAGGAGCGCGTTCGAGTACTGCTCGGTCGGGTACGCCGGGTCGAGCGGGAAGTTGCCGGTCGCGTTGTAGAGGGTCAGGGACGTGCCGACGTCGCTCGTCTGGTCGAGGATCGAGACCGACTCGCCGGTCGCGCTCCCCGGCCATCCCGAGAGCACGAGCGCGAGGGCGTCGCCCTGCGACATCTCGAAGTATCCGTCGGCCGGGACCCCGCTGACGTACATCGGGGAGTAGTAGCAGACGTCCACCGCCCCGGAATCCGGGTTCACCTGCCAGCCGACGACCGCACCCGACCACACCCCCGCGACCGTGGTGGTCGGGAAGCTCCAGGAAAAGTCGGGGTAGAATTGGACCTCGATGTAGCACTGGTCGAGCCACGCGGCCGGGTCCGACACGGTGAGGCCGACCCAAGCCGCCGCGTACAGGTCGGACTGGTTGTCGGTCGCGGAGCCGTCGGTCGGCAGCGTGAGCGCCCACGTCACGTTCCCCCCGCTGCCGACGAGGTTCGAGTAGAAGGAGAGGGACGGCTCGTCGTGCGCCACGCAGGTCGTCGGTAGGGACGCTTCGAGCGCCGACGCCGGCGCGACGGCGAAGCACGGGCCGCTCGAGGGAGGCGCGTGCCCCGCCCCGGAGGGGCTGCCCGAGAGGGCGAACGGCTCGCCCGGCGGGGTTCCTTCGGCTCCCCAGAACGCGGGCGCCGGGCCCGGGAGGTGGAGCGCCGCGAGGTGCGCGCCGGTCGCCGCTTCGGACGACGAGGACAGAAGCGGGG
>JASHPZ010000043.1 GCA_030037815.1 Thermoplasmata archaeon | reverse complement strand
GCGCCCGCGGCCGAAACGATCGCCACGACCGGACGGGTTCGGGAGCGAGCGCGCGTCACGGTCCTCGCGAAGGGATCTCGAGCGCGGTGCCCCGCACCGCGCGCCGCATCGCCCGGCCGAGCGACCGTCCGAGGGACGGCCCGCGCGTCGCGGGCCCCCGAATCCGCCGGCGGAGCCGGTGCGCCCCGTCGGGCGTGAGGAGCTCTCCCGTCAGGGTCAACGCCTCCCCCCGAAGGGTCGCCAGGGCCCCCAGCGGCTGTCGACAGTCCCCTCCCAGGGCGGCGGAGAGTTCGCGTTCGGCCGCCACGCAGTGGCGCGTCGCCGCGTGGTCGATGCGCCGGGCGAGGTCGCCCGCCGCCCGGTCGCCCGATCGGGTCACGAGCGCCAGCGCGCCCTGTCCCGGGGCGGGCAGGAACCGGTCGGTGCGCAACGTGCGGTCGATCGCATCGGTCCGCTCGAGCCGACCGAGCCCCGACACCGCCAGGATCGCCGCGTCCACGCGACGGGCGGCGACGAGCGCGAGACGCGTGTCGACGTTGCCTCGGAGTTCCACGACGTTCAGGTCCGGCCGCCACCGGAGCAGCTGGGCCTTCCGTCGGGGGCTGCTGGAACCGACCCGGGCCGCCGTCGGGAGCGCGCGCCCGCGGAGGGCCGGTGCGACGACCAGGCAATCGCGCGGGTCGGCTCGCGGCGGACACGCCGCGAGGTCGAGCCCCCGGGGAAGCTCGGCGGCCAGGTCCTTGGCGCTGTGGACCGCGAGGTCGATCTCGCCGCGCCGCAGCGCCCGGTCGAGGGCGTCGGTAAAGTCCGTATTGGCCCCCGGCGAGAGGTCCCGGTCGCCGCTCGTCGAGCGGGCGACGACCTCGAACCGGACTTCGGGCGCCGCTCGAGCCAGAGCGGCGAGCACGAGGTCGGTCTGCCGTCGTGCGAGCGGGCTGCGCCGCGTGCCGACCCGGAGCCGATCTCTCACGGGTCGCCCGGAGCGGGCCGGATGAGCTCGAGGGCGCGCTGGCGCTCCCGATTCCCCCGCGTCCCGGCCGGTAACGTACGGGCCCGTTCGACGGGCCCCCGGAGTACCTGCGAGACCAGGCGCCGGGTCAGCCGCTCCACCGCGACCTCCTGGGCAGGGTCGAGGCGGCCGAGGAACTTCCGCGCCCGCGCGTATTCGGCCCGGCGGATCGCTTCCGCCGCCCGGTAGACCTCGGCGACCGAGGGCTCCCACAGCTTCCGCTCGAGCCGGTCGTACGCCCGGCCGACCCGGTCTTCGAGCTCGTCTCCGGCGGAGAGGGACACGCCCGACACGCGGCGGGAACGGAGCTCTTCCAGGTCGACCAGCCGCACGTTCGCGAGCCGGCGCACGCCCGGGTCGACGTTGCGGGGCATCCCCAGGTCGACCACGACGATCGGACGGTCGGTCGGGACGTCACGAGCCCCTAGGATCGGCGCATCGGACCGGAGTGCGAGGACGAGCACGTCGGCGACCCGCACGGCCTCGTCGAGCCGTTCGATCGGCAGCACCGCCGCGCCCGTCGCGCCGAGAAGGGCGTCCGATGGGGGACGCGTGCGGTAGACGACCGTCTTCGCGACGCGCGGAGGGAGGTGCTCGAGGAACTGCCGCCCGACGACGCCGGTGCCGACCACGACGACCCGGGACGACTCGGTGGGGAGGATCCGGGCGACGTGGTCCGCGGCGACCGCGGCGACCGAGGGGGCGCCGCGCAGCGCGGTCGGGGCGACGGGCGCGCCGTCGGCGGCACCCAGGAACAGCTCGCGGAGGACCGCCCGCGGATGGCGGCTCAGGACCGCCCCGCCGGCGTTCCGGACCTGGCGGCCGACTTCCCGCTCCCCCACGGCCAGCGACTCCCAACCGCCCGCGACGCGGTAGAGATGGCGCACCGCGTGGGCTCCGCGGTACTCTCGCCAGACTTCCGGCGCGCCCGGGAGCGCGGGGCGGACGTCGTAGGTCGGTCGTGACCTCTCCGCGATGAGGTACAGCTCGACCCGATGGCAGGTCGAGAGCAGGGCCAGCTCCTGGACGGCCGGAAGCCGCCCGAAGGCGGCGTGGACCTGGGCACGCGGGAGGGCGCGGGCGACCTCGCCCAGCTGGTCGAGCGAGGTGGTATCGAGGCTGCACTCGAACGCCGAGAGCTCCAGCGGGGGCTCCGCCGTCGCGGACCCTTCGTCCGCGTCCGCCGCGGAGGTCCGGAACGACCCGATCCCCGCGTTGGAGCTGTGGGCCATCCCGAACTCCCCAAGCTCCTTCGGACCGATGGGAGTTTTATCGTCCTCCGTACGAACGCGGCCCGTCGACCGCGGACCGAGCGTGGGCTGCGGCCGCCCCCGACCGCCCGATCGCGCCCGGCGAGTTCAAGAGAGGCCGACCGGTTCGAGGTACGGCCGATGGGGGACCGGGGGCAGGCGGATCCGACCCGGCGGGAGCGCACCTTCCGCTGGCCGGACCCGGCCCAGTTCGACCCGCCGATCCGGACGCTCTCGGGGCTTGAGTTCATGCGCGCCTTCGGCGCCGGGGCCCTCCCGAAGCCGCCGTTCATGGAATTGCTCGGCCTCGACGTCGCGTCGGTCGAGGCGGGCGCCGTCACGTTCGAGGGCGACCCCGCCGAGTTCATGTACAGCCCGCTCGGGAACGTCCACGGCGGCATCATCACCGTGCTGCTCGACTCGGCGATGGGGTGCTCGTTCCACACGACGCTCCCCGCCGGAGTCGGGTACACGACGCTCGAACTGAAGGTCAACTTCCTGAGGGCGGTGACCACCGCCGCGGGACGGCTCCGGGCGGAGGGCCGCGTCGTGCACGCCGGAGCTCGGGTCGCGACGGCCGAAGCGCGCCTGACGGGCGCGGGCGGGCGCCTGTATGCGCACGCCACGTCGACGCTCCTCGTCCTTCGCCCGGACGGCGCCGCGACGGCCTGAGGGCCCCTGCGGGTCGAGGACCCCGCACCGGCGGCAGCGTTAAGCCTGTTCGGTCCTCTTGATAGTCAGTCTCATCGAACTGAGGAGGTCGGCGTGTCGCAGGCGAGCCGGGAGTTCATGACGGCCCTCGAGGCCCTGATCGAGGACATCCACCGGCAGCAGCGCGGCCAGCCGATGTACCAGCGGATGACGCACCTCCAGGTGCTCGTGCTCCGATGGATCTCGAAGGAGGGGGCCACCAACATGTCGGCCCTCGCGGCCTACCTCGGCGTCCGGCCGCAGACGGTCACCTCCGTCATCGATGCCCTCGAACGGAGCGGGTGGGTGCGCCGCGTCCGCCCCCCCGAGGACCGCCGGGAGGTGCGGCTCGAGCTGACCGCGAACGGACAGCGGGAACTGACGGTGGCCCACGACGCGTTCTTCCGGATGTTGGGCGACGCGCTGGACGATGCGCCGGCCACGTCGCTCCGCCGGGGGGCCGAGGCGCTGCGCATCGCCGCGACCCGACTCGCGGCCAACCCGCCCGCCCCGCGGAGGCGCCGCAGCCGGTAGGACGACCTCGCGCCCGCGTACGCTAAGTACATGGTTCGAACTGTCTGACTATCAGGTTCGTGTAAATGACGTTCACGGTTCCCCTCCACCCCCGGCGGCGGACCCGCCCGGCCGGAGGTGCCGCATGACCGCGCCCGTCGCGTCCGCACCGGTCGTGAAGACGATGGAGACGTTCGACCGCGCGTATGCGAACCGCGTGATGGTGCTCCTTGCCGCCATCGTCGTGGTCGTCCTCTACATCGAGGGGATGCTCACCCCGTCGCTCCCGACCATCCAGAGCGATTTTCACGTCGACTCGGCCCAGGTCAGCCTGATCATCTCGGCGTACGCGGCCGCCGGGGTCGCGCTCTCGCCCGTGGTCGGCAAGCTCGCGGACATCTACGGCAAGCGAAAGGTCCTCGCGTCCGTGATGCTCGGCTACGCCGCGGCGGTCTCGGTCACCGGATTCTCCCCGACCTTCGGGTTCATGGTCGCCGCGCGGACGATCCAGGGGATCGGCCTCACGATCATGCCGGTCGGCATGGCGCTCGTGCGGGAGGAGTTCCCCCGCGAGCTCGTCCCCCGCGCGCAGGGCCTCCTGAGCGCGATGTTCGGCGTCGGGTTCGTCGTCAGCCTGCCGCTCGGTTCGTTCGTCTCGCAGAACTACGGCTGGCGCGCGACGTACCACTCGGCGATCCCGTTCGTCGTCCTCCTCGCGATCCTCGTCATCCTGTTCGTCCGCGAGTCGCCCTACCGCCGCCCGAACACCCGCGTCGACTACGTCGGCGCCGGTCTGCTCGGCGGCGCGCTCGCGGGGATCGTCATCGCGCTCGCCCAGGGGCAGGTCTGGGGCTGGACGTCGGTCTCGACGCTCGGACTTTTGGCGGCCGGCCTCGCGATGTTCGTCCCGTTCGCCCTCTACGAGTCGTGGTGGAAGGCGCGGGGCCGCGAGGCGATCGTGGACGGCCGGCTGCTCCGGGAACGGAACGTCGCCGTCACGAACGCGGTCCTCACGGTGGCCGGCCTCGGGATGTACCTCGCGCTGTTCTCGCTGATCTACCAGTTCGAGTACCCGCACGCCTCCGGCGGGTACAACGGGGCGTTCCCGCAGTTGAACATCCTCTCCGCGGGGCTCGACATCGTTCCGCTCGCGCTCGCGATGATCGTCCTCTCGACGGTCGCGAGCTTCGTCGTGACGCGGACCGGCGTCAAGCCGCTCGCGATCGCCGGCGGCGTCATCACGGCCTTCGGGTTCCTGCTCGTCTCGGTCGCGACCACCCTCGTCCAGGCGCTCGTCTTCGAGACGGTGATCGGCGCCGGGATGGCGCTCCTCAACGCCTCGGTGATCAACCTGCTCGTCCTGACGGTCGACCCGAAGGACATGGGGCAGGCGACCGCGATGAACAACGTCTTCCGCAACATCGGCGGGAGCGTCGGGGCCCCGATCGCGGGCTCGCTGCTCGCGACCTACCTGCTCACGTCCGGGCCGTTCGCGGGGGTCGCCGCCCACATCGCGTTCCAGTACGCGTTCTGGATCGCCGCGGGCGTCACGCTCGCGGGCGGCCTCCTGGTCTTCTTCGCGCAGGAGGTCCTCGGCCCGTCGCGGCACGCGAAGTTCGCGCACCTCCCGACGCTCGCGGCCCGTCGGGGCCGGGCGGCGCCCGCGGGGGCGCCGGCGCCCTCCCGACCGCTCGACCCGACGCCCCGGCCCGAGGCGACCGGTTCCCGACCGTAACCTCCCGCGCCCCGGCGGGCCGGCCCGCGCCTAGATCGCGTCCTGCTTCGTCCGCAGGTCGATCCCGTGCTCGAGGACCGAGCGGAGGTTGAGGAGGTAGTACGCCCAGCCGGAGCGGACCCCGCCGTAGAGCGCGATCCCCGCGCCCCCCTTCTTGAACCCGCGATGGCGGACGGTCAGGAGCGCCCCGCGGCCGTGCTTCGCGACCGTGAACCGCGCCTCCGTCTCGACCGTCTTCCCGTCGAACTGGTCGACCCAGGCGACCACGAGCGAGCGGTCGGTCTCGAACTTCGTCACGCGGCCCCGCATCGTGAACCCGCCGGGCCACGCGAGCCGGAAGGCGCCCCCCGCGCGCAGTTCGACCTTCGCGGTCTCGACGAACCACGTCGTCAGCGCCTCGGGGTCGGTCAGCGCCGCGAACACCTTCGCGGGCGGCGCGCGGTAGAAGTACGTCTGCTCGACCGCCGGGGGCTTCGCCATGGCGGCGTGCCACCGGACGGGCCGCTCATTAGCGCGTCGCCGCCGCGCCGGTCCCGTCGTACCCCTCAAATCGCCGGGCCCCTCTGGTCGCGCGGCCCCGATGGATC
This sequence comes from Thermoplasmata archaeon, assembly GCA_030037815.1. Taxonomy (GTDB): domain Archaea; phylum Thermoplasmatota; class Thermoplasmata; order Lutacidiplasmatales; family UBA184; genus Lutacidiplasma. Next base: position 4,120 of record JASHPZ010000043.1, on the reverse strand, counting down.
TCGAAGCGTGGCTCCGACGCGTGTTCGCGGGCCGGACGTACGGCGACGGCGCGCGCGCCGTCGAGGTGGCGCTCGGCTTCCTCGCGACGGGCGGCGGCGTGGTCGTCCTCGCCCTCCCGACCTGGTCGGGGCTGCACATCGGCCTCGTCTTCGGCGTCACGCTCCTCTTCATCGGCGCGCGGACCGTCACGTCGGGCGGCGCGGAGTTCTGGTTCCGCAGCCCGGCTGGCGCCTCGATCGTCGAACGGCTCGCGAAGGTGCTCGGCCTCGCCGGCCTGGTCGCCGTCACGGTCGGAGTGTTCGTGGTCGACCAGCTCGACGCGACGCTGGGGCTCACGAGCGTCGTCTTCCTGCTCGCGTTCGTCCTGGTCGTCCAGGGGCTCGGCCGGTTCGCCGCGCTCGAGGGGAGCCGCGTCCAGCGCCGGCTGCGGGCCTCGACCGTCGCGGCGGTCGGCGTCTCGCTCCTGTTCGTCCTCGCGACGCTCGCCTACCGCGAGTACGCCGTGCTCGCGCTGGCGGTCCTGTTGGGGCTGCTCCTCCTCGTCAACGGGCTCGAGAGCATCGTCGCGGGACTCCAGCCGACCGACCCCCGCCAGATCGTGCTGCTGAAGCTGCTCCTCTTCTCCGCGCTCTACGGCCTCGTCCTGATCAACTGGATCGACCTGTTCGGGAAACAGGTCCCCGCCTACGGGATCTGGCTGATCCTGACCTACATGGCGCCGTTCGGCGTCCTGATCGTGTTCCAGGGATGGGAGAGCTGGCCGCTGGCGGCCAGCCTCGGCCTCCTCGTGTCGCTGATGAACGACGTCGGCTACTTCTTCGTCGGGAACCTCCTCTTCGGGTTCCACGAGAACCTGGGGCCGTGGATCCTCGGCCAGCTCGGGTTCCGCGGGAACGAGCTCGTGACGATCTTCGAGGGCGGCAGCTTCTCGATCCCGGTCACCTCGTGGATGATGGGGGCGTCCATCTGGGGCCGCCTCGCGGTCGTGATCGCGGTACTCTACTACTGGTGGCGCCACCCGACGATGCTCGTCGCCCGCACGCCCACCGAGATCCCTCCGCCGGCGACCGGATCCGCGGGCGCGCCCTAGCGGGCGGACGACCTACGCCGCCGGCAACGCGGCGGCGAACTGGCGCAGCGCCAGATAGTCGAGGATTCGCTGGGTGGACTGGGCGACCGAGAGGTGCGCGGTGTCGACGACGAGGTCCGGGGAGAGCGGCTCCTCGAACGGGTCGTCAACGCCGGTCACTCGCGTCGCCCCGCCCGCCCGCGCGCGCTCGTAGAGCCCCTTCGAGTCGCGGCTGCGGCAGACGTCGATCGGGCAGTCGAGCCAGACCTCGGCGAAGCGGCTCCCGACCCCCGCCCGCGCGGCCTGGCGGGACGTCTCGTACGGCGTGATCATCGCGACCAGCACCGCGACCCCGTTCCGCGCGAGCATCCGCGCGACGTAGCTGACGCGCCGCGCGTGGAACTCCCGGTCCTTCCGCGAGAACCCGAGCTCCGGCGAGAACATGTGCCGGACCTCGTCGCCGTCGAGCACCTCGACCTTGCGGCCCGCGGCCCGGAGGCGTTCGCCGACCGCGCGCGAGAGGGTCGTCTTCCCCGCGCTCGGCAGCCCTTCGATCCAGACCACGAACCCGTCGCCGTCGCCGGGACCGGACGCCGCCATCGGGAAGGCGACCCGGAGCGAATAGAAAACACGTCGCCATCGGGAGACCGACGCGCGGGTGGGGCGCACCGGCTTCTCGGAGCGGCGGTGAGTATGCGCGGATTTTGCACGCGCCCGAGCCGTACACGTTCAACTGTTCGGTTATATCACACCCCTTCGTCCGCCGCCCCCCATGACGACGGTCCCCGAGTCCCGCCCTTCGGCGGGCGGGCCCCGAGGCAGTGACGTGCCGGAACGAATCCCCTTCGGCGTGGACGGAGGGCGCGCATGAGCGCGTCGGCCGGCGTCGCGCCGCCGCCGACCCCGCCCCGCGTCGTCCGACGCTCGAGCGGCCGCGGGCTCTGGGCGGTGGTCGGGGTCGTCGTGGTCGTGGCGGTCCTGATCGGCGTCGGGCTCGGCACCAACTGGTACGGCCTCTCGAAGTCCGCCGGCGGCGGAGGCTCGACCGGCGCGTGCAACCAGGGGGTCACCCTCCAGGGTGCCGGGGCGAGCTTCCTCAACGCCGTGATGAGCGTCTGGACGACCGGCTACCAGGGCGCGACGGGCAACCAGGTGAGCTACACCTCGAGCAGCGCGGGCGCGGGGATCGCCTCGCTCGCGGACCGGCTGATCGACTTCGCCGCGACCGATGAGCCGCTCAACGCCTCGGAGGTCGCGAGCATGCCCGGGACGACCCTCACGCTCCCCGTTACGGGCGGCCCCGTGACGATCGTCTACAACGTGCCGGGCTGGTCGGGGACGCTCAACCTCACCCCGAACCAGCTCGCGGGGATCTACCTCGGGACGATCACCAACTGGAGCGCGCTCAACGTCAGCGGGAGCAACCCCGGCCTCCCGAACGTCGGGATCGTCAGCGTCCACCGGTCGGACCAGGCGGGCACGACGTACGTCCTGACGAACCTATTGTCGATCTACAACGCGACCTGGAACCGAACGGTCGGCACGACCATCCAGCCGGCCCCGTGGCCGACGACGCCGAGCCAGCTCGCGGAGAAGGGGAACAGCGTGCTCGCCAAGACGGTCGCCACGACCGCCGACTCGATCGGCTACGTCGACCTGCCGGACGCAATCAACAACAAGCTCGCGACCGCCGGCGTGCTCAACTCGGCGGGCCACTACATCCAGCCGACGGTCGCCGCGACCCAGTCCGCGATCAACGACCTCGCCTCCCAGCCGATCCCCGGCCCGACCGGGAACTGGACGACCGTCTCGTGGGTCAACGCCCCGGGCGCGAGCGACTACCCCCTCGCGACGCTCAGCTACTTCGTCGTCTTCCAGGACCCGCATGTCGGGTTCACGGCGTCGGTCACGGACGCGCAGGTGCTGATCCAGTGGCTCCACTACGTCCTGACGACGGGGCAGTCCCAATCGGCGAGCGTCGACTACACGAACCCCCCGGCGAACATCATCGCCCAGGACCTGAACGCGCTCAACACGATGGTCTACGACGGCGCGCCGATCCCCGCGTGCACCTGAGCGGCAGGACCGAGAGGACGCCGCCTCCGCGATGACGGACCCCGGAGCGGAGCGGCTCGCGCGACGGGTGGGGACGCTCCGCCTCCACGCGGGCGCGTTCCGCGCCGTCGCGACGGCGGTTGCCGCCGTCGTCTTCCTCGTCGTGGTCGCGTTCACGGTGCTCCTGTTCGAGGGGGCGTACCCGTCGATCGCGCACTACGGGTGGTCGTTCTTCACCGACCCCGCGCTGAGCGCGGGCCCCGTCCTCGTCGGCACGCTCCTCACGAGCGCGCTCGCGCTCGTGTTCGCCGTCCCGGTCGCGCTCGGGGTCGCGATCTTCTCCGCCGAACTGGCCCCGCGCTGGCTCCGCGGACCGCTCGCGTACGTGGTCGACCTCGGCGCGACGATCCCGTCGGTCGTCTACGGGTTCTGGGCGATCGAGGTCCTCGTCCCGTGGATGGAGTACACGGTCGAACCGGGCCTCGCCCGGCTGACCGGGGGCGGGCCGCCGTTCGGCGGCCACCCGGTCGGCCAGGACCTCCTGACGGCGAGCCTCGTGCTCGCGATCATGATCGTCCCGACGATCTCGGCGCTCGCGCGCGAGGCGCTCCGGTCCGTCCCGAACGGGCCGCGCGAGGCCGCGCTCAGCCTCGGCGGGACGCGGTGGGACGCAACGCGGATGGCGGCGCTCGGCCCGGCGTCCCCCGGGATCGTCGCCGCCGTGATGCTCGGGCTCGGACGGGCGATCGGCGAGACGATCGCGGTCGCGCTCGTCATCGGCAACATCTACCTCTTCCCGACGTCCCTCTTCTCGCCGAGCGGCACGATCCCGAGCCTGCTCGTGAACCAGTTCCAGGACGCGATCGGCCTCCAGGAGAACGTCCTCCTGGAGCTCGGGCTCCTCCTCTTCGCGATGTCGTTCGCGGTCAACCTGGGCGCCCGTCTCCTGGTCGCGCGGATGGAGCGGGAGGGCCCGCGGCGGCCGTGGCTGCGTC
>JASHPZ010000042.1 GCA_030037815.1 Thermoplasmata archaeon | reverse complement strand
GTGCGGGTCGTCGCGCTCGGCCGGCCGCTCGCCCGGCCGGTCGACCCGGACGAGCTCGACGCGCTGCTCGCGGTCGCGGACGGGGTCGGCCTGTCGAGCGCCCGGGACGAGACCGAGACCACGCGCCGGACCGTGGCGCGGGAGTGCCGCCGTCGGGGGAAACGGTTCGGTCTCCACGCCAGCGAGGCCGTTCGGGAGGACCCGACGACGTTCCTCGACCCGAAGCCCGACCTCCTCGTGCACCTCGCGAAGGCGACGCGCCCTGACCTCGAGGCGGTCCGCGACGCGGGGGTCGCGGTGGTCGTCTGTCCGCGGTCGAACGCGCTGTTCGGGCGGCAGCCGGACCTGGCCGGGATGGAGCGGGTCGGACTCCGGATGATGCTCGGCACCGACAACGCGATGTTCCACGCCCCGTCGATCTGGCGCGAGCTCGAGTTCGCCTACGTCGCGACCCGACTGAAGCGGCGGCCGGTGTCCGCCGCGTTTCTCGCGCGCGCCGCGCTGGTCGAGCCGTGGCGGTGGCTCGGCCTCCCCGCGCAGACGCGGATCGAGGCCGGCGGGCCCGCGGTGCCGCTGGTCCTGCGGCTCCCCCCCGACGATCCGGCGTACCAGGTCGTGACCCGCACCACCGAACACCTTATCGTGCGGGCGAGGCCCGGACCGCGGGGGCGGGCGTGAAGATCGACGAGCTGTACGCGCTCCTCAGGCGGCGCGGCGTCCTCTGGCCGTCGGCCGAGCTGTACGGCGGCGCGCAGGGGCTCTACGACTACGGGCCGCTCGGTGCCGCGTTGAAGCACCAGATCGAGGAGGCGTGGGCCGCCTGGTTCGTCGGGCTCTCCCCGGACTACTACCTGATCGAGCCGTCCGAGATCCTGCCCGAGGCCGTCGTCCGCGCCTCCGGCCACCTCGAGAACTTCACCGACCCCGAGGTCGAGTGCGAGTCCTGCCACTCCGCGTTCCGCGCCGACACGCTGCTCGAGAAGGTGCGGCCGGACGGCGTGGACGGGCTCTCGCCCGCGGAGATCGGCGAGATCGTCCACAACGCGCACGTCCGGTGCCCGACGTGCGGCTCGCTCGCGCTCAGCGTCCCCCGCCCGTTCAACCTGATGTTCGGGATGGAGTTCGGCGTCACGGGAAAGGAACGCGCCTACCTCCAGCCCGAGACGGCGCAGGGGAGCTACCTCGCGTTCCCCCGGATGTGGGACGTGGGGCGGAAGGCGCTCCCGCTCGGCATCGCGGTCATCGGGCGGGCGTACCGGAACGAGATCGCGCCCCGCCAGGTCCTGTTCCGGATGCGCGCCTTCACCCAGGCGGAACTCCAGATCTTCTTCGCGGCGGAGTCGTTCGCGGTCCCGTTCGCCCGCGTCCAGGACGAAAAGTTGCCGCTCCTGCGCGTCGACCGCCGGGAGAAGGGCGAGGAGTCCCCGGAGTGGGTCTCCGCGGCCGTCGCCGTCCGGGACGGCGGACTCCCCGAGTTCTACGCGTACCACCTCGTCCAGATGTTCCGGTTCCTCCGGGACGGGCTCGGCTACCCCGCCGAGCGGCTCCGATTCTTCGAGAAGTCGGTGAAGGAGCGCGCGTTCTACAATCGCATCCAGTTCGACGCGGAGCTCCACGTCGAGAGCCTCGGCGGCTACCGCGAGATCGGCGCGGTCCACTACCGCGGCGACTACGACCTCGGGCGGCACAGCCAGGGTTCGGGCCGCGACCTGTCGGTCACGGTCGACGGCCGCTCGATCCTGCCGCACGTCCTCGAGCTGACGTTCGGCGTCGACCGGAACCTGTGGGGCGTCGCCGACGTCCACTTGGGGAAGGACGGCGACCGGACGCTTTGGCGGCTCCCGCCGTACCTCGCCCCGGTCGCGGTCGGCGTCTTCCCGCTCATCCCGAAGGAGCACGGCGCGACCGCCGATCGCGTGCTCCGCCTTCTTTCGGAGGCGGGCCTCCGGGCGCGGGCCGACGACGCGGGCACGATCGGCAAGCGGTACGCGCGGATGGACGAGGCGGGGGCGCCGTTCTGCGTCACGGTCGACGGGACGACGCTCGCCGACGGGCCCGACCACGACACCGTGACGCTCCGGCACCGGGACACGAAGGCGCAGGAACGGGTCCCGATCGACGCGCTCGTCGCCCGGATCGCGCCCGCCCTCCGGTTCCCCCGTCCGGTCTCGGCGTAGACGCCCCGCGACGTCCCCTCGCGTCCCGCGCGTGACAACCGCTATATCGGACAGTCCGGTACGAACCCCCCGATGGCGACCGGCGGTGGGAACGCCCCGGAGCCGACCGGGCCGGCCACTCCGCACGCGGCGCGACGGTCCCGGTGGCTCGGTCAGCAGTACGCCGACATCACGAAGCTGCGCGAGATGGCCGCGCGCCACGACCGCGCGGCCGCGCGCGCCCAGCAACGCGTCTCGCGCCTCAACACGCGCATCGAGAAGCTCCGCCACCAGGCGACCGTCCTGCGCGAGAAGGGCCAGAAGGCGCTCGCGACGATCCCCGAGATCGAGCAGCAGATCAAGCAGCACGAGCGGGACATCGGGGCGGCGACCGACAAGTCGGGCGGCGCGCCACCGGGGTCCGACGTGACGAGCCTCCACTACCGGGTGCGCAAGCTGCAGCAGAAGGTCGTCGACCGCCAGCAGAAGGCGCGCGCGCTCGAGCTCCGCGCCGCCACGAAGACGCAGAAGACCGCCGAGCTCAAGGTGAAGGTCGACCGGTACCACGAGACGGCCCGCCTCGAGGAGCAGGAGGCGGTCCAGCTCCGCCAGCGGGCGGACCGCCTCCAGATGGTCTCCGAGCAGGACGTCGCCTCCCGCCTCGACGACACGGCGACCCCGAAGCCGGAGGACGAGCCGCCCCGGCTTCCATGAAGCTGATCGTCACCGTCGGGATGCCGGGCTCCGGCAAGGACGAGCTCGTCGGCGTCGCGCGCACGATGGGGCTCGCGACCCTCAAGATGGGCGACCTCGTCCGGGACGAGACGCGGCGCCGCAACCTCCCGATCACGAACGCGAACGTCGCGCGGATCGCGAGCGAGGAGCGCGAGAAGCACGGCCCGGGGATCTGGGCGCAGCGCGCGCTCCCGAAGCTCACCGAGACGCGGATGCTCGTGGACGGCTGCCGCTCCGACACCGAGGTCACCGTCTTCCGCCACCACTTCGGCGACCTCTTCGTGCTCGGGATCCACGCCTCCCCCGAGACGCGGTACGACCGCATCGCGAGCCGCGGCCGCGGGGACGACGCGGTCGGGATGCAGGACCTCTACGACCGCGACCGCCGCGAGCTCAAGTGGGGGATCGGCAACGCGTTCGCGCTCGCCGACGGGATGCTCGTCAACGAGGGATCGCTCGACGAGTTCCGCCGCGCGGCGCGCGACCGGATCGAGCGGGTCCTGCGCGACGAGTGAGCGCGTTGACTCACGTGCGGCCGGCGCGCAGGAGCGCCCCGACGCCGTCGAACCGCTCGCGGTCGACGACGACCGCGACCCGCGCGCGGCCCGGGGTGAGCCGGTCGACCTCGCCGACGAGATGGGAGTCCTTCGCGCGGGCGTACGCCCGCGACCCCCGCCCACGGGCGACGGCGCGGTCCCACTCGAGCGCGTACTCGTCGGGCTGCGACGGGGTCGGCGGGCTCCGCCCGACGCGCCGTTCCCGGACGGTGCGGCGGACGAGCTCGACGTAGCCGATCGTCTCGGCGAACATCGTCGCGGTGTCCTCCTCGCTCGGGTCGAGCGGGGCGACCGGGACGCCGCGGCGCCGGCCCCAGGCGAGCGCCCCGACGAACGACGGGTTCGGGACGGCGACCTCGCCGAACCGCACGAGCCCGTTCACCTCGGCGAGCTCGTTGGACGTGAGCGGGACGACCGGCTCGGCGTCCGCGAGGACGAAGTAGTCGACCAGTCCCTTCACCTCCTCGGTCGGGAGGCCGAGGCCGACCGCCTCCGGCCGGAACCCGTCCAGCGCCGCGAGGAGCCGCGGCACCTCGGAGGCGAGGCCGCGGACGGGCGCCGCGACGAGGAGGTCGGACGACCGGGCGATGCGGGCCGTGATCACGGCCCTTCGCGCTCCGCGATCTCGTCCAACAGCTCGTCCGGGTCGCGGTGCCGGCGGAGCTCGGAGACCGTGAGGAGCGGGAGGCCGCCGATCGAGGTGCGGTGGGAGCCGCCGCGGACGATGAACATCGCGTGCCCCTCCGCGACCCGCGCGATCCCGTGGAGGACCTCGGCCCGGTGGAGGGCGGTGCGGAGGCTGCCGACCGCGGCGAGCAGGACGTCCGGGGTCCGCGCGACGGCGTCGAACGGCGCGCGGACCGTCACCGTCACCTCGAGGCCCATGCCGTCCAGCTGTTGCAGCACGCCGTCCCGCAGTTCGTCGCCGGTCGAAGCCAGCGGCCGGTCCTCGCCCGGCGCGTCGTCGTCCGGGTCGGCCCGCCGCGGCGCCGTGCCGAACAGGTCGATCGGCCGGACGACGGCCTCGCCCAGGTACTCCTCGATCCGCGCGACGACCTGCCACTCGGCGCCCGCGCCCTCCTCGTAGAGCTGGATCGCGCGCCGCGAGACGCCGGCGATGGAGGCGAGCGCGCCGAGCGAGAGCCCGCGTTCGCCTCGGAGCACCCGCAGCCGGTCGCCGTCGACCCGGGCGAACGTGCCGCCCGGGCTCGCGTAGAGGAACGGCGGGACGGCCTTGTCGAGGTACTCCTGGAGGGTCTCCTCGGTGACGATCGGGACGCCGTACCGCGTGTAGACGACCCCGGGGTCGAGCGTCGCGGCGCCCGAGGCGTCCCCGATCACGAGGACGATCGCCGGGAAGAGTCGCCCGAGTTCGAGGAGCCGACCCGCCTCCTCCGCGTCGAGCGCGTCGATGTTCTTCAGGACCTTGATCAGGAGGAGCGTCGCGTCCCGCCGCGCCGCGAGGTCGAAGCTGGACGGGCGGACGCTGTGCGAGTCCGCGACGTAGAACCCCGCGCGCTCGAGCTGCGCGCGGATCCGCTCGATCCGTCGCTCCCGGGTGCGCGGCATCGAGGAACCCCGTAGAAATCAAATGACGCTCGTATTTAAAATCCGATGGTTCGTCCTATCGGAGCGGGACCTCGGCTTCGGGACCTCGACGGAGCGCGGCGCGACGAACCGGCGGGGCGGTGCCGCGGCCCCCGGCCCCCTGATATCGGGCGTCTCCGTGGGGCGCGCGGGTACCGAGAAACCATGCCCGCTCCCACCGCCTCCGAGGCCGCCGGCGCCGACCGCGCATTCCGCGAGTTCCTGCAGAACGATTGGATCGAGTGGCTCGCCCAGGCGCCGGACGTCGCGACGATCGTCGGGGTCCGCGGGTTCGACGATCGGTGGCCGGACGACTCGCCGGCCGGCATCGAGGCGCGTCGGCACCACCTGAGCGAGAGCCGGAAGGCGCTGCGGTCAGTCTCCCGCGACGCGCTCGGGCCCGCCGCCCGACTGGACTACGACCTCTACGACGAGCTCCTCGCCACGGCCACGCGGGGCGTGGAACTGGGGTTCGACGCGCTGCCGTTCCGGTTCGGGATGCCACGGTACCTGGCCGCGCCGTTCCACCAGATGGAGGGACTCCACCTGAGCGCGCCGGACACGCTCGACGCGCAGCCGAGGGACGGGCTCGCCGACTTTGAGGCGATCCTGGAGCGGCTGCGCCGGCTCCCCACCGCGGTCGACCAGGACGTCGCGCTCCTGCGGGAAGCGCTCGCGCGTGGCATCACGCTCCCCGCCGCGGCGATCCAGGGGGTCCCCGGTCAGGTCACCGACCTCGTGCCGGAGGACCCGATGGCGAGCGCCCTCCTGGCGCCGTTCACGAAGTTCCCCGCGCGCATCGCCGAGAAAGACCGGGAACGCCTGCGGACCGCCGCGGTCGAGACGTACCGCACCGCCGTCGCCCCCGCGTTCCGGCGACTGCACGCCTGCTACGTCCACGAGTACCTGCCGAAGTGCCGGAGCTCGGTCGGGGTCGACGCGCTGCCGAACGGTCCCGAGATCTACCGGTACCTGGTCGGCTGGCAGACGACCACCGCGCTCACGCCCCAGGAGGTCCACGACGTCGGGCTCGCCGAGGTGAAGCGGATCCGGGCCGAGATGGACCGGATCATGCGGGCGACGGGGTTCTCGGGCTCGTTCGCCGAGTTCCTCGCCTTCCTCCGCACCGACCGTCGGTTCTTCTTCGACCGCGCGGACGACCTGATCGCGGGCTACCGGGCGCTCGCGAAGCGGATCGACCCGCAGCTCGCCCGGCTGTTCGGCCGGCTGCCGCGCCTCCCCTACGGCGTCGTTCCCGTGCCCGAGTACCGGGCCCGCGCCTCGCCCGCGGCCTACTACATCTCGGGCGCGCCCACGACCGGCCGCGCCGGCTACTTCTACGCGAATACCTACGAGGTCGGCGTCCGGCCGAAGTGGGAGATGGAGGCGCTGGCGCTCCACGAGGCGGTGCCGGGCCACCACCTCCAGATCGCGATCGCCCAGGAGCTGGACGGCCTGCCGGAGTTCCGCCGCCACTCGGGCTACACCGCGTTCGTCGAAGGGTGGGGACTGTACGCGGAGAGCTTGGGGGAGGAGCTCGACTGCTTCGCGGACCGCTATTCGAAGTTCGGCCAGCTCACCTACGACATGTGGCGGTCGATCCGCCTCGTGGTCGACACGGGGATGCACGCGCTCGGCTGGAGCCGCGAGCGGGCGATCGAGTTCTTCCGCGAGCACGCGGGGAAGAGCGACCTCGACATCGCTGTCGAGGTCGACCGGTACATCGTCTGGCCGGGCCAGGCGCTCGCCTACAAGATCGGCCAACTGAAGCACCGCGAGCTGCGGACGTACGCGGAGAAGGAGCTCGGCGACGCGTTCGACGTCCGACGGTTCCACGACATGCTGCTCGGCGAGGGGGCGCTGCCGCTCGGGATCCTCGAACGACGGACCCGGGAGTGGGTCGCCGCCGAGCGCTCGCGCGCCGCGACCTAAGGTCCGGGACGGGCGCGAACGTTCTTGCCCCGGCCGCGCGTCGCGCCCGGAGTGAGCCCCTCCGTCCGGCCGGTCGTGGACGCTCCCGCGCTCGTCATCCTCCCCGAGGACCCGGACGGGGACCGGACCCTCGTCGTCGCCGACGTCCACCTGGGCCTCGGGGGCACGCGCGAGCGTCCGGGCGGACCGCCCGAAGCGTCCGCCGCCCGGCTCGCCGGCGACCTCGCCGCGCTCGCCGCGCGGGAACGGGCGCCGCGGGTCCTGGTCGCCGGCGACCTGAAGCACCCGATCGTCGGCGCGCCTCCCGCGCTCCGCCCGGTGCTGTTCGACTTCTTCGGGCCGCTCCTCGCCGACGGGCGGCGCCCCGAGGTCGTGCTGGGGAACCACGACGTTGGGCTGGCCCGGCACCTGCCGCGCGAGGTCGAGGTGCACCCGGCGGGCGGTCTCGTCCGGGACGGCGTCGGGGTGTTCCACGGGCACCGGTGGCCGACCAACGCCGTCCTCCGCGCGCCGCTCGTGGTCGCGGGCCACCTCCACCCGGGGTACCGGCTCGCCCCGACCCCCGAGGACCCCGAGGGGAAGCGACGATGCTGGGTGCGCGCCGAACTCCCGCCGCCGCCCGTCCGCCGCCGACGCCCCCGACGCCACGCGGTCCTCGAGGCCCGCGAGGTGGTGGTCCTCCCCGCGTTCAACCCGCTCACCGGCACGGAGGCGCTGAACCGCGAGCGGCCCCGGCGAAGCCGCTCGTTCCTCTACGGCCGGTTCCTCGGGCGGGGCGTCGCCCGGGCGTACCTCCTGGACGGGACCGACCTGGGTCCCCTGCCTACGGAGTGGCCGGAGCGGCCGAGGCGAGGAGCGGGGCGATCGCGTCCGGGTCGGTGACGGGGGGCGCGCACGACGTCCCGCGACAGACGAGCGCTCGCGCGCCCCGGCGCCCCTCGGGAACCGCGACCCCGAGCGAGAACGGCGGCGCGGGCGTCCCCTCGAACACCCAGACGTTCGGGTGCCACGCGCGCCGCGCGGCCCGGGCGAGCGCGGCGGCGGGGGCGCCCGACCCTTCGACCACGACGGTCGCCGCGGGCGCCCGAAGGAGGCCGGCCGCCCACGCCGAACCGGTGGCGAACAGCCCGGCGCCGCCGATGCGGGCCGCCACGGGCCCGAGCAACGCACGGGCCTTGTCGACCCACTGCTCGTCGTGGAGGAGCGCGCCGAGCCGCTCGAACGCGAGGGCGGCGGCGGCGTTGGCGCTCAAGTGAGGGGCGTCCTCGAGCGGGTATGACGCCGCCCCGAGGTCGCCGATCGCGGGGCCGTCGTAGAGCCGCGGCGCGAGGTCCCGGAACAGCCCGTCCTCCCCGCGGAACTCCCGGTCGACCAGCGTCAGCAATTCGGTCGCGGCGGTGACGTACTTCGGCTCCGCGAGGACGCCCGCCAGCTCGACGAGCCCGCCCGCGAACGCGACCTGGTCTTCGAGGAGGCCGAACCCGCCGGCGCCGTTCGGGTCGAGTCGGTGCGCAATTCCTCGACCGGGTTCGACCGCGGCGTTGAGCCACCGGTCGGCCGCGCGTTGCGCGTCCGCGATCACGGCCCGGTCGCCGAGCACGCTGCCGGCGCGCGCCAGCGCCCCGACGAACCGTCCGTTGATGTCGGCGTAGAGCGCGCGGTCGACGGTCGGCGTCGGGCGCTGGGCCCGGACGGCCGCCAGCTTCTCGACCGCTCGACGGAGCACGGTCTCGGGCGCGGCGGAGAGGGGGACTCCCTCCGCCGCTTCCGCGAGCGGAAGCAGACGGAACAGCACGTTGCGCTCCGGGTCGTGCGGCATCTGGCCTTCGGTCCCGACCCCGAAGAACCGCACGAGGAGCCGGAACTCGCCGTCGTCGAGCGCGGACTTCAGTTCGCCGCGCGTCCAGGTGAAGTACCCCCCGTCGTCGCCCGGGGCGTTGTCGGCGTCCTGGCTGGCCCCCCAGCCGCCGGCCGGATCGCCGAGCACGCCGCGGACCCATCCGAGCGTGCCGCGGAGCACCTCCTCGAACCGGGGCTCGCCGAACCGTTGGAGCCCCTCCGCGTACGTCGCGATGAGCGCGGCGTTGTCGACGCCCATCTTCTCGAAGTGCGGGATGTGCCAGCCGTCGTCGACCGAGTAGCGGTGGAACCCGCCGCCAACCTGGTCGTACATCCCGCCGTCCGCCATCCGCAACAGCGTCTCCCGCGCGCGCTCGGCGGTTTCCGCGACCCCGGAGTCGAACGCGTCCCAGAGGAGGAACGAGACGGCGGTCGGATGGGGGAACTTGGGGGCGGTGCCGAACCCGCCGTTCCGCGGGTCGTACGCGGCCGCCAGGTCGGAGCGGACGCCGTCCACGAACCGGTCGAGCGCCGGGTCGCCTCCCGCGCGGGCCGAGCGCATCCGGGCGAGCCCGTCCTGGACGGCGGTCGCGTTCTGGCGGATCTTCTCGGGCTCCTCCTTCCAGAGCCGGGCGACCTCCTTCAGCACGCGCCGGAACCCCGGACGGCCGTGGCCGTCGGTCGGCGGAAAGTACGTCCCCCCGAGGAACGTCTCGCCGTCCGGCGTCAGAAAGCCGGTGAGCGGCCACCCGCCCTCGCCGGTGAGCGTGCCGACCTGGCGCTGGTACCGGCGGTCGACTTCGGGGTGCTCGTCGCGGTCGACCTTGACGGCGACGAAGAATTGGGCGAGGAGCCGCGCGACCTCGGGGTCCGCGTAGGTGCCTTCGTCCATCACGTGGCACCAGTGGCACCAGGAGGCGCCGATGTCGAGGAGGATCGGGCGACCGGTCCGCTTCGCGAGCTCGAACGGCTCGGGCCCCCACGGGTGCCACTCGATCGCCTGCTCCGCGGCGCCGCGCAGGTACGTGGACCGCGCGCCCGCGAGCCGCCACGCCCCGACGCGCCCGCCCGGTCCGGCCATCGGCCGCCCCGGCGTCGCGCGACACTTACCCTTGTCGGGCCGACGCGGCGCCGCGGTGCCGGACGCTTGTACCGCCGTAACCGGCTGACGGCCACGTCACCGCCCGGGCGGGCGTTATAAGGGGGGCCTTGGTTCGCCCCGCGAGGCGCACGTTCATGGAGATGCAACCCGGCCAGATGGCCTACGACCGGGCGATCACGGTCTTCTCGCCCGACGGTCGGCTGTTCCAGGTCGAGTACGCGCGCGAGGCCGTCCGCCGGGGCGCGACGACGGCCGGGGTCGTCTACCAGAACGGGGTCGTCCTGATCGCCGACCGGCGGATCCCCAACCCGAAGCTCGCCGAGGCGGCCAGCCTCGAGAAGATCCACCAGATCGACGAGAACATCGGCTGCGCGACGGCCGGGCTGGTCGCCGACGCCCGCGTCCTGGTCGACTACGCGCGGCTCGCCGCCCAGGTGAATCGCGTCACGTACGCCGAGCCGATGTCGGTCGAACTGCTCGTCCGCCGCATCTGCGACTACAAGCAGCAGTACACCCAGTACGGCGGCGTCCGCCCGTTCGGCACCGCGCTCCTGGTCGGCGGGTACGACGACACCGGGGTCCACCTCTTCGAGACCGAGCCGTCGGGCTCGCTCACGAGCTTCCGCGCGGCCAGCACCGGGGGCAACAAGGGGCCGGTGATGGAGCTGTTCGAACAGAAGTACCGGGCCGGGATGGACCGGGACCAGGCGATCCTCCTCGCGCTCGAGGGCCTGCGCGCCGGGCTCGACGAGGGCGGCAATCTCGCCCAGGTCGAGGTCTGCACGGTCCAGGACGGCGTCGGAATGACGCGCCTCGGCTCGGACGAAGTGCAGAAGTTCGTCGCCCGGCTCCCGGGGGCCGCGCCGTCCGGTAAGGGCGGCCGCTCCTAGGGGGCGCGTCGGACCTTCGTATGGTGAAGGTCGAGGACGCGGTCATCGCGCGGCTTGAGACGCACGGCTCCCGCTTCGAGGTCCTCGTCGACCCGCAGGCGGTCCAGGACCTCAAGGACGGCAAGTCCGTCGACCTGACCGACAAGCTCGCGCTCGAGCAGGTGTTCAAGGACGCGAAGAAGGGCGACAAGATCTCGGAGGAGCACCTCGAGAAGACGTTCCACACGCGCAACCTCGCCGAGATCGCGAAGCAGATCGTCTTGAAGGGCGAAGTGCAGGTCACGACGGAACAGCGCCACCAGCTCCAAGAGGCGAAGCTCCGCCAGATCGTCGCGACCATCGCCCGGAACGCGATGAACCCGCAGACGGGGGCGCCGCATCCGCCCGCGCGGATCGAGGCGGCGATGACCGAGGCGAAGTACCACGTGGACCCGTTCAAGTCGGTCGACTCCCAGGTCCAGGAGGTGCTCGCGAAGCTCCGGCCGCTCCTCCCGATTCGGCTCGACGTCGTCAAGGTGCGGATCCGGCTCCCGGCGCAGCACTACCCGCGCGTGATCGGCGAGGTGAAGGGGTTGGGCCGGCTCCTCGAGGAGCAGTGGCTCGGGGACGGCTCCTGGTCCGGAACCGTCGAGATCCCCGCCGGGGTGCAGACCGAGCTCTACGAGAAGCTCAGCGCGCGCACGAAGGGCACCGCCGAGACCGCTTTGGTTAAATAGCCCACCTCGGTCGGACGCGCCGGTGCAGCACCCCAAATGTCTCGAGGTCATCGC
>JASHPZ010000041.1 GCA_030037815.1 Thermoplasmata archaeon | reverse complement strand
GACGGGCACCGCCGCCGGTTCGAGGTACGGGGCCGCCGCGCGTCGGTGGTCGATCAGCGTGCCCAGGAGCCGATCGAACATTCCGCGTTCCTCGGGGAGCGCGTTCGGGAGGTCGCGCGGCCCCCCGATGCTCGCCTGGAACGCGGCCGCGAGCACCTTCTGCATCCGGCCCTCGACGATGTCCCGCGCGACCTGGCTCGCGCGCTGGTACGTCTGTCGGGAGATCTCGCCCTTGCGCCCCGACGGATTCTCGCGCAGGTCGGCCTCGTACGAGCGCCGCACGTCGGCGAGGTAGGCGGCGGTGGTCGGGTAGAAGTCGTGCGGCAGCTTCGCGAGCCCGCGGCCCGCGCCTTCGTTGCGGCGCCACTCGAGCAGGAGCGTGAACTGTTCGGGCATCGCCGGGCCCGCCGAGGCGCGAAGGACTATAGGAGATGTGCGGTGTCGGCGGACGCCGTACCCTCGCCCGGGGCGGGTGGAGCGATGCGACCCGAGCGCGACCCCGAGCGGACGTTCGACGAGTTCGTCGAACTTTGGACCCGGCTCCTGGCCGAAGGGGAGACGGCCGGCACCGTGGCCGTCGTCGAGGGGGCGCGGGACCTCCGCGCGATCCGCAAGCTCGGGTGGACCCACTCGGTGACGCTCGTCCACCGCGGGCACCCGATCGCCGACACCGCCCGACTCCTGGCCACCGCCCGTCGCGTGATCGTCCTCACCGACTGGGACACCGAGGGGGGCCACCTGGCCCAGCACCTGCGAGAGCACCTCGCGGCCGGCCCGGCCCGGCTCGACCTCGACTACCGCCGGCGGCTCGCGCGCCTCTTGCGCGGCGAGCTCGTCCACGTCGAGGGACTCTACGGTTGGGCCCGGCGGACGGCCGAACGCGTGGGCCGTCCGCTCGACTTCGCGCACGACGGCGCGGGCACGGACGGTCCCCTTACGGGATGACCTTCGTCTGCGTGCGGCGCGTCGGGCGGCGGTTGCGCGCCCGCGAGGGCCGGAATCGCTCCGTGCCCTTCCCCTTCCAGCGGAGGCCGCGGCCCTCGGTGCCGGCGCTCGTCAGGCCGCGGTACGCGCGACCCTTCTGCGACGGGGCGCTGACCCACGCGATCTTCGGGTCGGCGCGGATCTCGGGGTGGTCCGGGTCGACCAGGATGATCTCGAAGAACTTCTGCTTCCCGTCCTCCCCCACCCAGTAGGAGTTCAGGACCTCGAGGTTCGGGTAGTGCTTCGCGGCGCGCTCCTCGGCGATCCGGCGGAGGCTCTTCGCGAGCGTCATCTGGAGGATCCCCTTGTGCTTCGGCCGGCGACCGGCGATGATCGCCCGCTTGCCCTGACCGCCGCGCCGCACCCGGACCCGAACGACGACGTAGCCGCCCTTCGCGCGGAACCCGACCGCGCGCGCACGGTCGAGCCGCGTCGGGTGTTCGAGCCGCGTGACGGTGTGCTCGCGCCGCCAGGTGAGTAGCCGTTCGTGGCGGAGCTCGGCCCCCTCGTCCCCCTGGGTCTGCCGGAACGAACGGGCCATGTAGCGATAGGCGGAAGTCCCCATGGAGCGCGGGGCGGGGGACCCGGGCTCGGATTATAAAGATACCGACGGGCGCGCCCTCGAGGGCGGCGGTTCCGGCGCGCGCGCCCTTATCGGGTCGGTGTCGCTGCGCGTACGATGGCCGGCCGGGTGTTCGCGCTGCACGCGAAGCCCCCGCCCCCGCCCGGCGAGCACGGCCTCCGCAAACCCGAGGCCTCCGAGGTCGAGGTCACCGCGCGGGGCGTCTCCGGAGACTTCAACCGGTACCGCACGGAGAAGCTCGCCGGCGACCCCGACTCGGCGCTGCTCCTGATCCCGCTCGAGACGATCGAGGCGCTCAACCGGGACGGGTGGCCGGTCGCGCACGGGGACCTCGGGGAGAACGTGACGACCGAGGGGATCCCGTACGACGGGATGGCCCCCGAGACGACCTGGCGGATCGGCTCGGTGGTGGCGCGGACGACGCGCGCGTGCGCCCCTTGCAACTACCTCTACGACCTCCCGTACGTCGGGGCCGAACGAGGGCCCGAGTTCCTCAAGACGATGGTCGGGCGCCGCGGCTGGTACGCCCGGGTCGTGGCCCCCGGACGGATCCGGGTCGGGGACCCGATCGTTCCCGTCTAGTCCCGGTCCCGTCCGCCTACCGGCCGAAGAACTGCTCCGCCCCGTGCACGACCTCGGGCAGCGTCACGCCGAGGTGCGCCAGGACGAAGGCGGCCAGGACGACGAACGCGAAGGCGAGCACCAGGTCGAGGAGGACTCCGCCCCGCTCACGACGCGTCCACATCGTCCCTCCACGTCGCGACCGAGTTCGCGACCCCGTATGAAGTTCTGTCTCGACGCGCACGGGGCGCGCCCCGCGGGCGGGCTACGGCGGCGACGCGGGAGGCTTCGGCGCGGCCCACGGGAGCCGCGTCTCGCTCGGGACGATCACCTTCGCGGTCGCATGGCTCTCGGTCGCGACCGCCCGCTCGAGGTGGCTCGACAGCTCGCGAACGAACCGATCCATCCGCGCGCGCTGATCGGCCGGAACCTCGGTGGGCGCCTCCCAGACGAGTCCGGCCCCCCCGCTGGTCGGGTAGAACCGGAACGCGAGCGCGGCGCCGACCGGCGGGACCGCGGGGTTCATCCGCGCGAGCGTCCCGCGCACGCGGCTCTCGGCCGGCTCGGCCGTCTCCGACCGCTCGACCGTGTAGCCGATGCTCGTCAGGTAGTCGGCGAGGTACGTCGCGAACCGTTCGCGGCCGATGCCGCGGACCCGGAGCCAGTCACCGTTGCCTTCCGCCATGGGATTGCGTGCGCTCCAACGTGCGCCCGAGGCTCTTGAGGAGCCCGAGCATCATCCGGTGCTCCGCCTCGGTCGGCGTCGCCCGGCCGAGGACGCGACGAAACAGGAGGATTAAACCCCGTCGTTTGTGCGCGGGGTAGCCGATCTGGGCGAGGAGCGCGCCGAGGCGCTCCAGGAAGATCTCCTTCTCGCGCCCGTTCAGCTCGAGGACCTCGGGGGCCGGCGTGCTCTCGGCGTCGTCCGTCCCGCGGCCGCGGTGGAGCGCGTACAGGACGACCGCCGCGGCGTGCGAGAGGTTCAAGGTCGGGAACTCCCGGCGGGCCGGGATGTGGACGAGGAGGTCGCAGCGGGCGAGCTCCGTCCGGGAGAGGCCGTTGTCCTCCGGGCCGAAGACGACCGCGACCCGGCCGACCAGGGGCCGCACGAGCTCGCCGAGCCGCTCCGGGCTCACCGAGCGGCGCAGGTAGGCGGTCGACCGTCCGGTCGAGAGGTCGGTCGTCCCGACGACCAGGTCCGATTCCTCGACCGCCCGCGCGAACGAAGAGACCGTGACGGCGGACTTGAGGAGCGGGAGGCCGCCCATCGCCCGCCGCCGGGCCTCGACGCCGAGCGGCGCCCGCGGCGCGACCAGCACGAGGCGGTCGGCGCCGAAGTTGCGGGCGACCCGGGCCACCGCCCCGACGTTCCCGTCCTCCTTCGGCCGGACGAGGACGACGTCGAGCCGCGCGGTCACGCGGCGGTCCCCTCCGCAAACAGGCGACGGACCATCCACTCGACATCGAACGGCTTCAGGTCCGAGTACCCCTGGCCGAGGCCGACGAACAGGATCGGCTTCTTGGTGACGAACGTGGTGCTGAGCGCCGCGCCGCCCTTCGCGTCCGCGTCGAGCTTCGTGAGGACGAGCCCGTCGATCCCGATCGCGGCGTCGAACATCCGCGCCTGCTCGGTGACGTCGTTGCCGCTCAGGGCGTCCCCGACGAACAGCGTGAGGGACGGCGCGACGACCCGCCGGATCTTCTTCGCCTCCTCGATCAGGTTGTCGTTCGTGTGCTGGCGGCCGGCCGTGTCGACCAGGACGACGTCGACCGAGCGGGCGCGCGCGTGCTCGACCGCGTCGAAGGCGACCGCGGCCGGGTCGCTCCCCTCCTGCTGGCGGACGACCCGAATGCCGAGCCGCTCCCCGTGGACGAGCAACTGCTCGATCGCGCCCGCGCGAAACGTGTCGCCCGCGGCGATCACGCTCGAGAACCCGCGTTCCCGCAGCCAGACGGCGAGCTTGGCGACCGTGGTCGTCTTCCCGGTGCCGTTCACGCCGACGAACAGGACGACGTACGGCTTCTCGGGCTTCGCCCGGATCGCCGCCGCGAGGTCGACCGACGGCCGGGTGAGGATCCCGCGGACCGAGTGCTCGAGTCCGAGGCGGATCGCCTCCTCCGCCTCGACGCCCATGCGCAGCTTGCGGCCTGCGAGCTCCTTGCGGAGGTCGCGGCGCATCCGCTCGATCACCGGCAGCGCGACGTCGGACTGCAACAGCACGATCTCGAGGTCGTCGAGCACGTCGTCGACGGTCTCCTCCTTGATCCGCTTCCCGAGGAAGCCGTCCGTGAACATCTCCTCGGTGCCAGGGGCGGGTCGGCGGGGGGGTTCGCCCTCGGACGAGGGCGCGGGCGGAACGGGTTGCGACGAACCCGAGGGCGGGGGGGTCGAGGTCGGAGACGCGGCCGGCTCGGGCTCGGAGGAGCGCCGAAGGCGCGCCTTAATCGCCGCCCACATGCCCCGCGCCCCCCGTGGCGCGGGCGACCGCGTCGAGCCGCTGCGAGAGGATCTGGATCCGTTCGTCCACGGTCTGCATCTGACCCTCGAGCTCCCGCACCGTCTCGTCGATCTTCTGCAGGCGCTCGGCGAGCAGTTCGCTCACCTTCGGCCGCTCCATCGCCACGACGACGCCGGAGCCGACCCCGATGAGGACGGGCGCATCCCGGTCGATGGTACCCCGGACGTACGCCTCGCCTCCGAGAGGGACGAGCAGCTCGGCGTCCCGCGGGGCCCGCTCGACGCCCTCGAGGCTCTCGCGGGCGCGCGCGTGGTCCTGGCGCGAAGCGGACAGGATCTGGTGTTGCTGGAGGAGCGCGTTCAACTGATTGCGGTACGCCTCGAGGCGCATCAGGTCCTCTTGGACCTCTTCCTCCGTGGGCATCCGCGGCCCCCCGCTCATGCCGCGGAAGCCTCGGTGACCGCGTCGATGCGGATCTCGTGCCGCTTCACGTGGTGGCAGCCGCCGATCTCGGAGAGCGCCCACTCGCGGGCGGTCGCGGGCGAATCCGCCTCGTGGCGCTTCGAGAACGGCTGCCAGTAGCCCCGCCGGGCGTAGAAGGCGCCGGTGACGGTGAACGTCGGCATCGGGTCCTCGGGAATCGGGCCGCCCACCCGAGCGCCCTTTTTAAAACTTAGCCCGAGCGGGTCGTTGCTTCCCCGCGCGGCGGCTCGTCGGCCGGATCCGGCGGGAGGCCCTCCCGCTCCCGCAGCCAGCGTCGCTGGCGCGCCCGGAGGAGGTCGGAGGAAGGGATCCGGGCGATGGGCGGCCGGGTCGGCGCCCCGACCGGCTCCACGGCGGGCGCGTCCTCGGCGGCCGCGGGCGGGTCGGCCTCCAGAGGCGGGTCCAGCCGACGCTGTGCTACGACGCGAGACGCGCGACCTGCTCCCATCGGTCCGTCACCTCCGCCTCCGTCCACGCGAGCGTCGGGGAGAACAGCACCCGGTCGCCCCACGCCGCGCGCGCGGCCGGAAACTCCTCCACCGTGAGCGGCAACACGACCCCGTCGGCGTGCGACCGCTCGGCGAGCGCGCCGAGCGCGGTCGGCCACGCGTCGGGGTCCGCGGGCACTCCCTCCACCGTCTGCGAGGGGTCGAACCGGCGCAGCACGCCTTCCGCGAACCGGTGGCCGTCGGGGGGGACGACCGCGGCGACTCGGCACCCCCGCTTCATCATCAGGTAGGCCCCGAGCGCCCCGCGCGGGCCGTCGACGAGCGCGACCAAGCGGCCGGCGACGCCCAGCGGCAGGCCGCCGGGGCCGTCGAACCGGTCGAACGACAGGTAGGTGCGCGGCCCCCGAACCTCGACGAACAGTTCGGTATCCGGATGGCCCAAGTCGACCCGCAGCGCTCGGTCGGGGAACCGGTCGAGCACATCGCCCCCGAGGTCGCGCGCGAGTTCCTGGCTCGTGAACGCGTGCTGGCCCGTCCGACGGGCGCGCACCGCGAACGACGAACCGGTGGCGAGCCGCGCGTCGGCCAGCGGCAGGAGGCGGTCGCGGATGGCGGCGCGGTCGCTCGCGACCTCGACAACCTCGCTCACCGACGTCACCCCGAAGATGCGACGGAGGATGCGCACGGCCGGCCCGGCCTCGTCGGCCTCGACGTAGAGGTGCCCGCGGTCGGATCGCAACCGGGCCGCGAGGCCGGCGCCGACGAACTGGTCGAGGATGTTGCGACGCAACGCCGACTCGAACTCGCGGCGCACCGGCGGGGACTTGAGGGCGAGCTCGCCGTACCGCACGAGGAGCGTCGCCGTCATCGAGAACCGTTAAGACGAAGGCGCCGCTAAAGCGCTTCCCGCAATCGGGCGCCGATGACGATGGATCGCGACCGGCCCTCGGCATCGGACGACCCGTGGGCGCCGTTCTGGGAGGCGGTCGTCGCGGGGCTCGTCCGTGCCGGCGCCGCGACCGGCGTGGCGCTGGACACGGAGACGGTTTCGGCCCAGCTCGACCGCGACGGGGGTCCGGAAGGGGATGCATCGTTCGCGATGCATCGGTACGCCGCCGCGGCGCATCGACCTCCCAACGACCTCGCCGCGTCGGTCGCGGCCGCGGTGCCGCCGGGCGGATGGGTCCGCGGAGTGAGCGCCAAGGGCGCCTACGTCAATTTCCTCGTCGACCCGGCGCGCCTCGTCCGCGCGACGTTCGACCGGGTGTTCGCGGACGGCGCCCGGTACGGGGCGGGGGCTGCGCGCACCGAGCTCGCCTGCGTGGAGCACACGAGCGCGAACCCCACGGGTCCGTTCCACATCGGGCGGGTCCGCAACGCGATCATCGGCGACACGTTCGCGCGGGCCCTCGCGGCGTCCGGCGTTCCGGTGCGCCGTCAGTACTACGTGGACGACATGGGCCGGCAGGCCGCGATGATCACGTGGATCTGGTCGAAGCCGCGCGACACGTGGCCCGTCCCGATTCGGGACGCGGTCGACGGCAAGGAGGTCGAGGGCGAGAAACCGGACGCCCACCGCGGCCGGCCGTACCCCGCGGTCAGCGCGTACCTGAAGGAGCATGCCGAAGCCCAGGCCGAGGTCGCGGCGATCGTCCGGGCCGTCGAGGAAGGCCGGGCTCCGCCCGAGCACCGGGCGTTGACGCAGGCGATCCTCGATGGGATGCTCGCATCGCTCGGCCGGCTCGGGGTCGCGTTCGACGAGTTCGTCTGGGAGTCGGACTTCCTCGCCGACGGCTCGGTCGGCCGGGTCCTCGAGCGCCTCCACGCGGCGCCCCACGCGGTCCGGGAAGAGAACGGGGCCTGGGCGATCGACACGACCTCCTACGGCCTCCCGAAGGAGTCGACCCGCGTGGTCGTGCAGCGGGCGGACGGCACGAGCCTCTACGTCACGCGGGACATCGCGTACCACCTCCAGAAGTTCGCCCGATTCGCGCGCGTGATCGACGTCCTCGGTCAGGACCACCAGCTCCACGCCCGCACGCTCGGGGCGCTCCTCGCCGAGATCGGCGAGGCGCGACGACCGGAGTTCCTGATCTACCAGGACATCACCGTCCCCGAGGGGGGCCGGATGTCGACGCGGGGCGGCTCCGCGGTCTGGCTCGACCACCTCCTGACCGAGGCGGTCGAGCGGGCGCTCGCCGAGGTGCGCGCCCGACGGGAGGACCTACCGCCCGACCAGCTGGCCCGCATCGCGGAAGCGGTCGCGACCGGCGCGGTGCGGTTCCACATCGTCCGGATCGCGCCGGATAAGCCCGTGATCTTCCGCTGGGAGGACGCGCTCTCGTTCGAGGGGCGCAGCGGCCCGTTCGTGCAGTATGCGTACGCCCGGGCGTCCAGCGTGCTGCGGAAGGCGGAGGTCTCGCCGGCGCCGTTCCCGTACGACGCCGAGCGGCTCACCGACCCGGAGGAGCTCGCCCTGGTCCGGCTGGTGGCGCGCTTCCCCGCGACCGTCCAGTACGTCGCCCGGTCGACCCACGTCCATACGCTCGCCGGGTACGCGCACGCCCTGGCCGACCAGTTCAACCGGTTCTACCACGCCGTGCCCGTGCTCGCGTCCGGCGCCGAGCGGCCGAGCCGGATCGCCCTGGTCGCCGCGGTCCGGCAGACGCTCGGCAATGCCCTCGACCTCCTCGGGGTGCCGCGGCTCGAAACGATGTGAGCGCGGCGCCCGCGCAACGTCCAAATAGACCGACTCCGCTCGAGGGCGGGGCGCCACCATGGGTACGATCCGCGAGGACTTCGGGAAGTTCATTCGGCAGGGGAATCTCGTCCAGCTCGCCATCGCATTCGTGATCGGCGCAGCGTTCGCGGCGGTGGTCACCGCCCTCGTGAGCGACCTCATCACACCGCTGATCGGGGTTGCGATCAAGGTCGATTTCTCGGAGTGGCGGTACACGGTGAACGGGAGCGTCTTCATGCAGGGCGCGTTCCTGAACGCCATCATCTCGTTCGTCGTGGTCGCGGTCGTGGTCTTCTTCCTGATCGCGCTGCCGTACCAGCGGTACCAGGACCGGAAGGCCGCGAAGGCGGCGGCCGCGCCGCCGACCACCCGCCCCTGCCCCGAGTGCCTCACGAACATCCCGCTCGCGGCGAAGCGGTGCTCGGCGTGCACGTCGCCCGTGACGCCGATGCCGACCGCCCCGGCCTAGGCGACCGTCGGGTCGACCGCACCGGCCCGCCGGAACCCGTCCGCCCGGAGCCGGCAGGCGTCGCACGTTCCGCACGGCCGGCGTCCGCCCGCGTAGCAGCTCCACGTCAACCGCCACGGGACGCCGAGCCGGTTGCCGAAGCGCACGATCTCCGCCTTCGACTTGCGGAGCAGCGGGGCGCGGATCTGGACGGCGCGGTGACCTTCCACGCCGGTCTTCGTCCCCAGGCGCGCGACCCGCGCGAACGCCCGCAGGAACTCGGGCCGGCAGTCAGGGTACCCCGAGTAGTCGATCGCGTTCACGCCGAGGTAGAGGGCGTCCAGGCGGTGGCTCTCCGCGTACCCGACCGTCAGCGCGAGTAGGATCGTGTTCCGGGCGGGCACGTACGTCGCCGGGATCCGCGCCGCGTCCACGCCGTCCGTCCGCAACCGGCGCGCCGGTCGCGTGAGCGCCGAATCAAGCAACGGGCCGATCGGGAGCTCGAGCACCGTGTGGTGCGCGACGCGATAGTGACGGGCGAGCGCCCGCGCCGATCGCACCTCGCGGTGGTGCCGCTGGCCGTAGCCGACCGTCAGGGCGTGGACCGGACGGGAGTCGCGGCACGCGATCGCGAGGCACGTCGCGGAGTCCATGCCGCCGGAGAGGAGCACGACGCTCCCGCCGGGCCGACGGGCGGTCACAGGCGCACACCGGCGGCGGTCGCGAGTCCCGCCGCGATCAGGACGGACGCGAGCATCCCGAGGAAGTTCGTGCTCCCTTTCGTGAGGTAGCCGCGGTTCTCGAGCGCTTCGCCCAGGACCGAGTCGACCTGGCAGGCGAGGAACCCGGCCGCGGCGACGACGACGAGGAAGAGGGGCGTCGGCCCGGCGGTCGTCCCGAGTACCTCGAAGCAGCCGAGACCGACGACGGCCGTGGACGCGGCGCCCAGGAAGGCGAACGCCTCCCCGGTGCCGGAGACCCCGCCGTTCGCCCCGGCGGGAACGGGCCGGAACGTCAGGATGCTGCGCGCCTGCCCCGACAGCACCCCGAACTCGCTCGCGAACGTGTCCGCGGCGCCGAACGAGAGGGCGCTCGCGAACAGGAGCGACGTGATGGGCAACGATAGGAGCGGATGCGGGAGGCCGGCCCCGATCGCGAGCACCGTCGGGATCACGATGTGCGCGACCACGTTCGACACGCCGCGTTCGCCCGCGACGCCCTCCTGCACGTTCTTCCGGCGCTTCTCCTCGATGCGGTAGCGCGTGGCGAGGACGCTGCCGACGACGAACAGGATGATCAGCGCGAGGAAGGCGAACCCGACCATCACCACGATGACGATGCCGAACACCGCCGCGACCGTGCCGGCGAGGGGGGTGAGCGCGCGCGCCGCGATGGCCGCCGACGCGAGGCCGACCGTGACGGCCGCGCCGACGAGCGCGGGAACGAGTGCGAGAACCACGGGCGTCCGCCGGGCGAGCGGGCGTGGGGTTTAACGGCTTCGAAGAGCGCGGGGCCCGCCTCACCCGAGCGCGAGGATCCTCAGGACCGCGCTCCGGAAGGACGTCGCGGCGACATCGGGCACCACGCCGCGCGCCCGGAGCTCGTCCGCGGTCGACCCCTCGTGGCCGGGCGGCGACGCGAGCGCGGCCGTTAGGCCGAGCGCCTTCCCCGCCTCGATGTCGAGCGACCGGTCCCCGACGATCGCACTCGACCGGAAATCGATGCCCCACTCCGTGCGGGCGCGTTCGAACAGCTCCGTGCCGGGCTTGCGGCACCGGCACCCCTCCTCGGGCGCGTGCGGGCAGTAGTAGAACGCGTCGACCGTCGCGCGGAACGGTCGGAGCCGGGCGTTCAATCGGGCGTGGATCCGGTGGACATCCTCGTCGGAATAGAAGCCCCGACGCACGCCCGACTGGTTCGTGACGCAGACGACGAGGTAGCCGTGGTCGTGCGCCAACCCGACCGCCTCCCCCACGCCGCGGAACAACTCGAGCCGCTCGGCGTCCTTGAGGTAGTGCAGGTCCGGGTTCAACGTGCCGTCGCGGTCGACGAACAGGGCCCGTCGGCCCCGGCCGGGCCGCGTTCGCTCCCCTTCGGGCCCCGTCACCGTCGGCCCGAGCGGTGCGCGCCGATAAGCGTTCGCGGAGCGTGCGCTCCTTCGGAGACGGTGCAGTGGACCCGGCCACGGCGTTCGCCCGGCTCGACGACGCCTGGGAGCCGATCGCGGAACGGTGGCGACGCGCGTCGGGTCCGGTCGAACTGCTGTTCTCCGGTGGGGTCGACTCCGGCCTGCTGGCCTGGGAGCTGCGCGGGCGCGCCGACCTCTCGCTGACCACGGTCGGAACGCTCGGTGCGCGCGACGTGGAGGCGGCGCGCGCCGCCGGTGTCCGGCTCGGGCTTCCGTGGCGAACGGTGACCGTCGGCGACGCCGAGCTCCGGGCGGTCGCGCTGCGAACGAGCGATCGATGGTCCGACGTTCCGGCCGCCCGCCGGTCGATCTTCGTCAGTCTCGCCCTCGCAATCGCGTCCACCGGCCCTTCGGAGGTCCTGTTGGGGCAGGGCGCGGACGAGCTGTTCCTGGGCTATGCTCACTTCCGTGGGCTCGGACCCGCGGAAGCCGCAGCGCGGAGCGTGTCGGACCTACGTCAGCTCCGTTCGTCCGATTGGCCGCGCACGCAGTCGATCGCCGAGGAGTTCGGGCGACGGGTCGCGGCGCCGTTCCTGGAGCCGGAGTTCGTCGCGGCCGCCGCGGGACTTCCGGTCGAACTCCGTATGCCGGACCCCGAGCCGAAGTCGCTGTTCCGTCGATGGGCCGTTCACCGTGGCCTCCCGACGGAGCTCGCCGCGCGTCCCAAACGCGCGCTGCAGTTCGGGAGCGGGGTCGATCGACTCTGGAGGCACACCGCCGAAGGCGCCCGCGGGGACGGTCCGACGTCGAGGCCGCAATCGGCCGGCGGTCGACCCGCCGAAATCGAATAGCGCGGCCGCGCCTCCGGGGGCGTGGCCCCCGGGGCGCGCGCACCGTTCATGGTACCCGTCTACGCCTCGACCGTGCTGTCAATGTTCGCGTACAGCCTCGTCTCGGTGTCGCTCCCGTTCCGGTTCCAGGCGCTCGGGCTGAGCGTTCTCGCCTACGGGGCGGTCGTCGCCGTCTTCGCGTCGGGGATGCTGTTCACGGAAGGTCTGTTCGGCGCGCTCGCGTACCGGATCGCCCATCGGGGCTGGATCCTCGCGCTCGGCGCGGCCGTCGCCGGCCTGTTCCTGCTGCTCGGGTTCGCCACGACGTTCGCGACGTTGGCGGTCAGCTACGCGCTCTTGGGGGCGCTGTTCATCTTCCCGATCCCGCTCGCGCGGTGGCTCGCGCTGACCGCCCGCGGCCCCGGCACCGAAGGGTCCGGTGCCGCGCGGTACGCGGTGTTCTTCGGGGTCGGGACGATCACCGGTTCCGCGGTCGGCCCGCTCTTGTTCGGCCTGATCGGGTTCGACCATCTCGTCTGGGTCGCGGCGGCGACCTGGTCGGTCAGCATCGGCGTGCTCGCCGCGCCCGAGTGGGCCACGAGCGGCCTCCCGCGACGGATCGGCGGAATCGCGGGGCCGGTGCGCCGGGTCTTCACGTCGCACTTCGCGTTCCTCGCCTTCCTCGTGACGCTCTACTTCACGTGCTTCGCGCTGACGACGAACTTCCTGCAGTACTACTCGGTCTCCCTCTTCGGCGGGTCGCCGGCCGACTCGGGGTACATCATCGGCGCCGCCCGGGCGACGACGGTCGTCTCGGGCCTCCTGCTCGGCGCGGTCGTCGACCGGTACGGCCCCGCCCGCTCCGGCCCGTTCGGATTTCTCCTCCTCGTGGCGGGGGCCCTCGGCACGTACTTCGCGGGCTCGTTCGGCGCGATGATCCTCGCCACGCTCGCGTTCGGGGTCGGGAGCGGCTGGTTGTCCGCGGGCCTCCTGCCGCTCGCGCTCGGTCCGGTCCCGCTCGAACTGCAAGGGACGGCCGTCGGAGTGTTCGGGTCGTTCGAGGACCTGGGACTGTTGATCGGACCGGCGGCGATCGGGGCGATCTACGCGGGCTACGGGGCCCGGGCGATCTTTCCGTTCGTCGCCGGGATCGCGCTCGTCGGGATGGCCGGGGCGCTATGGCTCCATCCGCGCGTGGCACGGTCGCGCCCGACTCGTGGAGGCTCCGCCGGTCCAACCGACGGGGGGTCGACGACCGGCGCGGACGCGCGCGCGGGCCCGCAGCCCAACGACTTCCCGCCGGCCCGCGCCACGGATAAATAGACGACTCCCGGTTCCCCGGCGTGACGGACGATTCGGCGGCCCTCTTCTGTCCGCTCGAATTCCGGTACGGCCGGGACGTCGTCCGCGCGCTCTTCTCGCGACGGGCCCGTCTCGACCGCGCACTGCGGGTCGAAGCGGCCCTCGCGGAGACCGAGGCCGAGCTCGGGATGATCCCGGCGGAGGCGGCGCGCGCGATCGCAACCGCCGCGCGGGCCGGGAACGTCTCGCTCGACCGCGTCGACGCCCTCGAGCGGGAGACGCGTCACGATGTGATGGCGATCAGCCGCGCGCTCGCCGAACAGTCGGGCGACGGCGGGCGATGGGTCCACTTCGGCGCGACCAGCGCGGACATCACCGACACCGCGCTCGCCCTCGAACTGACGGAGAGCGCCGCGGTGCTCCGCGACGACCTCACCGGCCTCGCCCGGGCGCTGCTCCACCTCGCGAAGACCCACCGGGCCACGCCCGAAGTCGGGCGGACCCACGGTCAGCACGGGGTGCCGATCAGCTTCGGGTACAAGGTCGCGGCCATGGCCGCGGAGGTGGTGCGCCACCGCGCGCGGCTGGACGAGCTCCTGCCCCGGCTCGCCGTCGGCAAGATGGCCGGCGCGGTCGGTACGGGCGCCGGTTTCGGGAGCCACGCGGCGGAGGTCGAGGACGGGGTGATGCGACGCCTCGGACTGACCGCGGACGAAGCGCCCGGCCAACTCGTCGGGCGAGACCGGGTCGCCGAGTTCACGAACCTTCTCGCGCTCGCCGCGAGCACGGCGGAGCGCCTCTCCACCGAGGTCCGCAACCTCCAGCGCACGGAGATCGCCGAGGTCGCCGAGCCGTTCGACGAGGCCCGACAGGTCGGCAGCTCGACGATGGCGCAGAAGCGGAACCCGGTCGTCTCCGAGAACGTGACGAGCCTCGCGCGGCTCGTGCGGGCGTTCGCGCTGCCGCCGATGGAGAACATGGTGCAGTGGCACGAGCGCGACCTCGCCAACTCGGCGAACGAGCGGATCGTCCTCCCCCACGCCATCCTGCTGACCGACGACCTCCTGACGAAGCTTGCCGAGGTGTTCCGCGGGCTGAAGGTCGATGCGGCCGCGATGCGCCGCCAGCTTGACCTGGCCGGCGGCGGGGCGATGACCGAGAGCCTGATGCTCGCGTTGACCGCGCGCGGGCTCGCGCGGGCGGAGG
This sequence comes from Thermoplasmata archaeon, assembly GCA_030037815.1. Classification (GTDB taxonomy): domain Archaea; phylum Thermoplasmatota; class Thermoplasmata; order Lutacidiplasmatales; family UBA184; genus Lutacidiplasma. The sequence goes on along the minus strand of JASHPZ010000041.1, from coordinate 3,014 downwards.
CGCACGAAGTGATGCGGACCCTCACCCGGGACGCGGGCGACGGCGCCGGTCTCGGGGCCCGACTGCGAAACGACCCGCGCGTCACGCGGCTCATCCCGCCCGAAGAGGTCGACCGACTCCTCGACCCGGCCGAGTACGTCGCGGCCGCGGCCGCGAAGACCGACCGCATCCTCGCGCGGCTCGAACCCGTCCTCGCCCGATGACGACCGACGCGTGGACGGCCCGCATCACGGTCCAACTCACCGACGACGCGCTGGCCGAGCGCCTCGAGCGGGCGCTGGGTCCCGAAGCGACCCGCGAAGTGCCGCGCGCCCGCGCCGAGGTTTCGCGCGGCCCCCCGTCCCGCGTGGCGATCGACGTCCGCGCGTCCGACGCGGGCGCGCTCCGTGCGGCGATGAACACGTACTTGGGCTGGGTCCAACTGGCGCTGGCGACCGTCGAGGCGGCCCGCGCCGGCCCCTGAGCGGCGAAGCGCTTATCTCTCGCCCTCGGTGACTCGCCGCGTGGCCCTCCCGGCGAAGCTCCAGAACGACATCAAGCAGTTCCAGCGGCTCCAGCAGGAGGTCGCCGCCGTCCAGCAGCAGCGGCTCCAGATCGACCTCAAGCTGCGCGAAGTGACCCATACGCTCGAGGAGCTCAAGGGGGTCGCCGAGGACGCGGCGATCTACCGCCCGATCGGCGGCCTTCTCGTGAAGGCGAAGGGCCGCAAGGAGGTCGAAGACCTCCTCGGCGAGGAGAAGGAGACGCTCGAGGTCCGCCTGAAGGCGGTCGAGCGGCAGGAGAACCACCTGAAGGAACGGTACACGACGATGCAGCAGGAACTCTCGCAGCAGCTGCAGGCCGCGGGCGCGGTCGCCCCGACGTCCTCGGGCGGCGACGACGCGTAGTCGCCGTCAGGCGGTGCGGCGGACCAGTCGGTCCGCGATCTCTTCGAGCAGCGGCTTTCCCCGCGCCGGGATCGTCCGACTCTGGCGGAGTCGGCCCAGGCCCCGGCGGGTGAGCGCGGCGATCCGGCGCTCGGAGTAGTCGAGCGCGCCGGTCGACCGGAGGACCTCCCGCGCCCGCTCGACGTCCTCGGGCGTGGCCTGCGCGTTGCCGAGCACGCGCGTCAATCGGCCGCGGTCCGCTTCGGAGCCCTCGCGCCAGGCGTGCACGACAAGCAGGGTCCGCTTCCCCTCGACCAGGTCGTTCGAGCTCTTCCCGGATTGGCCGCCGTCGAACCCGGCCCCGAGGACATCGTCCCGGAGCTGGAAGGCGACGCCCAGGTCGGTCCCGAACGCCTCGAGGTCGGCGAGCGAACCGGGACGCATCCCTCCGAGGAGCGCCCCGAGGTGGAGCGGCGACACGACGGTGTAGATCGCCGACTTGAGCCGGTGCACGTCGAGGACGTCGGCCTCGCGGACGCGTCCGGGGTCGAGCGTTCCGTTCCGGATGTCGAGCAACTGGCCGTAGGCGGTCAGGCGCGTCATCCGGACGTACTCCCGCAGCGCGGCGAGGCGCGCCGCTGGCGGCGCGGGGCAGTCGAGGATCGACTCCACGGTGTACGGCTCCTCGAGGTCGCCGAGCGTGATCCCGATGCCGACCCCGTACTCGGCGCCCGACCCTTCGAGGCCCTCCCGCCGGTGGGCCGCCTCCATCCGGCGGTGGAGGGAGACGCCGCCCCGCCGCGTCTCGGCGTGGTCGATGATGTCGTCGTGGATCAGCATCCAACTCTGGAAGTGCTCGAGCCCGGCGGCGACGCCGAGCACCGGGGTCGGCGAGCGTCCGGTCGCGAGGTGATACCCCGCGAGAACGAGCAGGGCGCGGAATCGCTTCCCACCCCGAAGGGTGAACTCCTCGTTCGCGTCGATGTACGGCCGGATCGCCGCGGGCGCCCCGCGCCGTTCGACCCGGTAGGCGCTCCGCAACCGGGCCTCGAGTTGGGGGATCGAGCGGGAGAGACGCGCGAGGTCCACGGCGGCTGCCGTTGGACGATTACCGTATTTAACACAGCGGAGGTTCTCTCGCCGATGGCGTCCGCTCCGTTCGTGCAGTTGGCCGGCGCGCTGACCGAGGCGATGGGCCAGCGCCTGGACGCCGCGAAGCCGACCGACGAGGGGCTCGCGCTCCGGACCGGGGACGGGTTCCTCTACGCCTTCCTCGAAGACCCCCATCAGGTGTCGCTCGAGACGATCCAGCGACTGTTCACGGAGGCCGGGGCCCCCGCCTCGCGGCTGGTCGTGCTGACGCCCGCCCACCTGCCGCTCGCGCTCTCCGAAGCCGTCGTGCGGAACGGCGCGACCCTGGTCGAGGGCCCCCGCTTCTCGGAGCTCGCCCGTCAGCTCGGGCTCGAGTCGATGCTCGGCGAGGAGCCGCGGGCCCCGCCCGCGCACGCCCGCCGACTCCTCCCGAGCGCGCAGCAACTGGACGAGGTCGTCCACCGCGCCCGGACGTGGCTCGACTGGGGCGTCCCGGCGCTCGCGCTGCGGTTCTACCGCCAAGCGTCGGAGATGAAGCCGGGGTTCCTGCCGGCCAAGGTCGGCATCGGTCGGGCGCTCCTGGGGCTGCACCTGGTCGACGAGGCCGAGCGACAGTTCGGCGAAGTGCTCGCGGTCCGGCCGGACGACGTGGACGCGCGGCTCGGGCTCGCCGCGGTCCTCGGCGCGCGGTCGCGTCCGAAGGACGAGATCGAGATGTACCGGGCCCTCTTGGCGGAGGACGACGCCCGGACCGAGGTCCGCGCGCACCTGCTCGCGGCGCTGGTCGACTTGAACGACTGGGCGGGCGCGCGCGTCGAGCTCGAGGCGATGCTCGCCCGCACGCCCGAGGACCCGCAGCTCCGGTTCCTGCACGCCGTCGCGCTCGGGCGCACCGGGTCGAAGGCGCTCGGGGACGAGGAACGGGAGGAGGCGCGCCGGCTCGGGCTGACGCTCGAGCGCGAGACCGCGCTCTGCCAGCACCTCGGCCTGCCTCCCCCGGCCCCCGTCGCGCGCGAGCCGACCACCGTCGCCGCCGCCGCTCCCCGCCGCACGGTC